>CAZZDB010000197.1:0-6928 GCA_964652485.1 uncultured Oleiharenicola sp.
GACCCGTCTGGGCGAAGTGGCGATAGTAAGTCCGCCGCCTGTTTCGGCGCGATCCGACCGGCTGCTCTATCACGCGTTGCTCGATGAGAATGCCTCGAACCACATCGCGCTGGGCGAAGCGTATTCCTTTTGCCTGCGCGATCCGGATTCCGCCGCCTTGAACCACAGTTTGATCCACGTAGACCTTCCGCTTGCTGCCCACGTCACCCTTCTTTGATGGCAATCGGGCACGACCGCGGATGCAGGCCCGGTTCCGGTCCGGGGCGCCGGACGCCGCCCCTAGGGCAGCCACGGAAACTTCTCTGCCTTCGGTTTCCGTTTCTCCTTCTGGGCCGTCATGAACTCCTTCGCCTCCTCGGTCATGTAATAGAGCATCGTGGCATTGCCGGCGAGCTCCTGGATTCCGCTCTGGCCGTCGAGCTCGGCATTAAAGGCGGACTTGAGGCAGCGGATGGCGAGCGGACTGCGCTGGAGAATTTCCTGCGCCCAGGCGACGCCTTCGGCCTCAAGCTCCTTTACCGGCACGACCTTGTTCACGAGGCCCATCGCGAGCGCCTCGGCCGCGTCGTATTGCCGGCAGAGGAACCAGATTTCGCGCGCTTTCTTCTGTCCGACCATGCGGGCCAGGTAACTCGAACCGAAACCGCCGTCGAAGCTGCCCATCTTGGGGCCGACCTGCCCAAAGATGGCGTTGTCGGCCGCGATGGTGAGGTCGCACATGACATGCAGCACATGGCCGCCGCCGATGGCGTAGCCGGCGACGAGGGCGATGACGACCTTGGGCATCGAACGGATGAGCTTCTGCACCTCGAGGACATTCAGGCGCGGCACCCCTTTGCCGTCGATGTAACCACCGTGGCCACGGACCGACTGGTCGCCACCGGCACAAAAGGCGTATTTGCCGTCCTTGGCTGGGCCGGCGCCCGTTAGGAAAACGACCGCGATGGACTGGTCCTCGCGGGCATCCAGTAGCGCATCGTGCATCTCGGCGACCGTCTGGGGCCGGAAGGCATTGCGTTTTTCCGGCCGGTTGATGGTGATCCTGGCCATGCCGGCGGCTTTCGCGTAGATAATGTCTTCGTAGACTTTGGCGGTTTTCCAGGAAGGAGACATGTGCCAAGGCTATCGGAAGCTCCCTGAGCGGCAACCGTTTTTGGGTGTCCGCTCCATATTTACCAGAGCGGTCAAGCAGTTTCCGAATCTCCCCGGAAAACTGCTTGGACTGCGGGGCTGCGGCCCAACAATGCACCTTTCATGCAGAACAATGCTCCCAAGGTCAGCACCGCCGTAAGTGCCGGGCTCACCCTAGGGGCGCTGGGTGTGGTGTTTGGCGATATCGGCACGAGTCCATTGTACGCCCTGCGGGAGTGCATCAATGCCTTGCCCGCCGGCCACCGGGCGGCCGGCATCCTCGGCGCATTGTCGCTGGTGTTCTGGGCTCTCGTGGTTGTCGTCTGCCTAAAATACCTGCTGTTCGTCATGAAGGCCGACAACCGGGGCGAAGGGGGTATCTTTGCGCTGCTGGCGTTGACCCACGCGGACCGGCCCAAGGCAGCCCGCACCGGCCTGTTCACCCTGCTGGTGCTGTTCGGCGCCGCTCTGCTCTATGGCGACGGTGTCATCACGCCCGCCATCTCGGTGTTGGGTGCCGTCGAGGGCTTGAAGAGCATCGAACCGGCCTACGAACATTACATCCCGGCGATCTCCTGCGTGATCCTGGCCGCCCTGTTTTACTTTCAATACAAGGGCACGCAGAAGATCGGCCATGTTTTTGGCCCCGTGATGCTCGGCTGGTTCATAACCATCGGAATCATCGGCCTCTGGCATATCATGGACAACCCCGGGATACTCCGCGCGGCCAATCCCCTGCACGGACTCAACCTTTTGATCGCCCATCCCGCCAATGCGGCCCTGATCCTCGGCGCGGTCGTCCTCGCGGTGACCGGGGCCGAGGCGCTGTATGCGGACATGGGCCATTTCGGCCGCAAGTACATCGCGCTGGCCTGGTATGGCGTCGCCTTCCCGGGCTTGCTCCTGAACTATTTCGGCCAAGGGGCGTTTGCCCTGAAGAATCCCACGCAGATCGACAACCTTTTCTTCGCCCTGGTGCCGGAAGGCATGCCCCGGCTCGCGTTGATCGGCCTGTCGATCGCCGCGGCCGTCATCGCCAGCCAGGCGCTCATTTCCGGCACCTATTCCCTGACCCGGCAGGCAATCCAGCTCGGGTACTTTCCCCGCCTGCTCATCAAATACACCAACGCGCTGCACTTTGGCCAGATCTACCTGCCCCTCGTCAACATCGCCCTGGCCCTGGGTTCCATCTATGTGGTGCTCACCTTCGGGTCCAGCGAGCATCTGGCGGCGGCCTACGGCATCGCCGTCACCGGCACCATGCTCGTGACCACGTTGGCCTTCTTTCGTGTGACCCGCCAGCGCTGGCAGTGGGGCTGGTGGTCCATCCTGCCGCTTGCCGCCTTCTTTCTGGTCATCGAGACGGCCTTCGTGGGCGCCAACCTCCACAAATTCTCCGACGGCGGCTGGTTGCCCATCCTCGTGGGTCTCGGGTTGCTCGCCATCATGCACACATGGAAAAGCGGCAAGAACGAGATCTTCCGCCGCATCTACGCCAACGAGATCACCGAGGACGAACTGCGCAACATCGCCTGTAGCGACCGTATCACGCGTGTGCGCGGCACGGGTGTGTTCATGGCCGGCAACCCCACGGGCACGCCGCTCGTCCTGCTGCATCACGTCAAGGCCAACAAGGTGCTGCACGAGACCGTCGTCCTGCTCAGCATCACGACCGAGGACGTGCCGACCGTGGACGAATCCGAGCGTTTCACCGTCCTTGAGATCGGCCAGGGAGTCTGGCGCGCCGTCGGTCGCTACGGCTACATGGAGTCTCCTGACGTCTCCACCCTGATGGAAAAGGTGCGCGACGCCGGGGTGCCACTGAAGCTCAACGAGGCCACCTACTACTTCAACCGCGAGATGATCATCACCGGCGGCGACAGCCGCATGTTCGAATGGCAGAAGCATTTCTACGCCTTCCTCAGCCGCAACGCCCGCCAGGCGCGCGATTACTATCACCTGCCGCCGATGCAGATCATCGAGGTAGGCATGCCGATCCAGCTCTGAAGCTTCCGGGCGGTGCGGACCAACTGGGCTAGCCCAGGGCCTGTTCCACGGCCCGGGCGGCGGCGGCGAACAGCTTCTGCCGGAAAGCGGCGTCGCGCTTCCGATCTGTGCGCACTTCCAGCACCCGGATGCCCTGGCTTGGCAGCTGCGCGACCAGATCGGTCAGCTGCGTCCAGTCGCGCACGAGCACATGGGGCACCTTGTGTGCCGCGCAGAGCTTCTTGAAATCCGCGTGCTGAGGCGTGGCAAAGAACTCCTCGAACGGCGGGTTGAAGCCGGCGACCGGCAGGTGCTCAAAGATGCCTCCACCATCGTTGTTGATGAGCACGATGGTCAGACTGCCGTGGAGTTTCGGCCGGAGCAGGAAACCGTTGGCATCGTGCAACAGGGCCAGATCACCGGTCAGCAGCACCGCGGGCGCCCCGGCGTGGGCGATGCCCAGCGCGGTCGAGAGCGTACCATCGATCCCGTTCGCCCCGCGGTTGAAAAACATCTGATGCCCGAGATCGTTGGCCGGCCAGAAGAACTCGACATCGCGCACCGGCATGGAATTAGCCACCATCAGGGCGGATTGCGCGGGCAGATGCGCCGCCAGCCGGGGCACCACCGCGCCCTCGAAGCCGGGGTGAGCCCGGGCCAGTCCCAGCGCCAGGCTGCGGCCCACGGCCGCATCCGCCGTCTGCCAGAGCCGGACGTAATCGTCGTGCCGCCATTCCGAGGAGGCGACGCTTTCAGCGAAGGCCCACAGGCCGCAGCGCACATGCCGGGTCGCCAGATGCAAGGCGTCGAGATTCTGCGCCCGGTTCGTCACCATCCAGACTTCCGGGGCGGAGGCCTCCAGCCAGGCTCGCAGAGACTTGCTCACCGGCCAGCCACCGACGCAGAGCACCACCTCCGGTTTCAGCTGCCGGGCCGCCTTCGCGCTGCGCAAGACGGCATCATACCGGGTGATCATGGTCGGATAGCGCTCCGCGTCCCCCCGCATCCCAGACAGGCCGTCCGCCAGCACCGGCCACCCGAGGTCGTAGGCCAGGCCAGCCATTATGCCGGCCTCCATCGCCGACAGCCCGTGGTCCGCCGGACCGGCGATGATGAGGCCGCGCTTGTTGACCGGAAAATCAACCGGCTCGATCCGGGCCAGCACGCGCGGCGGAGGCCGGACCGCCGCGAAGAACTCCGCCTCGTCCAGCTGCTTCCGGCGCGCCTTCGTGCTCCCGTCCCGCACCGGTGCCAGCGGATCGCGGAAAGGCGCATTCAGGTGTACCGGCCCCGCCTCGGGCCATTGCGATCGCTCCCAAGCCTGGATGACCGTCTGGCGCAGATAGCGCAACAGCGGCCCGGTGGCCGCCGGTACGGCCAGTTCGTGGTAGAAGTTCACGTGGCTGCCGTAGAGTTTCTGCTGGTCGATGGTCTGACCCGACCGGCACTCACGCATCTCGGGCGGACGGTCGGCCGTGATCACGATGAGCGGCACGCCACTCTCCTGGGCCTCGATCACCGCCGGGAAATAGTTCGCCCCCGCCGTGCCGCTCGTGCACAGCACCACGACCGGGCGCTGGGTGCGCTTGGCCAGCCCGAGGGCAAAGAACGCCGCCGAGCGTTCATCCAGCACCGGAATCGACTCGACGACCGGATGCCGCGCGAAGGCCATGGTCAGGGGGGTCGAGCGCGAGCCCGGCGAGATCACCGCGTGGCGCAGGCCGAGCCGGTGCAGCGTTTCGACCAGCACACCGCCCCAAACGCTGTTCGCGTTGCGGTAATCGAGGGAAAAAGTGGGCGCCGCGGTCATGCGTTGGTCAGGGCTTCGATCAGAGCCTTGAACTTCAATTCCGTTTCGGCAAATTCCTTCTCCGGTGATGATCCCGCCACGATGCCGGCCCCGGCGTAGGCGACCGCGGTGTGGCCGTCGATGAGGGCCGAGCGGATGCCGACGAAGAACTCCCCGCCTCCTCGATGGTCGACCCAGCCCTGCGGCCCGGCGTAGAGTCCCCGCGCAAACGGCTCCAGGTGGTCGAGGGCCGCGATCGCCGGTTCCCGCGGTGTGCCGCCCACCGCCGGCGTCGGGTGCAAACGCGCCACCAGATCCAGGACATGCACCCCGGGTGGCAGCGTGGCACTGATGGGCAGGTGCAGGTGCTGGACGTTGGCGAGACCGAGCAGCCGCGGCTGGTCCGCGCGCTCGAGCTTCAGCCCGAGGTCGGCGAGGCGGCGGGCGATGGATTCAAAGACCAGCCGGTGCTCGCGCAGGTCCTTTTCGCTCTGCAGCAAGGCCCGGGCGAAGCCGGCGTCCTCACTGGCCGATTCACCGCGCGGCGCGGAACCCGCCAGCGCCTCGGTGTGCATCCGCCCGCCGGCCACCCGGACGAGGCGCTCCGGGGTCGCCCCGATGAAACTCTGTCCGCGGCCGTTCGCGATGGAGAAGGCATAGCAGGAAGGAAAATGACCGCGCAGGTGGTTGAGCACGCCGAGCGGGTGAAACTCCTCAGTGGTCGTCAGACGCTTGGCCCGGGCGAGCACGATCTTGCGGTAGTCTCCGCGGGCGATCTCTGTCAGCGCCCGGCCGACCGCCGGGCGATAGGCGTCCGTCCCGCCGATCTCCTCCACCCGCTTGGGGGCCGAAGGGCGCTCCTTCCGCTGCGCGCTGCGATAGTCAAAGGCGCGGAACTTCTCGTGGGCCTTCCAGACTTTCGCGGCGAGCAGGTCCAGGGGCGCGTCCGGCGCGACGAGTAGGTTCGCGACGGCCACCGTGCTGTCGCCCATGCGCGCCACCTGCCAGCGCGGCACGAACAGCCGCAGGGCCGGAAAGGCGGCGCCCTTCGCCGCCCGCGGCGAGAAACCGCAGGCAAAGAAAAAGTGCGGGCCGGCAAACGGTTCGTCGAGTGGGCCCACGGCGATCGTGTCGGCGAGCACCCGGGCGACGTGGTCGCGCGCCCGGATGAACCGGTCCATGCCCTCCGTGATGAACTCCAGCACCGCCTCGGCCCCCGCCACGGCAAAACCCTGCGCCGGCCGCTCGGCATAGAAGTGCAGCTGGTCGGGCTCGAAGATCGACTCGAGCACGGCGAGCGGATCCAGGTGATCGACCGCCAGGCTGATGCTGACCAGTTGGGGCCGGCCGCTCTTTCGCGCGATCTCCCGGCATTCCCCCAGAAACTCGCGCAACGATCCGGGCGAGACGTTCTCCGTGGGTTTGACGGGAAGGACCGTCACGACTTCGCCGCCGGTTTGTCCGCCGCTTGCGGGCGGGGAAAGAGCACGAGCGACGCCGCCACCTTGTTGCCGGTGAGTCGGCCGCTCCACACCAGCTCATCCCGCCAGACGGCCCCGGGCGTATGGCCGAGGACCGCATTGATCGTCCCGGCGGTGGCAGGCGTCACATGCTGGATGAGGGCCACGCCGAGGCGCAGCGCCTCCGCCATCGTCGCCAGCGAGCTGCGCAGCAGGGCCTGGTCCTTTGCCTCCGCCGATTTCCCGAGCTTCCACGGGGCGCGCTTCTCGATGTAGGCGTTCGTTTCCGTCAGGAAAAACATCGCGCGCTCCAGGGCCGTGTGGAACTGGAACCCCTCGCAGAGCAGAATGAATTCATCGCGGGTCTTCGCCCAGAGTTCTTGCAGCCCGCGCTCGAGGTCTTCCGTTGTGTCCGCCGCCGGAAGCACCCCGCCGGCAAAGCGGGTCGTCATGTTGAGCGTGCGGTTGACGAGGTTGCCGAGATTGTTGGCGAGTTCGCTGTTGTACCGGACGAGGAACTGCTCGCGCGTGAAGTCGCTGTCCTGGCCGACGTTCATCTCGC
>CAZZDB010000198.1:0-5085 GCA_964652485.1 uncultured Oleiharenicola sp.
CAGCGCATCCGCGACGCCGGCCTGACCGGCAAGCCCATCGAGACCATCATCGACCACATCGAATACGACGAGGGTCGCGATCCGGTCGCCACCCGGGCGTGGGACTCGGTCTGAGCGCGAGGAGCCTTTGGCCCTCAGGCTGTAGGGCATATGCTGACCGCGGGGCTGCCGTCAGCCGTCGTCAGGGCGGTTCGAGCCCTGAGGTTCTTCACGCCATCGTGGCCCGAAGGCTTAGATTCCACCGAAAAACTCGTTGCTCCGGCCAGCAGCTGGTTTAAGCAGGTGGCGCGGGCCGACCTCACATGAACGACAAGGAATCCCCCAAGGTGACTGCCAAGGGCGCGGGTGCTCCCCGCGCTCCCTCCCCTGCAGCAACCCCGTCGACGGCGCAAACTGCGTCCTCGCTGATGCGCAAGCGCTGGTTTGCGCCCGCGGTCCTCGCGGGCGTGGCCCTGATCGCCTTCGGTGTGTTCCGATTGAGCCAGCCGTCGGAGCGGACAGCCGCGGCCGCCGCCTCCGCCGCGCCGCCAGACCCCCTGACAACCGGGCGCCTGGTCGTGAAATCCAACCGCGCCGATACCATAATTGAAGCGACCCGCGTCGCGCCCACCGGCGAAACCGCGGGCGCCGGCACCAAGGGCACCTCCGAGGGTGCCGCCAGTCAGGAACTGGCGGGGCTGCCGGCGGGCAAATACGTCCTCACGGCCCGGTCGGAAGGCTGGCCGGAGGTCCGCCGGGAAGTGAACGTAGCCGCCGGGGGCGCGACTGAGGTCGCGGTTCAATTCAAGAGCGGATCCCTGCGCCTCGACTCCGATCCCACCGGAGCCACGGTGCGGCGGGGCGAGACCGTGCTGGGCCAGACGCCGTTCACCATCCCCCAGCTGCCCCCCGGCGAGTGCCAGCTCTCGATTCAATACCCGGCGTGGCCGGCCCTGAACTTCAAGACCACCATCACGGAGAACGTCGAATCCGCCGAGACCGTGCGTCTGCCCCATGGCAAGCTGACGGTCGAAACCACCCCGGCGGGCGCTACGGTGCGGCTGGAGGGCCGGTCCATCGGCCAGACACCCCTGACCGTGGAGCGCATCCCGGCCGGACCGAAGAAACTCACGTTGCAGGCCAAGGATTTTCCGACCCTGGAAGTCTCCGGCACGGTAGAAGACCATGGCGAGATGAAGGTCAACGTGGCGCTGGGTTCCGGGTTTCCGGAACTGGATCCCCCGGCGCTCCTCCGCGCCGTCTGGGTGGCGGACAACCCGGACAAACTCTCACCCCAATTCGACACAGCGGGGGTTTTCCAACCCCAGAACGGCATCGTCAAGAATCTCCACCGGAAGAGACTCTACGAGGGTTGGCTGCGCCGGAGCTATCACTTCTCCGGGGCCGTCAAGAGTTACGACCCGGTCAGCGGACAAATCGAATTTGCCGAGCAGAAGAGCGAGCTGTCCAAGTATCGCGTTATGGCGAAGCTTTCGCCCGGGGCCCGCGAGGCCAAGGACCGGACAGCACAGCTGGTCAAAGGCGCGACGTTCGAAATCTACGGACGCCTCAGCGCCGTGGAGGAACCGCGCTGGCCGCTAAAGGTGATCACATTCGAGATCTCGGCGGCGGAACCGCTGCGCTGAGACGAGCCCGGGGCTTCCGCGGCGGAACGTGCCCGTCCCGACTCTGGAAGGTCTGATCGACTACAATCCTCCCGGCGTCGCACTCGCGCCTTCCAGGAATCGGCGGATGTGGGTGAAGGCCGTGCGCCCGCTGTTGTAGACGGGAACCTTGGTCGACGCCAGGCGGGGCTCGAGCGCGCTCATCGAGAGCTGGGCCAGCACAATGGCATCCACTTCCCCCGAGAGACGGTCGATTTCGCCGAGCAGGAGTTCGTTGTGCTTCTCAACCTGGCCGGCCTTGAGCGCGACGAAGGCGTCGGAACAGAGCCGGGTCCTGATCTCGACCGTCTTGCCGGCGGCCGTGGCGGCCAGGCGCAGGAGGCGCTCCGAGGCCGGAACGGTGGTGGGCACGGTGGCCACGAGACCGATGCGGGAGCCGTGGCGGACGGCGAGGTCCATCATCGGGCGGTCGATCTGCAGCATCGGCGTCCGGATCATCGGCTGCGCATACTCGACGGCCCGGTTGAAGGTGGAGCACGCAAGCAGGATCAGGTCCACGCCGTAATCCTGCTGGGACAGCGCGGCCTGGGTGAACTTCGCGTAGTTGCCGGGCGGAATCGTCCCCGGCGGGCACGCAAAGTTGGTGTTCTGTATCGTGTCGTCCACCCAATGGACGGTCTCGACGTCGGGAATGATCTCATCGAGGTATCTTTGGACCGCCCGGGTCGTGATCAGCGCCGCGTGGATGATGCCGAGTTTCTTGCCGGAGAGATTTTGGGCCATGGGATGAAGGAATGGGGTTCGGGTTTCAGGCTGGGGTCATTGCGAGTTCGCGGCAGATGCGGAGCGCCCGCGCGGCGTCGGAGGAGAAATCATGCGTGTAGGCTTCGATACTGCAACGCCCGGCGTAGCTGCTCGCGATAAGTTGCCGGAAGAAGCCGGCCAACGCAACATCGCCACCGGTCGGAAAAATGCGCTCCACGCCCTGGGCGACGTGCACGTGGGCCAGGGCGGGGCCGACGCGGGCGAGGATCGCGGGGTTCTCGTTCTCCTGCCGCAGGTGATAGGCGTCAGCCAACACGCGGACCCGCGGGTGCGCCACTTCCTGCGCCATCCGCCAGCCCTCGTCGACGCGGTTGAGGATGTTGGATTCCCCGCGGTTGAGGTGCTCGATCACAATCGTGATGCCGTGCCCATCCGCGACCGGCCCAAGTGCAACCAACAGAGCACGGAGCTGCGCCCAGGCGACCTCGGGGGAAAAGCCCGCCGGCACGTTGCGCGCCCCCGCGCTGCCGAACACGACCACCGTCACCCCCAGCCGTGCCGCCCGGGCGAGCGCAACCCGCGCATAGGCCAGGGCGGCCGGCAGGTCGGCCGCCGGCCCGGTGAGGCGGATCCCGGGCGGAAAGAAATTATTGCACGCCTCGCAGGGAAGGCCGGCGCGCTGCAGCCGCGCGCCGAGGCCCGCGACCGCGGTTTCGGACAAGGCGGCGAGATCGCGCAGCGAGAGCTCGATGTAGTCATAGCCGAGCGTCGCGAGTTGCTCCACGATGTCCGCGCCCAGCGGATCTGCCAGCGAGATCATGCTGCCACAGCAGCCGAAGCGCATCCGGTGGGAGACGGTCTCAGGTCGCGACGGCATGGGGCGGTGGGGCCAGGGGCAGCGGCTTGAGGGAGCGCACGGCGGCGAGGATCACCAGGAACGCGGCGACATGCAAGGAGCCGGCGATGACGAGCACCGGCGTGTAGCTAAAACCGTGGTCGAGGAGCCAACCGGCGAGTTGCCCGAGCACCACGCCCCCCAGCGCCCCGCCCAGTCCGACAAAGCCCGCGACAGTACCGACCGCACTTTTGGGGAAAAGGTCGGTCGGCAAGGTCATGACCAAGGTGGACCAGGACTGTTGCCCGAAGAAGGCGACGCTGAAAAGCACGACGACCCAGACCAAGGGCACGTGCGGCACCAGAATCACGCAGGGCATGACCGCCGCGCTGAGGCCCAGCGCGATCTTCCGGGCGGCATCGACCGAATGGCCGCGGTGGAGGAACCAACTCGAGAGCCCGCCGCCCGCCAGACAGCCGAGCGCCGCTGCCGCGAATGGGATCCAGGCCACCGCGCCGACCGCCCTGATGTTGAACCCATGCGCATCGAGCAGGTACTTCGGCAGCCAGAACATGTAGAAATACCACGCCGCGTCCGAGAGGAATTTCGCCCCGATCAGGCCCCAGGTCTCGCGAAACCGCAGCAGGTCGCGGATGGGCACCGGGAGCTCTGCCTCCGCCACCGGCCGGCTCGCCGCGGGGGCGCGGCAGAGCCAGAGCCATCCGACCGTCCACGCCAGGCCCAACGCGCCGGTAATGAAGAACACCCAGCGCCACGACGAGGCACCGAGCCAGTGGACGTTGAGGATGATCGCGGCGATGAGCGGCGGGGCGAGCACGCCGCCGAGGCCGGTGCCCGCGTTGATCAGCCCCATCGCGGTGGCGCGATCGCGGGCGGGGAACCATTCCGCCACCACGCGCGTCGCCGCGGGAAAGCCGCCGCCCTCCCCCACGCCGAGGAGAAGCCGGCTCGCGGCGAGAGCCAGTACGCCGCCGGCGAAGCCGTGGCTCGCACAGGCGAACGACCAGAAGACCATGATGATCAGAAACCCGCGCCGGGTGCCGAGTACGTCCAGCAGGCGCCCACCGCCGACATACATCAAGCCGTAGCTAAGGAGAAAGGCGGAATCGAGGAATGCCTTGACCGAATTCGAGACGGGGAACTCGCGCTGGATCTCCCCGATGGCGATGGGCAGCGTCTGCCGATCAAGATAACTGATCGCTATTGCGAGACTGACGAGGAGGGCGACGCGCCAGCGGAGCGGCATGGGATGGTTTGGAAACAGGATGGGCGAAGCCGGAAGTCGGCAATCCGGAGTGGGCAGAGGTTCGTCGGTTTGCCGGCTTTTTCAAGCCCCGCTTGCCTCTGGTCGACCGCCCACGGTCCCGCAACTAGCCGACGAAGGTCAGCACCACGTTGCGCGCGTGCGGAGCCCGGCGGTGTTCCCACAGAAAGACACCCTGCCAGGTGCCGAGGAGCAGCCGGCCGGCGGTGAAGGGGATGGTTTCGCTCGTGCGCGTCAGCGCCATCTTGATGTGGCTGGGCATGTCATCGATGCCCTCGAGGGTGTGCGTGAAGTGCGGGTCATCCGCCGGCACGAGGCGGTCCAACCATGCTTCCAGATCCCGGCGGGCGGACGGATCGGCGTTTTCCATCAGCACCAGGCTGCAGCTCGTATGCTGGCAGAACACGGTCGCGATGCCGGCGGAGAACCCGCTCTGCTGCAGCGCCCGCTCAAGTTCCCCCGTGATCTCATAGGTGCCGGACCCGCTCGTACGAATCGTCAACGTCGTCTGGTGAACAGCCATGCCTCGACGCTAGGCGTGTGGGGCTGCGCGGCAAGCAGTGAGCCGCCTGCTTGCATCCCACAGTTGGGATTCA
>CAZZDB010000198.1:5185-6925 GCA_964652485.1 uncultured Oleiharenicola sp.
TGGGGCTGCGCGGCAAGCAGTGAGCCGCCTGCTTGCATCCCACAGTTGGGATTCAGCGGGTCTCATCGGCGACAAAAATGACGACTCCGTTCCGTTCAGGTTTAGGCACGGATAAGTTTCTTGGGCGTGTTTGCAAAATGTCATTGCGAGAAGACCCGCAGGGCGGGCCGACGAAGCAATCTATCTGGATCGCCACGGCCCGCCACTGCGGGCCTCGCGATGACAAGGCATTTTGCAAACACACCCTGGTGGATCAGGCCGGACCGCTTGGGGGATTGCGATCATCCGGCAGCGTCACGTTGAAAGTCGTGCCCTCGGGACCGGTGGTTTCAAGCGCCAGCGAGGCACCAATCTGCCGCGCGAGCAGCTGGCTGATGACCAGGCCCAACCCGGTGCCGCCGGCCCGGCTGGTATGTCCGGGCTCGAAGAGATGTTCCCGTATATCCCGGGCGATTCCCGGGCCATCATCAATCACCAGCAAGGTGATGCCGCCGGTTTCGCGCCGCATCGAAACCCTGACGCGACCCGCCTGGGCGGTGGCCTCGATGGCGTTTTGCACCAGATTGCTGGCGATGAGGCAAATCAGGCCGCCGCGATGGCTGTCGATGCCGCCCGCAAAGCCTTGATCGACCTCCAGCGTCACGCCCTTGGCCACGGCGGCCGGCAGATTGCGTTGCCGGATGATGTCGGCCAGTTCCCGGCCGGTCAGCTCGTAAGCTGTCGCCGTCGTCTGATCACCCAGCAGCCCGACGATTTCCTGGATCATCGACTGCATCTGCTCGGCGTAACCGGCCGCCGCTTCCCAATCGCCCGCCGGGACCGACTCGTGCGCCGACACCACCGAGCGCAGTCCGGCCACGGGTCCTTGGAGGCCATGGACCAAATGGGAGGTGATCTGGCCGAGCGCCGAGGTTTTCGCGGAAAGGGTCAGTTCAAAATTCGCCCGCTGCAGCCGGGCAGTGCGCTCGGTGATCGTACGATGAGCCCGCCGGAGCATCGCATAGGCCGCACCCACGAGCAAACCGAACGCGGCCAGGCCAACGGTCAGCGTCACGACCGTCTGACGGCGCACGCCCGCATCCAAGCCGGCCAATTCGGCCGCCAGCGCCCGAGCGTCGAGATGGTAACGGACAAAGCCGATCAGCCCCTCGACCGCTTTCGCCGGCGGGCGCGGGCTCCGGACGTGCAACGGCAGGATGATTTCCAGCACGGGCGTCGGCCCGGTTGGAGCTCCCGTCAATATCGTTCCCAAGGAAAACCCCGGCCAATATCGGGTGATGGGCCGGCCATCCTGCAGGCGGACAAAGTCGTCGGGTGGCAGTTCGACCAGCGGCTGGCTCGCGGGGATTTTCTCGAGCACGACTCCGTCGGCATCGAAGATCGCCATGGCCAGCAGCCCTTCGCGGTGGGCCGCCGGCAGCAGCGCCGCAAGCCACCGGCCCGGATCGGACCGGGCGGGCTCGAATGTGCCGGTCTCGATCTCCTGCTGGGCCACGGCGGTGAGCACCGCCGCGTCCCGCTGGATCATCTTCTGCCGGATTTCGGCCCGCAGGTCGTGATCGTAGCGCAGTACGAGCACGACAAAGACCGGGCTCATGACCGCGCCGAGGATCAGCGCGATCGTTGCGGGGCTTCGTTCGGCGGGGACGGACACGTGAATCAGGGTTGGGACGATCCGCCCGACTGGTCCAGCGGCGCGGTGGCGGACTGGAACAGCAGACGGCGTTGCGCGGGCGCGAG
>CAZZDB010000199.1:0-6870 GCA_964652485.1 uncultured Oleiharenicola sp.
TCATCGACATGTATTGCTACCGCAAGCATGGCCACAACGAGACCGACGAGCCGTCGTTCACGCAACCTGCGCTCTACCGCAAAATCGCCGCCCACTCACTCGTCTCCGCCCTCTACACCAAGCGCCTCATCGCCGCGGGCAGCCTGACGGCCGAAGAGGGTGAGGAGATCAAAACCGAGTATTCCGCCGCGCTCGAAGAGAACCTCGGCAAGGCCAAGTCCCGCGAAGCCGCCAAGACCGAGAAGCGCAAGGCCGCCGTCGAGAACGCCGAGACCGCCATCTTCAAGGGCTCCACCGCTGTCTTCCAACCCGCCTTCAGCCACACCCCGGTCACGACCGCTGTCAGCACCGCGACCCTCGATCAGGTCGTCAAGGCCCTGACGACCGTGCCCGCCGGCTTCAAGGTCCACTCGAAGATCAAACGCTTCATCGACGGGCGCGCCGAGGCGCACAAAAACGGCGGACCCTACGACTGGGGCATGGGCGAGTCCCTCGCCTTCGGCACGCTCCTCCTCGACGGCCTGCCCATCCGCCTGAGCGGACAGGACTGCGAACGCGGCACGTTCACCCACCGCCACTCGGTCTTCACCGATGTCGAGACCGGCGCCAGATACACGCCGTTGAACAACGTCGCGCCGAAGCAGCCGCATTTCTGCGTCTACAATTCCCTGCTGTCCGAGGCCGCCGTGCTCGGGTTCGACTACGGCTACTCGCTTGATTACCCGGACATGCTCTGCCTCTGGGAGGCGCAATTCGGGGATTTCGTCAACGGGGCGCAGGTCGTCATCGACCAGTTCATCGCCAGCGGCGAATCGAAATGGCAGCGCAGCAGCGGCATCACGCTGCTGCTGCCCCACGGCTACGAGGGCCAGGGTCCCGAGCACTCCTCGGCCCGGCTCGAGCGCTTTCTGCAGGCCTGCGCGGAGAACAACATCCAGGTCGCCAACCTCACGACGCCCGCCCAGCTCTTCCACGCCCTGCGCCGGCAGACCAAGCGCGATTTCAAGAAACCGCTGATCATCATGTCGCCCAAGTCGCTCCTGCGCCATCCGGGTGCCGTATCGCGTGTTGAGGATTTCACGTCGGGTGCGTTCCAGGAAATCATCGACGATCCCGCCGCCTCGGCGAAGACCGAACGGGTCATCTTCTGCTCGGGCAAGGTGTATTACGATCTCTGCGACTACCGCGAAAGGAACAAGGTCGCTGACACCGCCATCGTCCGCATCGAGCAGCTCTACCCGCTCCATCGCAACCGCCTCGCCGAGATCGCCGACGCCTACGGCCGCGGCGCCCGGCTAATCTGGTGCCAGGAGGAGCCGCAGAACATGGGCGCGTGGTCCCACCTCGCACCACAGTTCGAGGAAATCTTCGGCCGCAAGGCGGTCTATGCCGGCCGCGATGCCGCTGCCTCGCCCGCCGTCGGCCTGCTCGCTTTGCATCGCTTGCAACTCGCCACCTTCCTCCAGAAAGCCTTCTCTCTCTGAAGACTTGAAGCTTATACCTTAACTTACAGCTCATCCCCATGGCTATTGAAGTCAAAATCCCCCCGATGGGCGAATCCATCACTTCCGGTGTGCTCGCCAAATGGCACGTTAACGACGGTGACATGGTGAAGAAGGACCAGCCGCTCTTCGAGCTCGAGACCGACAAGATCACCTCCGAAGGCACGGCCGAAGCGGCCGGCAGGATCACCTTCAAGGTCACCGCCGGCACCGAGGTGAAGATCGGCCAGGTCGTCGCCAGCATTGATGAGGTGGCCACAGCCGCCGCTGCAGCACCCGCTGCGCCCGTTGATACTCCCAAGGCAAAGCCTGAAAACACGGAATCTCCGGCTGTCCGCCGTCTCGCCGCCGAGACCGGCATCGATCCTGCGTCGGTTACGGGCTCGGGCAAGGCCGGCCGCGTCACGAAAGGGGACATGCTGGCCGCCGCGAGCAAACCGCCCTTCCCAGTGCCCGCCGCGCCGGTTGCGAGCGCACCTGCTCCTGTGGGAGTGGGCTTGCCCGCGAAATCAACGGACCGTCAGACACGCAAGAAGATGTCGCCGTTGCGCCAGAAGATCGCGCAGCGCCTCGTCACCGCCCAGCACGAGGCCGCGATGCTCACCACCTTCAACGAGTGCGACATGTCCGCCGTCATGGAACTGCGGAGGAAATACCAGGACGACTTCGTGAAGAAGAACGGCGTGAAGCTCGGCTTCATGTCCTTCTTCACCAAGGCGGTCGTGGCGGCGCTCAAGGAAGTGTCCGCGGTCAACGCCCAGATTGACGGCGATTATGTCGTCGAAAACAATTACTATGACATCGGCATGGCGGTCTCGACCGACCGCGGCCTGATGGTCCCGGTCATTCACGATTGCGACCGGCTCGGCATGGCGGACATCGAGAAGGCGATCGCCGACGCCGCCAAGCGCGCCCGCGAAGGCAAGATTACCCTCAACGACCTCGAGGGCGGCGTCTTCACCATTACCAACGGCGGCATCTTCGGCTCGATGCTCTCGACACCCATCCTCAACGCCCCGCAGAGCGCCATCCTCGGCCTCCACGCCATCAATGACCGTCCGGTCGCCCTCAACGGCCAGGTCGTCATCCGCCCGATGATGTATCTCGCGCTGAGCTACGACCACCGCCTCGTCGACGGCAAGCAGGCCGTCACGTTCCTCGTCAAGGTGAAGCAGGTCATCGAAGATCCCTCCCGGCTGCTCGTCGGCGTCTGACCGCTCATGGACTCCTTCGACGTCATTGTCATCGGCGCCGGTCCGGGTGGCTATGTGTGCGCCTTCCGTGCCCAACAGCTCGGCCTGAAGGTAGCGCTCGTCGACAAACGCGCCACCCTCGGCGGCACCTGTCTTAATATCGGTTGCATCCCCAGCAAGGCGCTCCTGCACAGCAGCGAGCAATACGCCTGGGCGAAGCATCACGCGGCCGAGTCGGGTATCAAGCTCGGTTCCGTCGAGGCCGACCTCCCCACCATCTTCAAGCGCAAGGACGCGGTGGTCGCCAAGCTCGTCGGCGGCGTCGGACTGCTGGCCAAGGCGCGCAGGATTCCCACGTACACCGGTACGGCGGCGTTCACCTCGCCCACCGAGATCGAAGTGAAGGGCGCTAAAGAGACCATCCAACTCACCGCCAGGCACTTCGTCGTCGCGACCGGTTCGGCGCCCGTCGAGCTGCCCTTCATGAAGTTCGACGGCGAAATAGTCGTCTCAAGCGACCATGCGCTAAGCTTCCCGAGCGTGCCGAGGAAGCTCGTAGTGGTCGGTGGCGGCGCCATCGGTCTCGAGCTCGGCTCCGTCTGGTCGCGCCTCGGGAGCGAGGTCACCGTGGTTGAGTTCCTGCCAAAGATCGTCGCCATGTTCGACGACGATATCGTCCGCAACTTCACGCGCTCGCTGCAGAAACAGGGTCTCAGGATCGAGGTGGGCGCAAAGGTCACCGGCTTCACTCGTGGGGAGCTGACCGCCGAGCGCGGCTCCGAGAAACTTTCCTTCCCGGCCGACAAGGTGCTCGTCTCCGTTGGTCGCCGGCCGTTCACCGACGGGCTCGGTCTCGACCGGGCTGGCGTGCAGCTCGACGACAAGAAGCGCGTCAAGGTCGACGACCATCTCCGCACTTCCGCCCGGAACATCTGGGCCATCGGCGACGTCATCGCCGGACCGATGCTGGCCCACAAGGCCGAGGAGGACGGCGTGGCCGTCGCCGAGTGGATCGCCGGCAGGGCCGGCCACGTGAACTGGGATCTCGTTCCTTCCGTCGTCTACACCGATCCCGAGGTCGCCGCGGTCGGCCTCGGCGAGGACGCCGCCAAGGCCATCGGCCGCGCGATCAAGGTCGGCAAGTTCAACTTCGCCGCCAACGGCCGCGCCATCGCGATGGACGCCACCGACGGCCTGGTGAAGATCATCGCGGACGCCACTACCGACCGGATCCTCGGCGCGCAGATCCTCGGCCACAACGCCGGCGAAATCATCAGCGAGGTGGTCACGCATATGGAATACGGCGGCAGCGCCGAGGACCTCGGCCGCACGATCCACGCTCATCCCACGATGAGCGAAGCGATCAAGGAAGCCGCCCTCGCGGTCAGCAAGTCGGCGATACACGCCCTGTGATTTCGCCACGCACAGCCCAGCGACCCTTGACCGCGCCCGGGTGGGCGCGGTTTTTTTGTACCCCCGCATGTCCGATCCCCACCACCGCCGCGCGCAACACCACCACGGCGAACGCCGAGGCGAAATGAACCGGGGCCGGTGAAAGCCTACTTCTCCTCCTCGATCAGGGTCACCTTGCCGTTGCGGAAAAGGACCTTGAAGTGATCGCGCTCCCGCCGGGTCGGATAATCGGCATAGTAGGCATAGGGTCCGCCCCAGAATCCGCGGTGATACCAGCCGCGATAGAGGACCATGCCGTCACTATTCTCGTAGTCCACGTAGTGCCAGATGACGGTCTTGCCATCGGCGGAGGTGCGCTCGGTGATGCGATCCGGCACGCCGAGGGCCAGTTGCACCAGGCTTTCGTCGAAGCCGATGGCCACCTTGCCCTGCTTGATCAACTCCTGCTGCGGCGGCGTGGCACGATCAAACGCCGCGGGATTCTGTCGGATACGCGATTCCGGCGTGGTGCAACCCGCCAGAACAAGTCCGGCGGCCAGCGCCAGAGTGAAGATGAACGTTTTCATGGGACTCCTTGGTGAAACCTATCCGCTTTGACGGATTTCGCCAGCGGCGGTTACGGACTCTTCGTAACAGAATGGAAGCAAACCATCCGCACCGGCCCGGCTGCCTTCGCAGGCATATCGCGCTTGCGGCTCGCCGGCAGATCCATTCCCTCCCGAGATCCGTGAAGAAACTCATCCTCTGGGATATCGACGGCACACTCATCGTCTCGCACGGCGCGGGCTTCCGCGCCATGGAACGAGCCCTCACCCAGCGCTTTGGCCTCCAATGCGACATGCGCACCATTGACTGGGCCGGTCGGACCGACTCGTGGATCGCGGCCGAGGTCCTACGCGTCGTCGGGTTGCCGGTCACGCCGCAGAATGTCCATGACTACCTTGAGGCTTATCTGGCAACTCTGCCGCTCGAACTGGGCGCCGGCCGGCCGGGGCAGGTGCTGCCGGGGATACTGGAACTGCTGGAGACCATCCGGCAACGACCCGATGCCGTCCAAGGCCTGCTGACCGGCAACCTCGAGCGCGGCGCCAAGCTCAAGCTCACTCATTTCAACGTCTGGCACTACTTCGCCTTCGGCGCCTATGCCGACGACAGCCCGCTCCGCAATGACCTCGGGCCGCACGCGCTCCGGCGCGCCCGGGAGAAGCATGCCGCGGAGTTCGCGCCGGCGAACACCTTCATCATCGGCGACACGCCGCACGACATCGAGTGCGGCAGGGTCATCGGGGCGAAAACCATCGCCGTCGCCACGGGCAAATACCGCGTCGCGGAACTGGCGGCGCACCAGCCCACGGCGGTGTTTCCGGATTTTGCCGACACCGCCGCGTTCCTGCGCGTGATCGACGCGTCGTGACCGTCAGCTCCGGCGCACGTCGATTTCGCTGACCTGCCCGTCACGGAAAGTCACGCGCATCCTTTCCTCCGGGTCATAGCCGCCCGTCGAGCTCGCCACGCCCACGCCGGTGGCCGAGTGGCGGCCAACCGAGCCCAGACCGAGGCCAACGCTGAAACGCGGACTGTCATCGTGATAAATCCAAACCTCCGACTCGCCCGTCCCGGCCTGACGGATAAATTTCCGGGACGGTTCACCCAGCGCCAGACGCACCATGTCCGCCGTGAATCCGACTTCAATCTGACCGGAGCGGATCTTCTGCTGCACCGCGGAGGGGTAGCGCGCAAATATCGCCGGCTGATCGGCGATGCGCGAGGCCGGCGTAGAGGCACAGGCCGCCAGCAACAGGGTCGCGCCAAGGGCGAGAACGACGGGAAAGGGACGCATGGAGGAATTTGGTTGGCCAGCGGGAAGGCTGACTTGGATATGGACACCCGCGACCACCCGGGGTTCGCTTTCAACAGGCCACCATGAAAAACTTCTCCATCGCCATCGGCTCGGATCACGCCGGCTTCGCCTACAAAGAAAAGGTGAAGGCCATGCTGCTCGCGGAGGGACATACGGTGCGCGATTTTGGCACCAACTCGGAAGCTCCCTGCGATTATCCGGATTTCATCCGGCCGGTGGCTGAGGCGGTGGCACGTGGCGAATTCGAACGCGGCATCGTGCTGGGCGGCTCCGGCAACGGTGAGGCCATCGTCGCCAACCGGGTTCGCGGCGTGCGCTGCGGACTGTGCTGGAATGAGCAGGTCGCGGTCTGGAATCGCTCTCACAACGACGGCAATTGTCTATCACTCGGTCAGCGGACGATCAGTGAAGAGGAAGCTATGAAGATCGTGCGTGTCTGGCTTTCGACTGCGTTTGAAGGCGGGAGGCATCTCGCTAGGATTCAAAAAATTGATCCATTTCAATGACTTAGGAGACACCTATAACTTGGGTTATCAAGAAGTAATTTGACATAGAAGTATTATGCGCCACACTCCGTGTCATGGGAACAAGGCATCGCGGTCCAATCGACGAGATCAATGCGCTCAACGCATTCATCAAGCTGCAGCGCGCGGCTGAGTCGGTCTCCGTGAGGGTGCACGCGGTGCTGCCTGAAGCGCTCACCGTGACTCAATTCGGCGTGCTTGAAGCACTCCACCACATCGGCCCGCTCTGCCAGAGTGAACTCGCGGAGAAGTTGCTGAAGAGCGGCGGCAATCTCACTCTGGTCGTCGATAATCTCGAGAAGGCCGGCTACGTGCTGCGGGAACGCGATCCTGCCGATCGCCGGTTCGTCGTGGTCCGTCTGACTGAGAAAGGCCAG
>CAZZDB010000200.1:0-6842 GCA_964652485.1 uncultured Oleiharenicola sp.
TCGCACTGCGCCTGCGACACCGGAAAGTCGCCCGGATTCATCAGCGCCACCTTCCAGTCGAATGCTGCGCGGCCGGTATAGCGCTTCTTCAACTCCACCCACGTCGGCTCCACCCAGTGGCACCACGAAGAGAGCACCTCAAGATAGTAGGTCACTTTCATGCCGGGAGGCTCCGCCGCGCGGCCCGGCGCGTCAACCCGCGAACCCGCCGCCACCGGCACAGTGCCGCCCGTTTTTGGCCGGCGCGATCCATCCACCCGCTCAATGGTTCTGCGCCAGCAACCGCGTCGCGTCCTGGAGCACCTTGCCCGGGCCGACGTAGTTGTCGCCCTCGAAGCTGTCGGAGAGCACGCGCCCCTGGGGATCAACCAGCACCAGGCACGGGATGCCGGGTCCGCAATAGCGTCGCAGTTCGCCCTCCTCCTGCGCGTCGTCGTAGTTGAGCGCGAGCCACGGCATCGCGTCATCGCGCATGTAGCTCCGCATGTCGCCGGCGGAACGGTCCGCGCTCACGAACACCACCTCGAACTCGGGATACTGCTGCTTCATCTGACGGTAGACCCTGATGAATTCCGGGGTGAACTGCCGGCACGGGCCGCACCAGCTGGCCGAATAATACAGGCCGTAATATTTCACGCCGGCAAGCTTCGCGGCGTCGTAGGACTTCAGCGCGCCGCCCTCGAGCCGCACCAGCTTGCCCGCGAGCCTTTTTTGCATGACGGAAGGCTTGCCGGCCCGGGCTACCGCGGTGGGCGCGGGCGCCGGGTCCGGCGGCCGCGCCGTTTCTGTGCGCGCCACCGGGGCGGGCTCAGGATGGGTCTTGTCGACCGCAGAGAGAAGGTCGGTCTTGTCCACGGGCACGAGCACCGTGGCCCCGCCCAGCTTGCCGGTGATTCCCTCGGCCGCGACCCCGGTCACCACGAGCTTCCGGCCCGTCCCGACCAGCATCATGCCCGCCACCCTCCCTTCCTTGACGACACCGGCCTTGGTGGTGGCGGTCACCGTGACTTCCGCCGGCCACAGCGCCGGCTGACCCGCCAGTTCCTCGATTGTGGTGGCACTGGCCCGGGCTGCGAACAGCGCAAGTAGGCCGAGCAGAACCGGAAAGCGTGGTTTCACGGCGCTGGTGTGCCGCGCCGGCCGCCGGGGTGCAAGACCGAAGCCGGCCCGGCATGCGGCTCAAGTCCCTCCGTCGATAGTCGATATCATGGGGCAGCTGGGTCCAGCGGACCTGCGAAATATGAGCCATCCCGTCTCTCCCTCGTTCGAGCCACGTGCTGACGCCGTCAGCGGCCGGGGGCTGCCCCGCCGCCAAGGCGGGACGATGACAGGCGACTGCGGACACATCCTGCTCGTCGACGATGATCCGCTGGCTGCCACAATCCTCGGAGCCTGGCTGTTTGAGAAAGGTTACCGCGTCACGCCCGCCCAGAGTCCAGCCGAGGCCGATCGTCTGCTCGCGTCGGCTTCTTTCGATCTCGTGCTGAGCGATGTCTGCATGCCGGGCAACCTCCGGCTCCAGTGGGTGGAAAATCTGCTCAGCCGGGAGAACACCCCGCCCGTCCTGCTCGTCACCGGCTCGCCCGACCTCGAGAATGCCTGCCATGCCGCCAACCTGCCGGTCGCCGGCTTTCTGCTGAAGCCGGTCGATTTTCCCACCTTGGAACTTATCCTCCAGCGCGTGTTGCAGGATCAGCGCCGGCACCGCGAATTCGCCGCCATCGTTCTCGAAATCATCGGGCAGCTCAACCATCTCGAAGGAAACGGTGCGATCGCAGACGGCGGTCTCGCCGGCAAGCTGACCCGGCTCGCCGCGGGATTCGGTCCCCAGGCCGGCCGCCCTGCGACCGGCCGTGGTGCGGACGAAGCCTGGCGCGCCGCCATCACCGACACAATCGCGGTGCTGGAGAAGACGAAGGATAGCTTCCGCTCGAAGGATCTCGGTCAGCTCCGCCAGCGTCTTACGCAGATGCTTGCCCAAGGCAGGAAGGACTGAACCGCGGCGGGCACATTGCCGCTTGAATTTCCTGAGGGGGATTTGCTATACAGGCCACGGTTCGTTGCGGTGCGTTTCCCACGCGACCGCTGATCCGGGCAGGAGGCCAGTCCTGCAAGGAAAAGAGCAACGTCCGACCGGCTCCCTGACGGGGTCCGGCGCGCATTCCTTTTCCATGCCCCACAAAATCCATTTGGTTCGTTCGACTCCTTCTTCGCAGCCCGCCGCCGGCGTCGGCCCGGCGCGTGGCGCAAGACCGTTGATGGACGCCGCGCCGGCCGCCCTGCGGGCGGTGAATCACATCTCCGCCATGGTGGCCTACTGGGACGCCGACCAGAGATGCGTGTTCTCCAACAACGCTTACCAGGAATGGTTCGGTCGCACTCCGACGGAGATGGTGGGCATGTCGATGCTGGAACTGCTCGGACCTGTTTTGTACGAGAAGAACCTGCCGCACATCCGGGCCGCGCTGAGCGGAAAGGTCCAGGTCTTCGAACGGCAGATCCCGCTGCCGAATGGCGAGCTCCGCGAGAGCATTGCGACGTATACTCCCGATGTTGCTGACGGCCGGGTGCTCGGATTCTCGGCGCACGTGGCGGAAGTCACTTCGTTGCGTCGGCGCGAAGCCATACTCGAACGGACCATCGAAGAGGCAATACTCGTCCTAAAGAAGACGAAGAGCAGCTTCCAGTCGAAGGAACTGGGCCATCTGCGCGAGCGTTTAGTGCAATTGAGCCGCACCGTGAGCAGCGGCTAGCCCACGCGACGCGTGCCGGCGAGTCGCCGGGGTATTAGGTGGCATGTCCCCGGTGATAAGCGCCGGAGCATATCACACTGAAACAGTTAAGGCCGGGCGGGCGGTGGACGATATAGGGAGCAGTTCGTTGCGGTGCGTTCATAGCGCGACCGCCTCTTTCGGGCAGGCCCAGGCCGGCAAGGAAAGGAGCAACGTCTGGCTGGATCCCGCGTGGATCCGGCGACCCAGCCCTTCCCATGCCCCAAACCATCCAATCGCTGCCACTTTTTTCCAGCCCGCGCACCGCGCCGGCTCCGCGCATACTCGCCCATTCCCGTGGACCCGTCTGTCGCGGGTTTGCGATTCCCGCACGGCCCACGCGCCTCGATTGAATGCCCCGTAGCTTCCACCGCCTTTTCTCACCCCATTGCACCAAACATCATGAAGACAACCAACCCGCCCTCCCGTTTCCTCAACTCACTGCCAAGGTTCGCCTTGGTGTGCCTGCTCGCGGCCATCACCCACGCCGCTTCCGCCGCCGTCACCTGGCACGACATCCAGTTCGGCGGCTTCGCCAGCCAGGGCTACCTCGTCAACACCGGCAACAACGACTACTTCGGCAACTCCAGCGACGGCACCTTTGACTTCCGCGAATACGCGGCCAATGCCTCCTATGCCACCGGCAAATGGCGCGTCGGTGCCCAGCTCTTCGGCCAGCGCCTGGGCGACTACGGCCACGATACCATCACCCTCGACTGGGCGACGGTCGACTATCAGGCGACCCAGTGGTTTGGCGTTCGCGCCGGCCGGGTGAAGCTTCCCCGCGGTCTTTATAACGAGTCGCTCGACCTCGACGCCGTGCGTCCGTTCGTGCTGCTGCCGCAGAGCGTCTACGACAACCGCCTCCGCGATTTCAGCGCCGCGTTCAACGGCGCCATGGTCTACGGCAACGTTTCGTTGAAGCAGGCGGGCAGCCTCGACTACCGGCTGTTCTATGGCAAGATGCCCCTGGACACCAATTCGGGCGCGAGCGACTACTTCAACATCGACGCCCCGTTCCAGAACCTCGACATCGGCATGAAGTCCGCGCACGGGGGCACGTTGTTCTGGAATACGCCTGTCGCCGGCCTGCGCGTGGGCTACTCCTACAACCAGTTCCGCGACTTCGAAACTGTGCGCTTCGTCCCCTTCCGCAACGCCAACGCCTACAAGGATTGCCCCGCCTACGACCGGCACCTCCTTTCAGCCGAATACACGACCGGTGATTGGATCCTGGCTGCCGAGGCCGGCAAGGAAAACCCCACCTATAGCGTCTCCTACCCCCCTCTGCCGCCATCGGTATTCCTCTACGCCAAGAGCACGTATTACTATTTTTCGGTCTCCCGGCGCATCAACAGCCACCTCGAACTCGGTAGCTACTACAGCTACTCTGACTTCCAGCAGGTCGGCGTCGGCACGACCGTGCAGATGCCGCTGACGAAGCAGGGCGACTACGACCTCAGCGTCCGCTTCGACGTCAACGACCACCTGATCTTCAAGATCGAAGGTCACTACATGGACGGTTCCGGAAAGATCTTCGATGTGCCGTCGCATCCGCAGCCGGCGGCCAGTCGCGACAACTCCTGGATGCTCTTCGCAGCCAAGGCCACCGTCCTCTTCTGATCCGACTCCAACCTCAACCGAAGTCCGACAATGAAAAATTTTCCCTTCCGCCTCCTCTGCCTGGTCGCCGCCAGTCTGGTCCTCACCGTCGCCGCCCTTGCCGAACCCTCCCTCGCCGGTCATCCCGGCCTCAAGGGCCAGGCCCTTGACGCCGACGGTGTCAAGGCCGTCCTCCTCGGCAAGAAGATCATCCTGGGCGACACCCGGGTCGTCATCGTGATCGCCAAGGCCGGCGCCGCCCAGGACGCCTTCCTGCAATCCCACGTCGCCATGACGACCAGCCAGTTTCAAAACCACTGGCGCCGGCTGTTCATGACCGGGGGCGGCACCGCCCCCAAGATCGTCGAGACCGAGGAGGACGCCGCCACGCTGGCCGCCGCCACGCCGGGCGCCGTCGCCATCGTCGACTCCGCGAAGGCCGGGGACCTCGCCGTCCTCGCCAAGTAAACCACCTCCCGGCCGCGCCCCCGCCGGGGCGCGGCCCCCTTTTCTTCTCATCGCCGCTATGAATATTCTCGCCGTCACCTCCAATCTCCGTCGCACGATGCTGCTCATCGCCGGCTGCTTTGTGCTGCTCCTCCTCGGCGTGGCCGCGGTTGCACTCGTATCCCGCAGCTACTCCAGTCGCGGCATCGGTCAGACCCAGACGCTCACCGGCACCTTTCTCCCGGGCCTCGTCACGCTCGCCCGGTTGCAGGAAGCTGCGCTCCAGCTCAACAGCATCACCCTGCAGTTCGCCCTGGCCAAGGATGATGCGGCGATGAACACCCAGAAGGAGGCGTTCGCCACCGCCTCGAGCCAGGTCGCCGCCCGGGTCGCGGAACTCCAGGCCACCGCGCACGACGAACAGAGCCAGCAACTCATCGCCGCCTTCAGCACCGCGGTGCAGACCTACAGCCAGGCCACGGAGAAATTCCAGGCCACGCTCCGCAGCGGCGATTTCGAGAAGGCGATGGCCATGCTCGACCACGACGTCGCCACCGGCCGCCAAGGCGTGGAAGCGCGGCTGCGCGCCCTGAGCGAAAACTACTTCAAGCTGTCCCAAGGCGCCGGCACCGCCACCGCGGACCTGATCGGTCAGTCGGCGCGCTTCGGCGCAACCGCCGCCATCGTGCAGACCAGCCTGGTGCTGGTCGTCGCCACCGGCGCCTTGCTCGGCGCCTACCAGATCACCCGCCGGCTCAATGCCGCCAGCCAGTCCCTCGCCGACTCCACCCAGGTCGTGCAGCAAAAGGCCCTGTTGTTGTCCACCTCCAGCACGTCGCTCGCCGACGGCTCGAGCCAGCAGGCCGCCGCATTGGAGGAAACCAGCGCTTCGCTCGAGGAACTCAACAGCATGACCAAGCGCAATGCCGAGAACGCCCAGCAGGCCAAGCAGTCCGCCGGCCAGGCCCGCGGCTCGGCCGACACCGGCACCGCCCAGATGGGATCCATGCACAGCGCCATGCAGGCCATCCAGAATTCGAGCAACGAAATCTCCAAGATCATCAAGACCATCGACGAGATCGCCTTCCAGACCAACATCCTCGCCCTCAACGCCGCCGTCGAGGCCGCCCGCGCCGGCGAGGCCGGCGCCGGCTTCGCCGTCGTCGCCGATGAGGTCCGTGCGCTCGCGCAGCGTTGCGCCGCCGCCGCCAAGGAGACTGCCACCAAGATCGAGGACTCGGTCGCCAAGAGCCAGCAGGGCGTGCAGATCAGCGGCGAGGTCGCCAAGAGTTTCGAGACCATCCAGCAGCAGATCCGCCAGCTCGACCAGCTGGTCGCCGAGATTGCCACCGCCTCCCACGAGCAGAGCCAGGGGCTCACCCAGGTGACCACCGCCGTCTCCGAGATGGACCGCATCACCCAATTCAACGCCGCCAACGCCGAGGAAACCGCCGCCGCCACCGAAGAGCTGAAATCCGAGTCCACCGCCATGTTCGAGAATGTCGGCATGCTCCGTCAGCTGGTCGGCGGCCACCAAGCCGCGGGCTCCGCCCAAGTCGAAGCCGCTGTTCCCTCCCACGCCTCGCTCCCGCCCGCCGCCGCGGGGTGGGTGCCTCGCTCCGGCCCGTCCAAGGCTCCGGCTCGGCGCACAAAGCCGCTCCCGTCACCTTGACCGCCCACTCCGCTGGAGCCGGTCAGCACGGCGACTTTTTCAAGAATTCCTGAACGCCCGATAAACTTCACCCGGACGGTTCGCTCTTGCCGTCTTAGCCGGAGCGATTCGTCCGGATGTCGATACCCGCTGAACCATTTCGTGGCCATGCCGGTGCGCCGCGCTGGCCCCATTTCTCCACCAATTTGCCTGGCGTTACGGCGCGCATGCACGGCCTTCTCATCCGGGTCGGCGCAAGGCCGACAAGCTGAGGAGCAACGCCAGGCCTTCCTTTCCGTTCCACCCCCGGGCGCCCCGCGCCCATCCTCTCTTAAAAGAAGCCACTAAAGACATTCCGACCCGTGCCGATA
>CAZZDB010000201.1:0-6834 GCA_964652485.1 uncultured Oleiharenicola sp.
AAGATCTCGAAGGTCGTGCCCGAGCCCACGGTGCTCTGCACCGTGATGGCGCCGGAGTGCGACTGGACGATGCCGTGCACGACGGCGAGCCCGAGCCCGGAGCCCTTGCCGGATGCCTTGGTCGTAAAGAACGGCTCGAAGATGCGCTCGAGCGTACCGGGGCTGATGCCGTGGCCATTGTCGCGGACGGTCAGCACGGCGTGCAGGCCGGGCCGCAGGCCGGGGAGGTGGGCGGCTTCCGCGGCCGACAACTCGCGGGCCGCCAGGCGGACCGTGAGCAGGCCCTTGTTCTCGGGCAGGGCGTGCAGCGCATTCGTGCAAAGATTCATCACGATCTGGTGGATCTGGGTGCCGTCGGCCATCACCGGCGGACAGGCAGGATCGATCTCCTGACGCAACTCGATCATCGCTGGCAGGGTGGAGCGCAACAGGCCGAGGGCCTCGATGACGACGGTCTGCAGGCGGAGCGGCGCGATGTGGTCTTCCTGTTTCCGGCTGAAGGTGAGAATCTGCTGCACCAGTTCCTTGGCGCGGTTGCCCGAGGCCATGAGGTTGTCGAGCCACTCGGCGGCGGGGTGCGATTCCGGCAGGTCAAGCCGGGCAAGTTGAACGAACCCGAAGATGCCGGTCAGGATGTTGTTGAAATCATGCGCGATACCGCCGGCGAGCGTGCCGAGCGATTCCATCTTCTGCGCCTGCCGAAGCTGGGCGGCCGCCTCGAGTTCGCGACTGACATCCCGGATCGCCGTCACGACGAGCAGTCCCTCGTCGGTCCGGATGGGGCCGAGGCTGATGTCCATCGGAAACACGCGGCCCTTGACGGAGCGGGCGTAGAGCGCGCCGGGGGAAGTGCCCATGGCGTGGGGCACCGGGTTGCGGAGGTATTGGTGGAGCCGGTCCATGAGGGCGTCGCGGTGTTCCTCGGGCACAAGGTGGGCGGGCGTGCGGCCGAGCAGGTCGTCCCGGGTGCATTCGAAGAGCTGCTCGGCGCGTTGATTGGCGTCGACGATGCGACCGTCCTGCGTGCCAATGAGAATGGCGTCGGGGGAGAAGGCGAAGAGGTCGCGGAAACGCGCCTCGGCCCGGCGCCAGGCAGTCACGTCCTGGATCGAATTGAGACTGTAGGTCCGGCCGGCGATCTGGACGAGGCTGGTGTTGTAGATCGCCGGGAAGACCTCGCCGTTGTTGCGCCGCATCCGGGCCTCGAAACCGATGACCTTGCCCTTTGCCTCGAGCAGCTGCAGATAGCGGGCGCGCTCGGCCGGATCGACCCAGAGGTTGAGGTCCGCCGTGGTCCGGCCGACCACCTTGTTGCGGTCGACGCCCAGCGTGGCGCTGGCGGCGGCGTTGAAGGCGGCAATCTTCCCCTCGGGAAACGTGACCAGGGCGATGCTGATCGGGCTCAGGTCAAAGACGGCACGGAAATGCTCCTCGCTCTCCCGGAGCGCGACCTCGGTCGCCTTGCGGTCGGAAATATCGCGGAGGAAGCAACGGAACTCCTGCACCTGTCCGTCCGCATTGCGCAGGATGTGGGTGAGCTGTTCCACCCAGAGCCGGCGGCCGGACTTCGTGTCGGTGCGAAACTCGACGCTGACGTCATTGACCGTCCCGCGGGCCCAGCGGCGGTATTCGGCGACCACGTGGGGCCGGTCCTCCGCGCACACGAGCCGGAAGGAGGAGGTGCCCTGAAGTTCCTCCAGGGTCCAGCCGGAGACGGCACTGATCGCGGGGTTGCAATAGGTGAAGAGGCCACGGGCATTGGCGGTGTAGAAGCCCTGGTTGATGTGCTCGACGAGGTGCCGGTAGATCTTTTCGCTCTCGAGGAGCGCGGCAGCCTTGGTCTCAGCGGCGTGCAGGGCATCCTCGTAGATGCGGGCGTTGGTGACTGTCAGCGCGGCGAGGCGGGCGAGGAGGAGCGCCTTCTGGATCTCCTCATCGTTGAATGGCCGGCCGGCGCCATTGCGGCTGAGCGCCATCACGCCCAGGCACTCGGTGCCGAGCAGGAGGGGAATCTCCGCGACGGCGGAAATGCGGCCGCTGACGTCATAGACGGTGCGGCGACCGGGCAGCTGCGTGTAGTCGTCGACCACCACGGGCAGGCGGGTGTCATGCGCCTGCCAGGTGAGCAGGGCCTCGCCGCGGCGGGCGCGGTCGCCGGCAAGATGGGGCTGATTGCGGGTGTGGGCGCGCACGACGAACTCGTCGCCCTCCTTCAGCATGAGCTCGCCGAAGGGGGCGTCGAGGAGCACGGCGGCGTGCTCGACGAGGACCTGGAGCAACTCCGGCAGGTTGCGGCGCTCGAGCACGTCGAGGGTGATCTGGTTCAGGGCTTCGAGAAACCCGACCTGGCGGGCGTTGTAGAGCTCGGCGGACTTGCGCGCGGTGACGTCGGTGTTCGTGCCAATGATGCGGCGGGCGCGGCGCGCGGCGTCGCGCTCGATGACGCGGCCGTGGCTGTGGATCCAAAGCCACTCGCCCTGCTGGTTGCGCACCCGGTATTCCATGCGGTATTCGTCGCTGCGGCCCCGCTGGCAGTCGGCGAGATGGTCGAGGGCCGCCCGGCACTCGGCGGCGGGCACCAGCCGGAGCAATTGGCGCGCGGGCAGGCGGGTTTCGACGGCGGGACCGCCGAGCATGACGGACCAGTGGGCGTCGAGGATCGCCTCCTTGGCGGCCAGGTCGAGGTCGAAGGTGCAGGTGTTGGCGGCAGCGAGGGCGAGATCGAGGCGTTTCCGGTAGGATTCGAGGTCGGCCGCGACCCGCTTGCGTTCCGTGATCTCGGATTCGATGTCGATGAAACGGGTCAGGCGGCCGGTCGGGTCGCACACCGGCTGGATGTTGATCTGGAGCCAGTAGGTGCGGCCGTCCTTTGCGTAGTTGAGGATCTCGGTGGAGACCGGCTGGCCGGCCTCCAGGCCCGCGCGAATGCGCGCCACGGTGGCGGGGTCGGTGGCGGGCCCCTGGAGAAACGTGCCAGGTTTCCGGCCGCGCACCTCCGCCAGGGTGTAGCCGGTGACGCGTTCAAAGCCGGCGTTGACCGACTCGATGCGGCCGGCGGCGTCGGTAATGACGACCAGGTTGGTCGTATGGGTGGCGACGAGCGAGAGCAAGTCCAGCTGGACGCTGCGGGCATCCACCATGTCCTCGAGCTCGTTGCGGGAGACGGCCGTCGCCTCGAGGGTATCGAGCATCTGATTGAAGGCGGTCGCGACGTCACCGAGCTCATCACGCCGGTGGTGGTGAAACGGCTCGCGGGTGACCCCGGGCCGGATGCCGCGCGCCACCCGGGCCAGGTGGCGCAACGGCCGCGCGACATCCCGGTAGAGAATCAGGACCATGAGGCCGACCAGGGTCACGACGCCGGCGGCGAGACCGAGGGTCTGGCGGCGGATGGCCGCGCTTTCCTCCCCGGTCTCCCGGGTTTCGTGGCGGATGAGTTTCTCCGCGGCCTGCTGCAGGGCGAGCGCAGCGGGCCGCAACTGCCCGGTGAGCACGGGCAAGGCGGACCGGGTTCCGGAGCCGGAATCTTCCGCCGGCTCCGGCCGGCGCCACTGGCGCTCCAACCCGGCGGCGGCCTCCTGCAGGAGCGCGCAGGTCCGGAGCAGTTCCCGGCTGCAAGCCACCTCGGGCTCGTCGTCCTGATCCTGGCCGTGGCGCCGGGTATCCCGGGCGAGCAAGGCCACCTCGTCGACGGCGGCGCGGAAGCGGGTCATGGTCGCGGTACCGGCGCCCAGCTGCTGCCGGGCAGCCAGCGGATCATCGCGACGGGCCGAGGAGACCGCGCCCAACTCGTCGAGGCCGAGCAGGATCTCGTGGTTCAGGACCAGCCAGCGGGACTGGCTCGACGCGAGCCATTGCTGCTTGGTCTGGAGGGCGGCCGCGCTGCCATATTGAATCCCGAGGACCGCGAGCACGAGTCCGGTCACGAGTCCGGCCAGCAGGACGATCTTCGTCGTGATCTTCATGCCCGGGCGGGGTGCACCGGGACGGGCAAGGCAGGGGACGGGGTCCACGTCTTCATGTGCGGGGGATTGAGCGGGTGATGGGGACCGGCGGCGTGGAAGGCCGGGCGTGCGACCATGGCGGCGGGCTCAACTGGCGGCCAGCTTGATCGTCTGCAGAGTCTCCGGCGCGACGACGCGGTCGATATCGAGGAGGGCCTTCACCTGGCCTTTCACCTTGGCCAGGCCCAGGAGATAGGACGTATCCACGCTGGTGCCGAACTCGGGCGTGGGCTCAATGTCGGCGCCGGTGAGGTTCACGACCTCCTCGACGGCATCGACGATCAGGCCCATCTGGATGGTCTGGTCGGTCGCGAGGCGGACCTGGACGACGACAATACAGGTGCGTTCGGTCACCTCCGCCCGGAGGCCGAACTTGGCGCGCAGGTCGATGATTGGAATGACGCGTCCGCGCAGGTTGATGACGCCCTTGACGTAAACGGGCAGCTGCGGGACCGGGGTGATCTTCTGCAGGCGGATGATCTCGCGAATCTGCAGGACGTTGATGCCGTAGGCCTCCTCGGCGAGGACAACGGTCAGGTATTTGGCGGCGTGTTTGGCCGGGGTGGCGGTGACGGTGGGAGTGTTCATGGTTCAAGAATCTTTGAAGAAGTCGCCGTGGTCGGTGCCGACGGCTTGGGGGAGCTTGGGTTTGGGCGAGGCCGGCCGGGCCGGCGTAATGCGGGATTGGGCCGCGAGACGGGCCTTTGACGTCGGAGGAGCCGGCGGCCTTCCGGAAATTGAGCCAGCGGCACGGCGTTCCCCGTCGACGAGCTGGCGGAGGTCGTCCACGGAATCCCGCAGCGCCGCAGCCTGGGCATTGAGTTCCTCCGCGGCGGCGGCGGTTTCCTCGGCGCCCGCGGCGTTGGTCTGCGTAACCCGGTCCATCTCACTGACGGCGGAGTTGATCTGGCCGATGCCCTGGTTCTGTTCGTGGGAAGCCGTGGCGATCTCGGCCACGAGTTCATCGACCCGGCGGGCTTTTTCGACAATGAGGTCGAGGGACTGGGCGACCTTGGCGGAAATCCGCACTCCGTGGTCGCCGTTGTGGATGGCCACCTCGATCTTGGCGGCGGTTTCCTTGGCGGAGTCGGCGGAGCGCTGGGCGAGCGCCCGGACCTCGTCGGCGACCACGGCGAAGCCCGCGCCGGCCTCGCCGGCGCGGGCGGCCTCGACGGCGGCGTTGAGGGCGAGGATATTGGTCTGGAAGGCGATTTCATCGATGGTCTTGATGATCTTCGCGATGTCGCCGGACGACGTCTTGATGGCGTCCATGGCCGCGCGCATCTCGGCCATGTCATGGTGGCCGGATTCGGCGGCGGCGCGCGTTTCGCCGGAAAGGGCTTTCGCGGAGCCGGCGCTGTCGGCGTTGCGCTTTGTCATCGAGGAAAGTTCCTCGAGCGAGGCGCTTGTTTCCTCGAGCGAGGCGGCCTGGGTGCTGGCGCCACCGGCCAGGGACTGGCTGGAAGAGGAGATTTCGCCGGCGGCGGAGGCGGTCTGGTCGCTGGCCGCGTCGAGGTGGGCGATCACGTTGTCAAGCGGCCGGTCGATGTAGCGCCGGTTGAACAGGTGGAAGCAGCCGATGGCGCCAACCAGCAGGAACAGGCTGACGAGGCCCATGGTCTTCATCGTGCCGAGCACCACCGCGTCGTTGGTCAGCGGGGCCTTGAGGATGAACGCGCCCTTGATGTCGCCCACCTTCATGCCTTCCATCGCGAAGCCGAGGATGTCCTTGCCGTCCTTGGCCGGGCTGAGCGAGACGTCGCCGTGGCAGTGGAGGCAGCTCTCCGTCAGTTTGACCGGGCGGGCGAGGATGAGCTGGTTGGTCTGCCGATCCTGGAAGAAGAATTCCTCCTGGCCGGCGGCGAAAGCCTTGAAGGCGTCGGCGTATTGCGCGCCGGTGTCATTCGAGGGATTGCGGGCGGGGATGTCGGGCCGGGACGGCGTGTAGAATTCATAGCCCTGCTGCTTGGCCGACGTGGCCGCGGCCTGCCAGGCGGCGACGATGGGAATGGTGTTGTAGAAGGCGGTCTCGCGATACATCTGGCGCAGCGGCCGGCCACCGCTTTGCGCTTGGGCGGCGGCGAGCAGCCCGGCGAGATCGAACGACTTCGCCTGATGCATCCGGTCCATGTTGCCGGCCATGGTCTGGGCCTGCTGGAGCACGACGTTCATCTGGTCGTGCAGCGCGTTTATGCGATTGGCCTTGGACAACCAATAGACGGTGAGGGCGCCGCCGAGACCGGTGGCGAGCACCGTGGCAATCACGGCGAGGATGATCTTATGACTGAGCTTCATGGGGGATGGAGGGGAGGATCTGCCGGCCGGCGTGCGGCGCGGGTGGGATCTGATGTTTTTGGAAAATGGGTTACAGTTGGACCGGGCGCGGGGGGCTTCCTTATCAAATCGGGTTTTGTCGGGACTCGTCCGCCGCATGGATTGCCTGAGGCTGCGCAGCGGTTGTCGCGGCGGGCCGGTAGGTGACGCGGGCGAGGAGCGGCCGGGCCAGCGGTTGTTCCCGGACGCTGGTGGCGGTAAAGCCGGCGGGACAGATGACGATGGCGGACGGCGTGTCCGGGCGGGGATGCGATGAGGCCGGCGCGGCGGGTCGGGCGGCGGGAGCTGGAACAGGGGAGGATTGGTGGTGGCGGGTCATGGGAGGGAGCGATCGTCGGATCCACACGGGATCCAGCCGAACGTTGCTCCTTTCCTTGCCGGCCTGAGCCTGCCCGAAAGAGGCGGTCGCGTGGTGAGCGCACCGCAACGCACTGCCGACTGTATCGGCACGGGTCGGAATGTCTTTAGTGGCTTCTTTTAAGAGAGGATGGGCGCG
>CAZZDB010000202.1:0-6717 GCA_964652485.1 uncultured Oleiharenicola sp.
GAACGAATCCAGTGTGACTCAGGATTGGCGAGCGAGTTTTCATTTAGTGCCGAACCATGTTTATGCCAACACCTGTCGGCTGAACCAAATGTGTAATGGGTTAGAAAGGAGCATGTTCAAAATTGCGACCTCGGCAATATGTCTGGCATGGGACTTCGTGTCGCCATTTGATTCAGCCGATCGGTATAACCAAATTCATGACTCGTTGCGTGGGATGCGGTTGTCGGAAAGCACCCCCCGGCAAAAAGCGGGTAATTCCGCGATTTCGAGCTGCTGATGTTCAAAAGGGCCCACGCTAAAACCATGCATCGAAAGTAAGGAGTTACGCCAGCGGTCGCAGGCCCGGAACACGACGGCAGGGTAAACTCGACGATGGTTCTCGCTTACGCTGAGGCAACATCATTCATCAAGGGATGAAGACCCGCACCGAGGTGGTGGAGATGGTCCGCGCCAAGATTCGGCTGCTCCACTTTTCCCTCAGCACGGAGGATACCTATGGGGCGTGGGCCGGTCGATACTACGACCATTGCCTCGGTTTGCCTCCCGCCATGATTCCCGAGAAGAAGGCTGAGGATTTCCTGAGTTACCTGGCATCCTCACTGAGGCTTTCCGCCCGGAGCCAAAATCAAGCCTTCGCGTCCCTGCTATTCCTGTACAAAGACGTTCTGCGAAAGCCCCTTGGCGACGTCAGTGCCCTGCGGGCCAAGCGATACATCCACGAGCGCACATCCCCATCACGGGAGCAGATCCGAATCTTCCGCGGTGCCGTAGTTGATCAGCCCAACCTGCCGGCCAAGCTATTGGTGGATTTGCTCTATGGCTGCGGCCTGCGCGTTTCCGAACCGCTCGAACTGCGCGTGAAGGACATCCTGTGGGAGGAAAATCATCTGGTGATTCGGGCCGCCAAAGGCGGCAAGGACCGGCGAGTGCCTATTCCCAAAGTCTGCCTTGCGCCTTTGCGAGAGCAGGTCAGTCGCGCTCAGATGGTCTGGGAGAAGGATCGCCAGGACAGTCCCGATGTGGGTGTCCCCCTGCCCCACCAGCTCGCAAAGAAATATAGTTCCGTGCCTTTTGCCTGGCAGTGGTTCTGGGTTTTTCCCGCCGCAGGGCACTGCGATCACCCCCGCACCGGTGAGCGGGTACGCTACCATCTCCTGCACGACAATCTTCAGCGGGCAGTACGCTTGGCTGCCCGCCAGGTAAACATGGAGGGATTTCTGACACCTCACGTCTTGCGTCACGCCTTTGCCACCCACTCCCGTGAACAGATCGAGGCCCTCCGGCAACTGATGGGGCATAATTCCATCGAAACGACCGCTGGCTACCGCCACCCCACGATTGATGCCGCCACCAATCCCTTGGATGATCTGGTCAATTGACGATTCGCGGCGATTTGCCAAGCGCCAGCGATCCGAGTGTTTTTCTACACCTTCTTTTCTACACTTCTTTCCGATTTCGGCGCTTTTCGGCACCCGTCGGGAAACACCGCATGTTCAATTTCTCCTCTGAGAAGCTCATCCGGACCCATCCAAACCCACGGGGAAACACCCCGTCCTAGGCTTCTGAGACCTGCGTGTCTACCAATTCCACCACCCGGGCAAAAAACAGAAGGGTCATGGATACGTCCCGCCCCGGGTGGCGCAAGAGTTTTGTTGCGCCCGTGTAAAGCCGTTCAAGCCGAGTATTTGCGCTCGTGTTCGAGCAGGCGCTGTTTCCGCCAGAGCCCGCCGGCATAGCCGCAGAGCGACCCGTCGGCCCGGATCACCCGGTGGCAGGGGATCACGAGGGCGAGCATGTTGGAGCCGTTGGCGCGGCCGATGGCCCGGGGTGCCTTCGGTACGCCCAGCCGCACCGCCATGCCGGCATACGAGCGCGTCTGGCCGGGCGGAATCCTGCCCAACTCCGCCCAGACGCGCATTTGGAACGCCGAGCCGACCGGAGCCAGCGGAAGGTCAAAGGCCAATGATTCGCCGGCGAAATAACGTCCGAGTTGCCGGCGGGTTTCCTCCAGAGTAGCGCTGCTGCCGGGCACGATGGCGCATTTGAGCCGGCGGCGCAGGCCGGTGAGTTCACGCTCCAGGCCGCGGCGGTCGGCAAACTCCAGCAGGCGCAGCCCTTTTTCGTCGGCCAGCGCGAGCATGGTGCCGAGCGGGGTCTCGATGCGCTGGGCCAGCAGACAGGCGCCGGCCCGAGCGGCGCGCGGCGGCGAGCCGAAGATGCGGGTGAAGGCTTCGCGGAAGCCACTGGTGGACTCGTAGCCGCGGGCGAGTTGCACGTCGATGACCGGCCGGCCGGCCTTCACGTCGCGCAGCGCAAGGCCCATGCGACGGGCACGCTGGTAGGCATGAAAGGTCATGCCGTGATAGGATTTGAACTGGCGGCGGGCGGTGGACGGCTCGACACCCATGGCAGTGAGATCCTTGTCGGTCACCCGGCCGTCGGCGGTTTCCTCCACCGCGCGGCGCAGGCGCTCAACCAGCGGTGGCACCGGCTTGGTCGAGTCCATGGGCCGGCATAGCCGGCACGGCCGGTAGCCACCGTGCAGGGCCTCGTTGATCGTCGGGAAGAATTCCACGTTCTCGGGCTTGGGTTTCTTGGCCCGGCAGGTCGGCCGGCAGAAGATACCCGTGGTCTTAACCCCGGTGAAGAACACTCCCTCGTAGGCCGCATCACGCCGGCTCAGGGCGCGATACATGGTGCGGGCGGTGGGCAACGGGGTCATGGGCGAAGCGTTGGCGGGGGAAGGTTCGAAAAGTGCCATGCCCCACTCTACTCCAACCGGCGGCGCCATCTCCGCCGATTTTCGGGCGGGGTATTTTCAGGCGGGCGGCAGATACTTGGTGATATCGGGCAGCTCACGCTTCCGGCGACCGCTGCGGTCGCGCGTGAAATAGGCTTCCTCCGGCAGAAGCCCGGTGTCGTCCTCGTCATCCTCCTCGTCGTCGGTCTCGAGGCCTTCAATCTCGCCGATCGTCAGGCCTTCGTCGAAATACTGGGAAACCCGGCGCGGCGTCGGATCCAGCAGCAGCGCGGGATTGGCGAGGTCGCCCTTGGTTTTCACCTGCACGAAATGACAAGGAAAGTGCTCGGCCTTGAACTGCTGCATGAAATCGCTGAGCCACTTGTTGGCGACGCCCGCGCGGTTCGTCAGGAACACGACATCGGCAAAGTGGATGCTGGCCGCGAACCACTGCTTCAGGACCGGATGCTTTTCCGCCAGCTGGCAGTCCACCACGCAGAACACGCGCGCCAGCTCCACCGCGTGACGCTCGAGCCATGGTTTCAATGCCTCAAGCTGGTCGATCGGACTCACGCGCGAATCGCCGAGGAGATAAACCGTCGCACCGGGGGGCAGCTTGACGTCGGGAAAGCCCTCCGGCGTCCAGTGCCAGCGCCGGATCTCCGCATTCTTGAGCAACGCCAGTTTCGCATCCGCTGGGTCGGCCCGCTCGCTGTCCGCCAGCAGGACGAGCACCTGATCGTCCGCTCCCGGACCATTTTCGATCAGGTCGCGCACAATGGCGCGCCGGCCGGAGCCCGGCGTGCCAAGGGTGAAGTAGACTGGGGAAGAGGACGCCATCCGTCCCAGACAATCGCCCGCCCGCAGCCTCCTACAAGTCAGAACTTGAAGCTCTGGTTCTGGGCGTGCTGGCGCATCCAGTGGTCAACGAGCACCAGTGCCGCCATGGCCTCGACGATGACCACCGCTCGCGGCACGACGCAGGGATCGTGGCGTCCACGCGCCTGCAGCTCCGTCTCGGCCCCCCGGACATCGACCGTCCGTTGCGGCTGGAGAATCGTGGCCGTGGGCTTGAAGGCGACGCGGAAGATGATCTCCTCGCCATTGCTGATGCCACCCTGCACGCCGCCGGAATGGTTGGTCTTCGTGGCGATCCGGCCGGCGCGGTTCTCAAAGGCGTCGTTGTGCTGCGAGCCCCTCAACAATGTGCCGGCAAACCCACTGCCGATCTCAAAGCCCTTGGTCGCCGGCAGCGAAAGCATGGCCTTGGCGAGGTCGGCCTCGAGGCGGTCGAATACCGGTTCGCCCAACCCGGCGGGAACGTGGCGCACGCGGCACTCGATGACACCGCCGACGGAATCTCCCGTGCTGCGTACCAGCTTGATCCGTTCGATCATGCGCGCGGCGGTGTCCAGGTCCGGACAGCGCACCGCCGTGGCCTCGACCTCCGCCAGGGAAGGAAACCTGGGCAACGGCGGTGCAATGAGATCGTGGATCTGCGTCACATAGGCGCGCACCTCGACACTCCCGGCGAGGTGGAGAATCTTCTTGGCGATGGCACCGGCGGCCACCCGCCCGATGGTCTCGCGCGCCGAGGACCGGCCGCCGCCGCGGTGATCGCGATGGCCGTATTTGGCCTGATAAGTGTAGTCGGCGTGCGACGGACGGAATTTCTCCTTCATCTCGTCGTAGGCACCCGGCCGCTGGTCGGAACTCCGGACCATCAGCGATATCGGCACACCGGTGGTCAGGCCCTCGAAGACCCCGGAGAGAATCTCGACCTTGTCCTCCTCCTTGCGCGGAGTGGTGATGTCGCTCTGGCCCGGACGGCGGCGATCAAGGTCCGCCTGGATTTCAGCAACGGCGAGAGGTAGTCGCGGCGGGCAGCCGTCGATGACGACGCCGACCGCGGGGCCGTGGCTCTCGCCCCACGTGCTGATGCGGAAGAGTTTGCCGAAGGAATTGGGCACAGGCCGGGAGCGTTGGGCCAAGCCCGCTTGCAAGCAAGCCCTAGGTGGGACATAGAGGGCGCATGAAGTTCTTCATCCTCTCCGGCAGCCACCGGCCGGAGGCCCAATCGCTCAAGGTCGCAAATTATGTGATGTCCGTCCTGACCAAGGAGCACCCCGGAGCGGAGGTTTCTCTCTATAGCTTGAGCGGCAATCCGCTGCCGTTGTGGGATGCCGCCACGGGCGGCGCGCCCGATGCGCTGTGGGATCCCATCTCGGCCGAATTGAAATCCGCCGATGCGCTCGTGATCGTCACGCCCGAGTGGGGCGGGATGGCGACGCCGGGGGTGAAGAATTTTCTGCTCAATTGCAGCGCCGACGAGGTCGGCCACAAGCCGGCGTTGATCGTGACAGTGTCGGCGAGCCGCGGCGGCAGTTATCCCGTGGCCGAGCTGCGGATGAGCGGCTACAAGAATAACCGGCTTTCCTGGTTGCCCGAACACGTGATCGTCCAGCACGTGGAGCGAAACCTCAACGCACCCGACGGCGCAGCCGACCTCGCGAAGGAGGACGCCACCATCCGGAAACGGTTCCGGTATGCGCTGCGGCTGCTGGAGGAATACGGCAAGGCCCTGCGCCAGGTGCGGGCCAGCGGAATCGTCGACCACCAGACCTTCAAAAGCGGTATGTGAGTCGGTGGGATGGATTCGTCGGGCCACGCGGTGCCCTCCTCGCCATGACATTTTGGAACCGCCCTCTAAACCAGGGCTGGGGCGCAAAAACGCCGTGGACGCTGCAGCATCCACGGCGCGGTTCTGCGCGCAGCTCGGTCATGTCAGCTGACTGCCGGGCGGTCGCTCAGGCAATCAGCCAGGGCTTGCCCAGGCTGCCAGTATTGCCCGGCCGGTCCTTCGCCACGGCCTCGATCGTGACGTTCCGTCCGGCGGGCACCACCACCGTCGCGGCGTAGGTCCACAGGCCGTCGGCCAGCACGGCCGGACCCTCCTCGAGCACCACCGTGGTGTCGTCGCGGATCACGACGTCGACCCCGACGACCTCGAAGTCATCGAAGGCGGTCACCTTGATCAGGTCGCCGACCTGGCCGTGGTAGCCGGTGGCGTCGATGGCCTTCACTTCCGGGGGTGGAGGTAGTCGCCGACCGCCAGCGCGGTCACGGGCCGCTTCGTGTCCTTGGCGCGTTGCCGGTAGGCCTCCCGGTGCAGCGGGTTGCCCAGGGCGCCGCGGGCATAGGCCGTCGCGAGGCGGAACCGTTCGCGCACCGCGAGCAGTGCGGGGGTCGGAGCGGCCGTGCTCGGTGCCGGCATCCGCGCAATGAACGTGGATCCGCCCCGCATTTTGAACACGATGTTGCCGAACCGGCCCCGCACCCGGTCGAGCCATCCGTTGAACGTCGTGCTAGCCATGGTGGAGTCCTCCGTTTCGGCGGGTGGCCGGGGCCGGCGGCCCGCCCGGGCCGTCTTTCCCCCGTTCAACCTCCGGGTAACCCCCGGGCAACCTCCGTGCCGGCCTTGCGGTGTCCGGCGACGCCGGATCCTTGGGGCGGATCAAGTGTAGCCCGAAGCGGACGAGGGCTGCGACGCTGGCGGGTTTCTGGAGCGGCTTCCGCGCGAGGGCGGCTGCTCCCAAAGCGGCAGCCGAGGCCACCGCGTCTATCCTTAACGATGAACGTGTCTCTTGTGACATGTTGATCTCCTGTTTTTTTGATTTCACCCGGCCCGGGTCTGCGTTGTGCGGACTCTTCGCGGGTGCGGCGACAACGTAGCGCAGCAGCGGCGGAGACCGTTAATCGATAAGGCTGATGATGAGCATCAGCGCGGGTGATGTTGTGCCTTCACTGGCTACGAGCCACTCCGGCCCGAGCCGGTCGAATCGCCCACTGTCCGACAGGCCACCTCCGAAAGCGTGCTCAATTTTCGGTCCCTTTTCAGACATTCTACGGTCCGCAGAGGAAGGCTGGTGCCCCCGCCCGGAATTGAACCGGGATCACACGTTTAGGAAACGCGTGCT
>CAZZDB010000203.1:0-6616 GCA_964652485.1 uncultured Oleiharenicola sp.
CCGGGTAGACCCGGCCGGCCTCTTCCAGCATGGTGCGGAAACTGAGGTTGGCGTCGACGGACTCGGTCACTGGCGGGGTGATGAGATGGAGGGAGGCGCGGATGAGCGCGGCCAGGTCCACGTCGGGCGAGCAGTTGAGCTGCTGGCAGTGCCGGAAGACGCGGATGAGCCGCACGGGATCCTCCTGGAAGATGGTCTTGCTCTCGGCCGCGAGCTCGCTGCCGCGCAGCACGAAGCCGTCGAGGCGTTTCGTGCGCTCGGAACGGCGGGCCAGCAGGAGGTTCTTCAGCGAGCCGACGAGGCCGGGCCCGGCGGCGATGGTCAGGGCCAGTCGCTGCTCGATCATCTTCGAGATGCGGTAGATGGCCTGCACATGCCGGTAGTAATCCTGCATGAACGCTTCCACGCGCTCGAGCAGGGCCGCCTGCGGGTAGCCGAGATTGGCCGCGATCCGCGGCTGGATCTCGAGGTTGAGCACGTCCGTAGCATGTTTGCTCATGTAATGCAGCTCATTGCGGATGCGCAGCAGGAAGTCGTAGGCTTGTTGGAACTGCTCGAGTTCGGACGCGGGCAGGTAGTTCTGCTCGACGAGTTGCTCGAGGCGCGAGATGCCGAGGCGCACGGTCGCCATCCAGAGGGCGTTCTGGAAATCGCGCAACCCGCCGACGCCGTTCTTGATGTCAGGCTCCTGCATGAAGACGGTGTCGCCGTGCTGCAGGCGGCGGCTGGCTTGGTCGGCGAGGCGCGCGGCGATGTAGCCCTTGGGGTTGTCGGTGAGGTAGTGTTTGCGGTAGGCCTCGGCGAAATTTGCGAAGAGCGCCTCCGAGCCGGCCAGGAACCGCGACTCGAGCAGCGAGGTCTTGGTGCGGATGTCGCGGCCGGCCTCGGCGAACACCTCGTTGAGCGTGCGCGTGGAGTGGCCGATCTTCAGGCGGAGATCCCAGAGCGGATAAAGGATGCCGTTCGACAGGTGTTCCTGGAACCTGGCCAACTCGGTGCTCTTGGTGGCGGCCGGGTAAAGGAACATGACATCAATGTCGCTCAGCGGGTTCAGTTCGCTGCGGCCGTAACCGCCGAGCGCGATCAGGCAGACGGGGGAGGGCGGTTCGCCGTGCTGCTGGCGCCAGAGATCCACGGCTTGGTTGAACAGCGGCAGCAGCAGCCGGTCGATCGCGCTGGCATTGGCGGCGACCACCTCGCGCCCGGATGCACCATTGCGGTGCATCTGGTGGATGCGGGCATTTTCGGCCCGCAGGTAGGCCTTGCACGCGGCCAGCCGGTCCGCGGGTGAGCTGGCGCTCGTGAACGCGGGCTGAAGCGGAGTGGCGGGGGCGGAGTGGCCGGTCATGGAAGGGTCTACATGAACAGTGCAATCTGCTGGGGGAAAGCTGGAAATGCCTCAATCCGGCATGCCGGCGCGAATTCAATATTCTGGTTGACGGGCAATTCGGGAGTCGAATACTCCGCCTCTCCCATGCGGGAGTAGCTCAGTTGGTAGAGCACCACCTTGCCAAGGTGGACGTCGAGAGTTCGAGTCTCTTCTCCCGCTCCACTTTCAAAAACCGCTGTTCCTCAGCGGTTTTTTTGTTATCTCAGATGGTGTGAAAGCCTCCGAATTCTTCGCCCTGCCGCCCTCGCTGGTCCGGTTCGCCCCGTTTTTCCCGGCCACGGTCGCCCCGTGGGAATGGCTGAAGAAGATCAGCGCGGCCTTGGAGGCGGCTGAGTTCGGCCCGAGCGAGCTCAAGGTTCCGGCGGGCGTTCACATCGAGGGCCGGGTCTGGCTGCACCCATCGGTCAAGTTGCCCGCCTACGCGACCATCATCGGGCCGGCCTACATCGGAGCCCGGACCGAGATCCGTCCCGGAGCGTTCATCCGGGGCAATGTCATCACCGGCGAGGGCTGCGTGCTGGGCAACGCCAGCGAGTTCAAGAACTGCCTGCTGCTCGACGGCGTGCAGGCGCCGCATTACAACTATGTCGGAGACTCCATCCTTGGCAACAGCGCCCATCTCGGTGCCGGAGCCATCTGCTCAAACCTCCGGCTTGACCAAGGCGAGGTGATCGTGCGCCTGCCGGACAGTACGGTGCCGACCGGTCTGCGGAAATTCGGCGCGGTGCTTGGCGACAAGGCCGAGGTCGGCTGCAATGCCGTGCTCAACCCCGGCACGCTGCTCGGCCCGCGTTCGCTCGTCATGCCCGGCCTGGCGTTCGGCGGCGTCCTGCCGCCGGCCCACATCGCCCGCGCCCGGCAGGCGGTCACGACCCTGCCGCGCCGGGATTAAAGGCTTGCGCGCCCCAGCCGCCGACCGCCAACAGTAACTCCTCCCATGCGAGTCCTCACCGGCATCACGCCTTCCGGCACCCTGCACATCGGCAACTATTTCGGCGCCATGCGCCCGGCCATCGAACTGCAGGCCGGCGGCGACGCCTACTATTTCATCGCCGACTACCATTCGCTGACGGTGATCACCGATCCCGCCGAGCGCCGCGGCTACACGCAGGGCATCGCCCTCGACTGGCTCGCGTGCGGCCTCGACCCGGCGAAGTCCGTGTTCTGGCGGCAAAGCGACATTCCCGAGGTCTGTGAACTCACCTGGCTCATCGGTTCGCTCACGCCGATGGGCCTCCTGGAGCGCGCCCACAGTTACAAGGACAAGCTGGCCAAGGGCATCGCGCCCAACTTCGGCCTCTTCGCCTATCCCGTGCTCATGGCCGCGGACATCCTGCTCTACGACACCAATGTGGTCCCGGTCGGCAAGGACCAGAAGCAGCACCTCGAGATGACGCGAGACATCGCCATCAAGTTCAACCTCACCTACGGCGAGGGCACCTTCGTCGTGCCCGAGGAGCGCATCAGCGAGTCCGTCGCCGTCATTCCCGGGCTCGACGGCCAGAAGATGTCCAAGAGCTACGGCAACACCATCGAGATCTTCGGGGACGAGAAGGTTCTGCGCAAAAAAATCATGGGCATCGTCATGGATTCGCGCACGCCGCAGGAGCCCAAGCCCGATGCCGACAAGAACCTCGCGATCCAGCTCCTCCGGTTCTTCGCCCAGGCCGACGTGGCGGCCGATTACGAGAGCCGGCTGCGCGCGGGCGGTCTCGGCTACGGCGACCTTAAGAAGACGCTGTTCGAGCACTACTGGAATTTCTTCGCGCCCTATCGGGCGAGACGCGCCGAGTTGGTCGCGAATCCCGACTACGTCGAAAAGGTCCTGCATGATGGCGCCGAGCGCGCCCGCGCCGTGGCGGCCAAGACGATGGCCCGCGCCCGGCAGGCCTGCGGCCTGAGGTAGCGTCGATTGAGGGAACCGTGAGCGACCACTCCGACATCGGACGCAAGCGGCAGAGGGACATTTATGTCGCTGGGGTCGGTGGGAAAAAGCCGGCCGTGCCGGTGGCGCAGGCGGAACTGGCCCGGGCCGCGCAGGGCGTGATGGCGCCCGAGGCTTGGGCCTACGTCGCCGGCGGGGCCGGACGTGAATCGACCCTGGACGCAAACCGCGCCGCGTTCGAGCGCTGGCGGATCGTGCCACGGGTCCTGCGCGACGTCGAGAAACGAGACCTCTCTATCGAGTTGTTCGGCCAGCGGCTGCCAACGCCGCTGTTGCTGTGTCCGATCGGCGTGCTCGAGCTGGCGCACCGGGATGCCGACCTGGCCGTGGCCAAGGCGGCGGCGGCGTTACGGGTACCGTACATCTTCTCCAACCAGGCGTCGGTGCCGATGGAAGTCTGCGCTGCGGCGATGGGCGACGCCCCGCGCTGGTTCCAGCTCTATTGGAGCCGCTCGAACGAGCTCGTTGCCTCCTTCGTGAAACGCGCCGAGGCCTGCGGCTGCTCGGCCATCGTGCTGACGCTCGACACGACGATGCTCGGGTGGCGCCCGCGCGACCTCGATTTCGGCTCGCTGCCGTTTATGAAAGGACAGGGCATCGCCCAATACACCAGCGATCCGGTCTTTCGCGCGCAGCTCGGTCAGCCGCTCGACGCCGGTGCAACGCCGAATCCTCCGGTCAACCTTTCGACCTTGGCCACGGCGCTGGTGCAGAAGGCCAAGTATCGCGGCGGCCTCTGGAAAAACCTGACCGCGAACGAGCCGCGCGCGGCGGTGCAACGGTTCATGACGACCTACTCGCGGCCGTCCTTGCAATGGGACGACCTGGAATTTCTCCGGCAGCAGACAAAACTGCCCGTGCTGCTCAAGGGCGTCCTGCATCCCGATGATGCCAAGAAGGCGGTCGAGGCGGGTATCGACGGGCTGATTGTTTCCAATCACGGCGGCCGGCAGGTTGACGGCGCGATCGCCTCGCTCGATGCCTTGCCGGCGATCGCCGCGGCGGTGAATGGGAAGGTTCCCGTGCTCTTTGACGGTGGTGTGCGCGGCGGCGCGGACGTGTTCAAGGCGCTCGCGCTCGGGGCGACGGCGGTGTGCCTTGGCCGGCCCTACGTCTACGGTCTCGCCTTGGCCGGCCAGCGCGGCGTGGAGGAGGTCGTCGGCAATATTCTCGCGGAATTCGACCTCACGCTCGGTCTGGCGGGATGCACCAGTCCAAGCGGGCTCACCCGCGCAGCGCTTCAGATCACCGCATAGACCGGACGGGGCAGGGACGCGATGCGGTCCATGATGCGCTGGGCCGCGGTCTCATAGCGGGCCTTGCCGGCGGCGGGGTCATCGTAGGCGGCGGGCGGGATCGGCTCGCCGAACACGATGGTCACGGGAGTGCCGAAATTCGGGATCCGCCGGCCCTTGCCGAAGGCATCGAAGGAATCGTAGACCCGGCAGGGCACGACGGGCACACCAGACTTGCAGGCCATCATGCCGACGCCGGCCTTGGGTTTCTGGAGTTTGCCGTCGGGCGAACGCGTGCCCTCGGGAAACAACACCACGGCCCGGTCGTCCTTGAGCGCCTGCAGCACGCGCTTGATGGCGCCCACATCGCCGGTGTCGCGCTCGACCGGGATGGTCTCGACCTGGTCGAGCCACCAGGCGAGGAGCGGGTTGCGCCACAGGCTTTTCCGGGCGAAGAAACGCATTTGCTTGCCGATCTGGCTGCCGACCAGCGGCGGATCGAGGTGGCTGGCGTGATTCGAGGCGATGAGGAACGGACCCTCGCGGGGGAAGTTCTCGGTGCCGATCACATCGCCGCGGAACCACATGCCGTGGATGGTCCCGGCGAGGTAGTGAAAGAAGCCGTAGAACGGCCGCATCTTCAGGTGATCGGGCGGGCGCGACATAGGGTCAGCGGGACCTTGAGGTTGGCGTGCGGCAGATGCCCGGCATAATTTCGTGACTGGACGGCATGGCTCAGCCGAGTTTCGCCGCGATGAGCGCGGCCATTCTCTCCACCACCTGCTCAAGGGTGAGGTGGGTCGAGTCGATATCGATGGCGCCGGCCGGGACGATCAGCGGCGAGGCTTTGCGCGAGGAGTCGAGCCGGTCGCGCTCGACAATCGAGTCCTGCTGGCCTTCCTTGGCGCGGCGCTTGGCGCGCTCGGCCGGATCGGCGTGCAGAAAGAACCGGAACTCGGCGTCGGGGAAGATCACGGAACCGATGTCACGGCCCTCCATCACGAGCCCGCGGAAGCCGTGATCTTCCGCCACCTCCCGCTGGCCGCGCTGGTAGCCAAGGAGTTTTTCGCGCACCTCGGGGACGGCGGCGTAGTGGGAGACGTGGTCGTTGACGTTCTGTCCGCGGATCTCGAGTCCGGCGGGCTGACCGTCGATGAGCATCTGCGCCGAGCGGCCGTCGAGGCGTGTGGTGAACCGCAGGCCGGCCAGCGCCGCGTGGAGGGCCGGCAGATCAGTGTGCGCCACGCCGCGGCGGAGGAGCTCATAGGTGATGTGCCGGTAGAAGGAACCGGTGTCGACGTGGAGAAGGTTGAAGCACTCGGCGAGAATCTTGGACGACGAGGACTTGCCCGAGGCGGCGCCGCCGTCGATGGCGATGATGATGAAGGGCGGTTTCGCCATGGATTTTTTAATGTGAGCCAGCCCGCAGGCGGTCTAGCAAGTCGAAGAATGCCGGGAAGGTCTTCGCGCAGCAGCCGGGATCCTTGATGGTGAGCCAAGGCCGGCCGGTTTTCAGCAGGTCGTGGCAGCCCAGGATGCCGAAGCTCATCGCGAAGCGGTGGTCGTGGTAGGTCTCAATTTCCACGCCAGGCGTCAGCGGCCGGGGATGGATTTCCAGCGAGTCTTCCATCTCGACGACGTGCTGGCCGAGTCTTTTCAGTTCACAGGCCATGCCGGTCACGCGATCGGTCTCCTGCCGGCGCGTGTGGGCGATGCCGGTGATCCGGGTCGGGCCGTCGAGCAGCGGGGCGAGGGCGGCGAGTGTCAGGAAGGTGTCGGAAAAGGCGTTGAAATCGGCGGTGATCCCGCGGCGTTCCGGCCCGCGGTCGGCGGTTTGTTCCGCAAGGGTGATCAGCTTCGTGCCCGCCAGCAGGCGGAAGAACGCGGCGTCCCCCTGCAGGGCGTCGGGAGCCAGATTCAGGCCGGCGATTTCCAGATGGCCGCCGGTCACGGCAGCCAGAGCCGCAAAGTAGCTGGCGGCGGTCGCATCGCCATCGATGGCAGTGTCGGCGGGTTGGGCGGCGAGTTGCGCGACCATGCGGTTCG
>CAZZDB010000204.1:0-6372 GCA_964652485.1 uncultured Oleiharenicola sp.
ACGAATTCCTGGATGCCGAGGCTGGAGAGCTCGCGGCCGTAGCCGGAATTCTTGACACCGCCGAAGGGCAGGTCGGACGTGGTCCAAGTCGGGTGATTGATGAAGACCATGCCCGTGTCGAGGCGGCTGGCCAGGCGTTGGCCGTGCGCAATGTCCCGGGTGAAGACGGAACCGCCCAAGCCGTAGTCGGAGTCGTTGGCGATGGCGACGGCCTCGTCCTCGTTCTTGACGCGGAAGAAGAGCGCGACCGGGCCAAAGAATTCCTCCCGGAAGGCGGGGTTGCTGGGTTTGATGTCCGTGAGAATCGTGGGCTCCATGAAAGCGCCCGGCCGGTCAATTCGTTTGCCGCCCATCACCACGGTCGCTCCCTTGGTGACGGCGCGATCGACCTGATCCAGCAGGGTTATCAAAGCACCTTCGGTGGAAAGTGGCGCCAGGGTCGTTGCCGCGTTTATGGGGTCCCCGGGCTTCAGCGCGGCCAACGCAGCCTTGAACTTGGTGAGGAAACTGTCGGCGACCTGCTCGGCGACGATGAACCGCTTGCCGGCGACGCAGCATTGCCCGGTGTTGTTCATCTTGGCCCACACGGCCCAGGCGACGGTCTTGTCGAGGTCGGCGTCCGCGAGCACGATGAAGGCGTCGCTGCCGCCGAGTTCCATCGTGGTTTTCTTCACGTTTTGTCCGGCCCGGGCCGCGACCCGCCGCGCCGCATCCACCCCGCCCGTGAGCGCGACGCCCTTGATGCGGGGATCGTCGATCACCTGGTCCACCTGTTCGTGCGAGATCAGGAGATTGGTATAGGCTCCGGCAGGGGCGCCGGCATCACGCCAGAGTTTTTCGAAGGCGATGGCGCACTGGGGCACGCAACCGGCGTGTTTGACCATCACGACATTGCCGGCCATCAGATTGGGCGCGGCAAAACGTGCGAGTTGATAATAGGGGAAATTCCAAGGCTGGACCCCGAAGAGGACGCCGAACGGGGCGTTTTCGATCCAAGCCTCACCGGAGGCCGGCTTGAGATGCTGCGGCGCGAGGAAGCCCTCGGCATGCTTTGCATAGTAGTCGATGATGTCGGCGCTGAGTGCGACCTCGCCACGGGCCTCGGTCAGACGCTTGCCCATTTCCAGGGTCACCGGCCGGGCAAACTCATCGACGTGGGCGCGCATCAGGGCCGCGGCCTTGGCCACGATGATGGCACGCTCGGCGAACGTGGTCTGCCGCCAGGTTTCGAAACACGTGGCCGCGGTCTTGATCGCGGCCTCCAGCTGCACATCGGTCAGCACCTCAAAAGTCTTGAGCGTCTTGCCGTCGTAGGGATTAACGCTCTGGTAGGCCTTGGGCGCCGTCGAGCCGGATTTCGTCGAAATTGTTGGGCGGGGTGCGAGTGAGGTCGTCATCATGGTGACTTCAACTATGCGCCGGCCGCTGCGCACATTATACGGGGTGTTGACCGTATGGCATCGTGCGAGCGGACACGCCGGGTATGGACCTGCGCGGTAGTTGAAGGCCCCATGGACGCTCCGCGGTCCGCCGGGCACAATGGCGGCCCGATCGCCCCATCAACCAAATCCGTTGCTCACATGAAAGCTCTCTTGAAACGCCTTTTCGTCGCCGTGGCTCTCGTGGGCCTTGGACTCTGTCTGCCGCTGTCCGCCCGGGCCGCCGTCGAAACCTACGACATCGATCCGGTGCATACATGGGTCGGTTTCACGGTGCTGCACTTCTTCACCAACGTGCCGGGCTTTTTCAGCAAGGTGCAGGGGACGATTGTCGTGGACCGCGCCCAGCTCGCCAACAGCAGGGTCGAGGTGACGATCGCAGTGCCCAGCATCACGACCAATACGTCGATGCGCGACGATGACCTGCGCTCCGACAACTTCTTTGCCGCGAGCAAGTATCCGGCGATGACCTTCAAGAGCAGGAAGTGGGTACACATCGAAAACGAAACCTACGACGTGACCGGCGACCTGACCATCAAAGAGGTCACCAAGGAGGTCTTGCTGAAGGTCCGGTCGACCGGCTTCGGCCCGGGGATGAAAGGTGCCGCGATTTCCGGTTGGGAAGTATCCACCACGCTGGACCGGCGTGACTTCGGAATCTCGGCCGACCAAGGCATGATCGGCAACAGCGTGGACGTGGTCATCCATGTTGAAGCGGACCGGCGGAAGCCGTCGTCCGCCCCTTGATATCGTCCTCGAACGGACCGGACGCAAATGCCCGTCAGCGATGGGCGGCCCCGGCCAGGCGCCCGGCCACACCAACGAAGTCGATGAAGCCACGCTCGATGTCGGTGCTGACCAGCTTCACGCGCACGCGGTCGCCCACCCGGAGGCCGGCGGGGCCGCTGTCCAGTCTGCCTTCGACCGGCGGCTGGGACAGCCGGACCCAGGTACCCCGGTCGGTCACACCCGTGACAATGGCGTCGAATTCCCGGCCGATGCTGGACGCAAGCAACATGGCGGCGGCGGATTTTCCCACCTGCCGTTCGACCTTCTTTGCCGCGTCCTCCTGCAGGGTGCAGTGCTGGGCAAGCGCGCCCAGCTCTTCGTTGGCGTAAGGCGGTGGACGCCCGGCCAATGCGGCCTTGAGCAGCCTTTGCGTAATGACGTCGGGGAAGCGCCGGTTCGGTGCGGTGGAGTGGGAATAGTCCCTCACGGCGAGACCGAAGTGCCCGGCGACCGGGGCGCCGGGAAGCTCGAGCACATACTCGCCGGCGCCCAGCAGCTTGATGATTGCCAGGGATAGGTCGGGAAAACCGGCGGGATCCACGACCTTCGCCGCCAACAGGAATGTCTCGAGGGCTTTGGGATCGGGTTCATCCGGCAAGGCCGCGTCGTGGCCTGCAGCGAGCTCGACGATCCGGTTCCAGGACTTGGGCACGCGCACGACGCGCCGGATTGAGGGGAAATTCTTGGCGGCCAGGTAACGGGCGGTGACCCCGTTGGCTGCGACCATCAGGTCCTCGATGAGACGCTCGGCGGAGTTGGACGTGTCCGCTTCCAACCCGGTAAGAAGCCCGCCGTCGAAAACCGGGCGGGTCTGGAACGTGTCAAGCGAGAGCGCGCCGCGTTGATGCCGCAGCCCGGCCAGCTGGCTGGTGACCCGCCGTTGCAGTTGCAGGTTCTCGGCGAGGCCGGCCACCGCGTTGATGCTGGCTGGCGCGGGCGCGACCCCGTCGAGCCACGCCGCGACGCCCTTGTAGGCGAGCTTGGCGCGGTTGCGCACGGCCGCCGGATAGATCTCCGACGTCGCGAGCGAACCATCGGCGGAAAAAACCATCTCGACGACGATGGCCAGGCGATCGGCGTCGAGGCTGAGCGAGGTCAGGTCGGTCGAGAGCTTTTCCGGGAGCATGGGAAAGATGCGGGCCGCCGTGTAGACGGAGGTGGTGTTCTGCCGGGCGTGGGCGTCGATGGCCGAGCCCGGCTTGACGACAGAGGTCACGTCGGCAATGGCCACCAGAATCCTGGTCGCGCCGTCGGGCCTGGCCTCTGCCACGGAAAGCTGATCGAGGTCGCGCGAGTCGTCGTTGTCGATCGAACACCACAGCAAGGAGCGCAAGTCACGTTCCCTGGTGCCCGGAGCCACGACCGGTGCGCGGATCGCGTCGAGTTCCACCATGGCGGCAGGGGTGAATTCTGGAGCGAGCCCGCGGGCGAGCATCACCCGGCGGGCGATGGCTTGGAGCTGGTCGCGGGAGCGGGAGACATCGGGGGCAGTCATGGGAACAGAGCAACTGTGGCGTGGAGCGAAACGGTGGCACGAACAAAGTTTTTCGCGCGACCTGGGCCGACTTGGACTTCGCAGGTTCTCATTCCGTCGTCCCGGGCGTGGGCCCGGCCGGTTTGTCCCGGATCGGCCCTGGCGCCCCGGCAGTGGGACGCACGTCATTCACGAGCCGGATGGTCTGTGGCAGGGAAACACTGATGCCGCTCGCGGCGAACCGCTTGGTGGCTTGCTCCAGCAAGTCGCTCTTGAGCGTGATCGCGGTCAGGGCGTCGGCACACCACACGTCGAGGGTCAGTATCAGGCCGGACCCCCCCAACTGTGTCAGCGGGCAGCCGGATATCGCCTGGACCTTCGGATGCTTGGCGGCCAGGGAGAGGAGGATGCCGCGAGCCTGATCAATGTCCGCGCCATAGCCCAGGCTGATCGGCACGGAACAGAGTATCCGCGGATCATCTCCGGTCAGGTTGATGGACGTCTGGCTGGCCATGAGACTGTTGGGCACGACCACCCGCCGGTTGTCGTCGGTCTTCAGCAGCGTGTAGCCGAGGGTGAGGTTCTCGACGGTGCCGATCTCGACACCGGTCGGGGCCAACACCTGCAGCCGGTCGCCGAGCTTGAACGGCCGGTAAAGCAGCAGGGAAATTCCGGCCACGAGGTTGCCCAGCGTGTTTTGCGCGGCCAGACCGACCACGATCGTGATGACACTGATGCTCGTCAGGGACGCCGCGCCCAGGCCGGAGAGGGCGGGGACGAAGTGCGCGTAGGCGACAACGGCGACGACATAGACGCAATACCGCAGCAATTTCGCGAAGAATTTGACCCCCATCCGGTCGAAGTGGTCGTGCTTGTCGCGGGCCAGCGCGCGTTGAACGATCACCCGCAGCAACTGACCCAGAAGCCAGGCGGCGACCGCGAAGATAACGGCATAGAACGCGGCGCCTTCGATGGTGGAGGGGCTGAAAAGGCCGTCGCTCTTGATTTGCTCGAAGATTTTCATGGGCTAATTGTCGGTGGGCTACAAATCATGGATCACCCTGGGCGGGAAGGCGGCCCGCAGGGCATTCAGCACGGCCAGCGTATCGATGATCTCCTGGGCGATCGCTCCGCTCACCGGGCTGAGATGACCGGTGGCCGCGAGGACCATGCCGATCATGCTGAGAACCATGCCGCCGATCGCGCTTTGCAGCGCGATGAGCCGCATCCGGCGGCTGATGTGCATGAACTCATCCACCTTCGTGAGTGAGTTGTCCATGATCACGACGCCGGCCGCCTCGGCAGTCACGTCGCTGTTCTGCCCGATGGCCATGCCGACGGTGGCCGCCATCATGGCCGGTGCGTCGTTGATGCCATCGCCTACGTAGAGGGTCTTGGCCCTCGCGGTTTCAGCCCGGACCAACGCGAGCTTTTGCTCGGGGCTTTGCTCGGCATAGATGGCGGTGATGCCCACCTGTTGGGCGAGATAGCGGACTTCCGACTCGCGGTCCCCCGAGACGAGCATGATGCGGGCAAATTGATGCTTCGGTCCGAGATGACCGACAAACGACCGGCTGTCCGCGCGCGGCGCATCGTGGAACCGCAACAGGGCCGCGTAGCGACCATCGATGATGACGACACACTCCAGTCCACCCGCCGCCGGTGGAAGCTGGGCGATCCCTGCGACGGCCCCGGCGACCGCCTTGTTCCGGCTCGTGACCTGGACGGTGCGGCCGGCGACGGTGCCCTGCAGGCCCCGGCCGGGAGATTCGTCCACGTCGATCGCCGCCGGCAGCACGATCCCGGCCGCCTTTGCCGCCGCGAGGATGGCCCGCGCCAGCGGATGCTTTGAGTAGCGCTCCAGCCCGGCGGCAAGGGCCAGCACGTCCTTCTGACCGATGCCGGGGGCGGTGAGTTGATCGGTGAGGGTCGGTTCGCCGTAGGTGAGCGTGCCCGTCTTGTCGAAAATCGCTGTGCGGCACTCGGCGACCTGCTCGAGGACCACCGGACTCCTGACGATGATCGCGCGCCGGGCGCAGAGGGAGATGGAGCCGATGATCGCGACCGGGATCGCGATGAGCAGAGGACACGGCGTGGCGATGACGAGGACCGCGAGGAAGCGGACCGACTCGCCGCTCATGATCCACGCGAGCGTCGCGGCGACCAGGGCGACCGGCGTGTAGAAGGCGCCCAGCTTGTCGCCGAGCCGCCGCAATGTCGGGCGCTTCGACTCCGACTCGCGCATGACTTCCATGATCTTCGCGTAGCGCGAGTCGGCGGCAAGCTTCGTGGTGCGGATGGTAAGGGCCGACTCGCCGTTGATCGCGCCCGAGATCACCGTCGAACCCGAGGTCTTCGTGATCTGGAACGGCTCTCCGGTGAGATAGGATTCATCCATCACGCCGTGCCCCTCGAGCACCACGCCATCCACCGGACAGATGTCGTGGGGGTAGATGACGAGCAGATCCCCCACGATCACGTCTGGCAGTGCCACTTCTGCGACTTGCGCCCCTCGTTTGCGATGGGCGACGGAAGGCACGCGCTTCGCGAGCGCAGCCAACACCGACGAGGCGCGGCGGAGGGCGAAGCTTTCCAACGCCTCCCCTCCCGCCAGCATCAGCACGATGATGGAGCCGGCGAGATACTCGCCCAGGAGGACCGACGTGATGA
>CAZZDB010000205.1:0-6288 GCA_964652485.1 uncultured Oleiharenicola sp.
CCCATTCGGCGAGATCGGTCTCGACGATCGCCTCGGGATGCCCCGCCAGCTCCGCCGTGCGGCGCGCCCGCGAGCGCGGGCTGGTGAACACGTGGTCAAAGGTCACGCCGCGCAGCAGCGCGCCCAGGGACCGGGCCTCCGCCTCGCCGTGCTCAGTCAGCGGCAAGTCGGTCCGCCCCGTGTGTTGTCCCGTCAGCGACCAGGCCGTTTCGCCGTGCCGCATGAAGTAAAGTTCCATGCCTGCAGTCAGGTGCAACCGCTCCCGCTGGGCCAATTCTTTTCGGCTCCCCGCGACTGAACAGCATCGCCCGTCTTAACCGGAACCATACAGTCGGATTTTCCGCGGATTGCACGGATGAACACGGATAAGGGAGTTGGGAATAACGCCGATCACCCTAGGCCACACGATCCGGTGGGTGATTGAAGTGGCATGATAAATCCATGATTTTGACTCTGGAATATCCGCGTCCATCCGCGTCATCCGCGGTTTCCTACTGCATGAGTCCGTCTTAAACGGCCGCCAGCGCCAGGAGTTGCCGAAGCCGCTGTGGGTCGGTGGCCGAGGTTTTCGCGACAAAGCCGCGCAGGTGGGCGAAATGCACATCCGGCTCCGTCTTGATGCGGGTGAAGTCGAGGCGCGGGTGATCGCGATGCCGGGACAGTCCGTAGCCGCCCCCGCGGCGGTCGGGCGCAACAGTGGCAACGACCCTGTCATTCAGGCCTTGCTCCATCACATAGCGATCGAGCCCGGCCGACGGATCCTCCGGCAGGGGATCTGTGCGCGGCAGAAAGATGACCGCTGGGGCCGGGCCGTTTCCGCCGGGCAGGGCCAGCCCGTCCAGCGACCAGAGCTCGGCGTGCCGGCCGATGAAGGTGAGCCGCGCGCGAAGGGTGCGCAGGTAGTCCAGCAGGTCCTGCCCCACCAAGCGCATGATTTCCCACAACGATTCGCCGGCTTCATGGCGGGTCGCGGCGGCGAAGCGGCGCAGCAAGGTGCCGTCGACGGGCGAGTTCAACTGGTTGATGACCCTGCGTTCCACGCCGAGCCAGCGGGCGGTGGCGTTGGGACCGCGGCAGTCGAGCCACTCGGTGGGTTCGAGCCAGTCGCAGAACGCCCGGGCATCGGCGTAGAGGCCGAGGTGCTGCAGCACGAGGGAGAGGGCGCAGGTCGGCGCCGCATCAACGGGGAGCTGGTGATGATCGAAATTGTTCAGCGCGGGCTCGTGGCGGTGGCCCACGTCGACGACCGCGACCGCGGGGTCGGCCAGGTCCGTGTCGGTCGGCTCGCGCCGCACGATGGGGCTGGGGGAGGTGGCGAGCAGCACGCAACACGCGAGAAACTCGTCTTTGTGGGCGCTGCCCGGATGGGTCAGGATCGTGGTGAAAGGCGTCATTCAAGCCCATCGCAGCATACCCGGCCGACAATAGCCATGCGGCAGATGCAAACCAGTAGCCAGAATGCAGCCGATGCAGGTGACAGCCAGGGTGATGTGATGCGGAATACCATATCAGCAGCCTCACGCCTTTTCCGTTCCGGGCAAAGGCTCGGACTTTTTTGCTTACATCCGGGGGGATGCCGCAGGTAAGCGAAGACCCCATGAAAGGCGCCAAATCCACGAAGGCGTTGTCACCGGAACAACGCGAAGGACTGCTCGGGGCATTGCGGGCCCGCTTTGGCAAAAACATGAACCGACACGAAGGCCTCGAATGGGCCAACGTGGAGACCAGGCTGGAAGCCAGCGCCGCCAAACTGCGGACGCTCCAGGAAATGGAAGCGACCGGCGGCGAGCCAGATGTCGTCGGCCAGGACTAGAAGACCGGCGAATACGTCTTCATCGATTGTTCGGCGCAAAGTCCCGAGGGTCGCACCCGCCTGTGTTACGACCGGGCCGCGCTGGATTCCCGCAAGGAATTCAAGCCGAAGAACAGTGCCGTGGACCTGGCGGCGGCCATGGGCATCGAGCTGCTGACGGAGGAGCAGTATCGGGAGCTGCAGGAGCCGGGAGAATTCGACACGAAGTCGTCGAGCTGGCTGAAGACTCCCGCGGAGATTCGGAAACTCGGCGGCGCCATCTTTGGCGACCGCCGCTTCGGCCGGGTCTTCGTGTATCACAACGGCGTGGAGTCCTACTATCGGGGCCGGGGTTCAGGTCTGGTCGTCCGGATGCGTGACGAACAACAGCGCGGCCGTCCAGGCGATCACAATGGCGGAAAGCCAATGGATGATCGGCATGGGCAGAAGCTGTTGCATGGTGTCCACTCCGACGCCGTAGATGGGCGCCAGCCACACATCGAGCCGCCAGTTCACGAGGCCGAGAAAGACCAGGCCGCAAAAGGATACATACCAGGCTCCTGCTTTCGCCTCATCACCCGCCCGGGACGGATTTCGTCCCAACCAGAGGGGGACGGCCCCGAGGAGTAATGTCCCGCCCGCGATGCCCAGGGCCACGGTGCGGTCGCCGGTCTGCCAGGCCAGGAAGATCGGCACCCAGAAAACGGCGGTCAGAAAACCCGCGGTCATGGCCACGCGTTTTTTCATCGGAACGGGTGCCGGCGGGAACGATGGCACCAGCCCCGCAGCCAACATCTGGCGACGCAGCGCGGCCTTTCCCCGGAGCATGAACACGATCAGGGTGACGGCGATCATCGTGAAGCCAAACCAGACGGCCGTCGCGGGCGCGGTCGTCGTCCAGTCCCCGCGGCGATCCAGGCCGGCGGACCGGGCCAGCGCGGCGACGGCGGGCAGGGTCACGACAAATACCGCCGTGGTGAGCCAGAGCACGAGCGACCAACGGGCCGCGAACCGGCGTTCGCGCTTCGTCGTGGCCTGGGCGATCTCGGCCCAGGACATTCCGATGGCCGCAAACAGACCGACCAAGGGCGCGGCCCACGCCAGCAGGAAACCGGCCAGGCCACCCTGGGCCGCCGCCCCGCCCTTGGCGGCGGTGCCCGCCGCGACCGCCGGTCCGGCGCCCACCAAAATGGGCAGGGCGGCCTGGACCTTGAAGGTGAATTGCTCGCCGGGATTCGTCCGCCGCAGCGTCGATTCCACGAATTCCAGCATGCGTTCCTGCAACTGGCGGCGCCCGCGCGTCATCCGCTGCATGACCGCGTCGGGGGTCAGGGCCAGGGCCTCCGCCACATGTTCGACGGACCGGTGCTCGCGATAGAACAGGATCAGCGGTTCACGGTAGATTTCCGGCAGGCGCCCGACCTCGCGCCAGAGGATGGCCATCTCCTCGTTGCTGATGGCTTGGGCGGTGGGCAGCGGCTCGGCGGAGGGGAATTCGAGCGCGGCGTCGAGCGGGGCGGCCGCGTGCGCGGGCTGGCGCTCGAGACGGCGGCGATCGCCATGGATGACGTTGCGGGCGATGCCGCAGAGCCACGCGCAGAGCCGGCGGGGTTCGCGGAGATCGCGCAGTCTCCGCCAGGCGGCCAGAAACGTTTCCTGGGCCAGGTCCTCGCTGTGGCTGCGGCTGCCGGTGGCGCTGTAGGTGAGGGCGCAGACCAGCGATTGGTAACGGGCGACGATCCGCCCGAAGGCCTCACGGTCACCGGCCAGGCTTTGCTCAACGAGCTCGGCGTCGTTACTTTGGGAAGTGGGAATGGCGATCGGTGTTATCATGTCACCGGATAAGTGGTCGGAATCGGCCCGGACCTGACAGGAAATGTTGGAGGAAGGCTAAACCGCCCGCCGCCCAAAAGCCAGCGGCATGGACCGCCGCGCGGCGCACGTGCCGCTCGGCATCACTCCAAATCCCGCGGGATCGCTTCGCCGGATCGTCCCTTGACCGGGCGGCAGCGCCCGGTAGCCTCGGGCAAAGGAATCCACTTATGACCACGCGAAGAAGGTTTCTGGCTCAGTTGGCGGCGGGAGCGGCGGGCATGGCCCTGGCGCCGCGCTCGTGGGCGACGACGGTCGTGCCAAAGAAGAAGGAGCGCCTGGGCGTGGCGCTCGTCGGGCTGGGCTATTACAGCACCGACCTGCTGGCGCCGGCCCTGCAGCTCACCACGCAATGTCATCTCGCGGGCCTCGTCTCGGGCACACCGTCCAAGCTGAAAGAGTGGCAGCAGCGCCATCACCTGCCCGACGCCAACCTCTACAATTACGGGAATTTCGACACGATCGCCAACAATCCGGACATCGACGTGGTCTACGTCGTGCTGCCGCCCTCGATGCACGCCGAATACACGATCCGGGCCGCCAGGGCCGGGAAACACGTGTGGTGCGAAAAGCCGATGGCGCCGTCGGTGCGCGATTGCGAGGCCATGATCCGGGCCTGCCGCGACAACCAAGTGAGCCTCGCGATTGGCTACCGGATGCATCACGAGCCGAACACGCAGCGGATCATCCAGTTCAACCGCGAGCAGAAATACGGCCCGGTGCTCCACGCCACGGCTGCGGCGGGTTACTTCGATCCCCGGAAGGACCACTGGAAGCAGAAGAAGGCGATGGGCGGCGGCGTGATGGGTGACATGGGAGTGTATCCGCTCAACGCACTCCGCTACGGCACCGGCCTCGAGCCGGTCGCGGTCACGGCGAAGGCGTCGACCACGCGGCCGGAGATCTATACCGAGGTGGAGGAGACCATGCACTTCGAACTGGAATTCCCGGGCGGGGTCACGGGCACGGGCGAGGCGAGTTTCGGGAAAAGCATGAACAAGCTGCATGTGGACAACGCACGGGGCTGGTATGAGCTGGCGCCGTTCCAGTCCTACAGCGGCATCAAGGGTTCGACCAGCGACGGCCTCGTGCTCGACGCCACCGTGCCAAACCAGCAGGCGAGGCAGATGGACGACGATGCCGCCGCCATCCTCAACGGCACGCCCCTGATCGCTCCCGGGGAGGAAGGCCTGAAGGACACCCTCGTGGTCGAAGCCATCTACCGCTCCGCCGCCTCCGGCCGGAAAGAAAAAGTCGGGTGAGACGGATCCGTGGTCGGCAGTTGAGAGTAGATGGTTGAGTGTTGAGAGACCAATCGGCCGGTTCGCCTTGATTGAACGGAACCTAGTCCCGGTTGACAGACTCCTAGGTTGGCAACGTCCTTACCGCATGACCCTCAAGACCGATATTCCCGCCTGGCTGCACGTATTTTGCCTGGCATTCGTGTTGGCGGGTGGGCCGGCCTTTGCCGACAGCCCGCCGGCGTCCGGCGCGGAGATGATCGTGTCGACGACCCCGATGAAGCTGATGGCAGAGGGCACAGGCGTGTCCGGCCAGCTCACCGTCGCCCCGGAAATCATCAGCGCCGACGCGAGCGGCGACCTGGTCTACACGATCACGGTCGAGCCCCTGTTCGGACGGGTGGGGCTGGCCGGCGGCGATGCGGAGGATTTCTTCCAAACCAAGACCGGACGCTCCGGCTATTTCGCCTACAAGCCGCGGGAGGATTACACGGGCGAGGACTCGTTCACCTACACCGTGCGCAACGAGACCTCCGGCCTGGTTTTCCAGAACAAGGTGCTGGTCGACGTAAGACCGCCGGCGCCGGTGGTCTTGGAAAAGCTGGTGGTCACGACGCCCCGGGAACGCGCCATGGCGGAGCATCCGGTCACACTGACCACCCGACCCAACACCCCGGTCACGCAAAAGATCCCCAGCCATGAGGATTTCATGAAGGAGGCGGACCGCGCCAGCATCGCCAACCCGAAGGTGGCCTACGCTCTGGATGACAAGGCCCGACCGCAGCACGGGACGGCCACGCTCGATCGCACCACCGGACAGCTCACTTATGCCCCCAATCCCGGTTTCATCGGCGAGGACCGCTTCAACTATTACACGATCGACGAGCACAACGCCGCACTCGGGGTGGAAAACGTCATCGTGGTCGGCGTCGAGCCGATTCGCGACCTGAAGCACATTGCCGTGGATCGCTCCAGGAGCCGGGAAGTCGATCTCGTGTTCGTCATCAACAACTCACCCTCGATGGCCCCGCACCAGAGCCGCATCGCCGACAATCTCCGGCGCTTCCGGCAGCTCTTCGACGAGCGCAAGCTCGACTACCGGATCGGCGTGCTGACGACCGATTTCGTCGACGCGGACCCGGACCGCCGGTCCGGGGACCAGCCTTATTTCAAGGAAGTCCCTTCCGTGGAGCTCGACGCAGCGGGCCATCCGGTGCTCGACCGTCGGCAGCGCCCGAAGGAGACCGCCAAGCGGGTGGCGAGCAATGGCACGCTCGTGACGCTCCCGGTGATGGCCCAGCCCTGGGTGACGCCGCAGACGCCCGACAGCGTCTTTGCCGAGCTGGTGAAGGTCGGCACGAACGGCGACAGCAACCGCACGGC
>CAZZDB010000206.1:0-6251 GCA_964652485.1 uncultured Oleiharenicola sp.
CTACGGCCTGATGCGCGCCCGCGAGTTCATCATGAAGGACGCCTACAGCTTCGATGCGACCGACGAGGCCGCGATCGAGAGCTACAACAAGATGAAGCGCGCCTACACGGCGTTTTTCTCGCGCTGCGGTCTGAAGACGATTGCCGTCGAGGCCGACACCGGCGTCATGGGCGGCAGTTTCTCCCACGAGTTCATGGTACCGGCGCCGGTGGGCGACGACGACATCGTGTATTGCGAGGAGAGCGGTTATTCCGCGAACCGCGAGAAGGCGACCAGCGGCGTCGTGCCGAAGGATTTCACGGATGCCGCCCCGGTCGGTGCGCTCGAGGAGTTTGCGACGCCGGGCATCGTGACCATCGCGGCGCTCGCCGCCGCGCCTTACAACGCGGCTCCGGACAAACAATTCAAGACCCTTGTCTACATGGGCGACGGCAAGCCCTTCCTCGTAGTTCTGCGCGGCTGTGACGAACTTGAGGAAGCGAAGCTCGGCGCCCTGGGCTTCCAACTCTGGCGCCAGGCGACGCCGGAGGAGATCGAACCCGTCATGGGCGCGAAGCCCGGCAGCCTTGGCACCGTCAAGGGCACGATCAAGAATCCCGCCGCCTTGGCCGGCATCTTCGCCGACCATGCCATCCGCCTCGTGGGCAACGGCACGACCGGCGCCAACCGCGACGGCGTCCACCTCCGCAACGTGAATGTCGGGCGCGACCTGCAGGTCACGCAATGGGGCGATTTTCGCACCGTGCGCGCCGGCGAGCCCGACCCAAGGTCCGGCCGGCCATTGAAGATCGCCCGCGCCATCGAGGTCGGACACGTCTTCAAGCTCGGCACGAAATACTCCGAGAAATTCGGCGCGGTCTACACCGACGACCAGAAGCAGTCGCACCCGATGGTGATGGGCTGTTATGGCATCGGGATCAGCCGCACCCTCCAGGCCGTCATCGAGCAGAGCAACGACGCCGACGGCATCATCTGGCCGTGGGCCGTCGCGCCGTGGCAGGTGCTGGTGGTCAATCTCGACCCGCAGGATGCTGCCGCCGCGGAGCTCTGCAGGACGCTGGCGACGATCGCCGAGTCGGCCGGGGCGGACGTGCTCGTCGACGACCGCGCCGAGCGGCCGGGCGTGAAGTTCAAGGACGCCGACCTCATCGGCCTGCCGCTGCGCCTGACCGTGGGCGGCCGCGGCCTGAAGGAAGGAATTTTCGAAATGAAATGGCGCGTTGCAAAGGAGGTCACCAAGGTGGCCATCGCCGATGCCGAAAAGACTGTGGTCGACGCCGTCCGTTTGGCTGCGAGCAAGGCATGACCCGCCGTTGCGAATTGCGAAACGACGAGGCGATCCAGGTCGAGGGATCGCGCCGCCGGCGGTCGCCGGCCTGCGAGGGAAACGGCACCGTTCTGGCGGGTGAGACCCGGACCCGCCAAAAGCCGCAGCCCGCCAGCGCCCGCCAGCAGCAACCGGCGGATCTCTGGCACGTCGTGGTGCTGAACGACCCGGTGAACCTGATGTCGTATGTGGTGATGGTGTTCAAGAAGGTGCTCGGCTTCGACGAGACAAAGGCCCGCAAGCACATGCTGGAGGTTCACGAACAGGGCCGGTCGGTCGTCTGGTCGGGCGTGCGCGAGCAGGCGGAGGCGTATGTCTTTACCTTGCAACAGTGGCATCTCACCGCCGTGATCGAGGCCGATGAGTCCCGATGAATCGGCCGGTGGCACAGTCCCAAGTCAGTGAAGGTTTCCTGGGCAAAGCCTGATGAAGCGCGTTGAGGTCAAACTGAACCTTGAGGCGGTCGCCCCGCTGCTCGACGTCATCAAAGACGCGGCGGACGATCTGCGGCCGACGTTGGCCGCCACGCCGCACGTGCCCGATCATGACGAGGAGTTCAACGATGGCTGGAAGCGCGAGCTGCTGCACGGGCAGAACAGCGACATCGGGGTGTTCCTTGGCTTGTTTGGGAGCGAGTTCTTCCTGACCGGCGTCGTGCCCCTCGATCCGACCAACAGCGAGGCGATCCTGCGCGCCTGCTCGGCGGTGCGGCTGCGGTTGCGGGCGAAGCACCTGGAGCCGCTCGGGGACGAAGCGCTGGAAAGCAACGAGGTGCCGCTCGCCGACATGCCGGAGACGCAGCAAAAGGCCTTCGCCGCCTATGTCTTCCTCGCGACACTGCAGGAGCTGATCGTGCAGCATCTCGACCCGACGGTGCTGGAGTGAACTTGAAGGGCGCCGCACTTCCCGTGCGCGATACAAGCTGAATTTCGGGTGCGGGGGTTCGCATTTGACGGCGGGGTGGGGAGGCGTAGCCTCATCGCCGACACCCTGTAGTGTTCGAGGTGCTCCATTAACGCTCTTTTCCTTTGCTATAATTTGGGAGCCGCCGACAGGCGGATTGATGCCAGGCCGTAAACCGGAAGGCAGAGGTCCGTCGGGTGGTGCCCACCTTTAACTTAAAAAGGACATGAGCCTCGGGGCGCACGGCACCGGCGGGGTGTCACTATTTTCCTTCCCCACGCATGAATCCCTCCTTCTATCACATCCTCCACGTTTTCTCGCTGCTGGTGCTCACGGCGCACACCTACATGGCGTTCGCCAACCCGGCCCCGGAAAACCGCAAGAGGACCCTGATGATCACCGGCATCGCCAGCCTGCTGATGCTCGTGAGCGGATTCGGGCTGATGGCCAAGCTCTACAACGGACAGTTCGTCGGTTGGATGGGCGTGAAGCTGGTCTGCTGGCTGGGCTTCTCGGCCTTGGCGGGCATCGTCTACCGCAAAACCCACCTGCGCGGGCTGTTCAGCTTCCTAGGGCTGGTGCTTCTGCTGGTCGCCCTGCTGATGGTCTACCTTAAGCCGACGTTCTGAGCGCGGCCGACGCGCCATGAACGACACCCTTTGCGGTCTCTGGATCGGTGATGATGGCCGGGCGCACGTCAGCGTGGCAACGGCCGGCGGTGGCCGCACCGAGCGGGTGGAGGAGTTCCGCCCGTTTGCCTGGCTGGGGATCGAGGCCAGCCAGGAGGGCGTGCAGGTGGAGACGCTGATCGGCGACGGGGCGTTCAACCGGCTGGCGCACGCCGATTCGCTCGGGACGTTCGAGACTTTCTTCAAGAGCGTGCCGGACCGGGCGAGGATCGACGTGCTCAAGCCCTACGAGAGCCAGTGGCTGCTGCAGCGACGAGCCCGGCTTTATGCGGACATGCATTTCACCGGACTGCGGCGCTGCCAGCTCGACATCGAGACCGGCGCAACCGAGGCGGGTGCCTTCAGCGATGCGCGCAACGCCGGCGACCGCGTCCTTGCGATCGGCCTGCAATGCGGGGCGCGCCGGGAGCTGCTGACGCTGGGCGAGGAGAACGATGCCGGGGAAAAGCGGCTCCTGCTGGCCTTCAACGACCTGTTGCGCGAACTCGACCCCGATGCCGTCGAGGGTCACAACATCTTCAAGTTTGACCTCGATTACCTGCGGACGCGGTCGAAACGCCTCAAGGTGCCGTGCGCCTGGGGTCGTTTCGGGTTCCCCGCCGAATTCCGCAACAGCCGGATGAAGGTGGCGGAGCGCTGGATCGATTTTTCCCGTTGCGACATGCCTGGCCGGGCGGTCATCGACACCTACCTGCTGGTGCAGCTCTACGACATAACGGCGCGGGAAATGACGGCCTACGGGCTGAAGGACGCGGCGGTCTACTTCGGCCTCACGCCGGAATCGGGCGAGGGCCGCACCTATATCGAGGGGGCGCAGATCCAGCACGTGTTCCGGCAGGACCGGGAGGAATTCCTCGCGTACCTGGCCGATGACCTGCGCGAGACCAAGGGCGTGGCTGACGTGCTGCTGCCGACCTATTTTGAGCAGGCCCGTGCGTTTCCGCTGCTGCTGCAGGAGGCGGCGTTGCGCGGCACCGCGGGCAAGATCGACCTGCTGTTTCTCGAGGAGTATTACCATGCCCGGGCGAGCTGCCCGGCACCGATCGAGATCGCCCCGTTCGAGGGCGGCTTCACCCGCAGTTTTCAGGAAGGAGTGTTCAAGCAGGTGCTGCACTTCGACGTGGCTTCGCTCTACCCGAGCCTGCTGCTGCAGATGGGACGCAACCCGCGCAGCGACAATCTCGGCGTGTTCATCCCGTTGCTCCGCCAGCTGCGCGAATACCGGCTGAAATACAAGCAGCTCGCGAAGCTGGCGCCGACCGCCGCCGAGCGCGACGAGGCGCAGGCGCGACAGCAGACCTTCAAGATTCTGATCAATTCCTTCTACGGGTACTTGGGGTTCTCCGGGGCGCGTTTCGGCGACGGCGAGCTCGCGGCGGAGGTCACCCGGCGCGGGCGCGAGCTACTCCAGGCGTTGATCGAGGAGTTCCGGAAGCACGGCTGCGTGATCCTGGAGGCGGACACGGACGGTATCTATCTTTCGACGGAGAAATACTTCGCGCGGCCGGAGGAACTGCTGGCGAAGGTGGCGGTGATCCTGCCCGGCGGCATCGAGCTGGAATACGACGGCACCTACGATGCGATGTTCTGTTACAAGGCCAAGAACTACGCCCTGGCTTCAAAGGGCGAGATCACGCTGCGCGGCTCGGCGTTGCGCTCGCGCGGTATCGAACCGTTCCTCAAACGCTTGGGCGACCAATTGATCGCCCACCTGCTCGGGGTTGCAGCCGAGTCGCCGGCCGCCGAGATCGCCCGCCTGCGACAGAAGATCGCCGCACGGGAGCAGCCGGTGGGTGACCTGGCCAAATCGGAGACCCTGGGTCAGAATCCTGAGGCCTATGAGCAGTGGGTGGCGGGCGGGGGCAAGCCACGGCGGGCGGCGGCGGAGGTGGCTCTGCGCATGAATCCGCGGCCGCGCATGGGAGAACGGGTCAGCTATTATGTCGGTGCGAGAACCAAGGGTCAGACTTCCGACTGGCAGCGGGCGCAACCCCTGGCCGGTTTTGACGCGGATCGCGCACCGTACGATCCTGACTATTATCTCGTAAAAATCGACGATTGGATTGAACGATATGGACGTTTTCTGGGCCTTAAGCCAGAAACAGCCCAGCAAGAAATGATCCTCTGATGATTCGCACCCGCATCTGCCTGTATGTCCTGCTGCTGACTCCCCTGGTGGTTTACTGGCAAACCGTTTTTCACGAATACGGCCTGCGGGACGACTACTCGCACCTGCGCGAGGCGAAAGAGGAGCCGGGCAAACTGGTCCGGTTCACCGCTTCGCACGGCCGGCCGTTGTATGGGGCCCTCTTGGAGACGACCTTTGCCGAGGCGGGGGAAGTCGAGCGTTTGCCTTGGTTGAGGCTGACGTCGGTGGCCTTGCTGACCGTGCTGGGGCTGGCCTTATGGCGGCAACTTTATCAGTCAGGCTGGTCGGAGGTCGAGGCAGCGGCCATCGGACTGGGCGTGACCCTGCTGCCTGCGGGGCAGGTGGTGGCCGGTTGGGCGGTTTGCTGGCCGCATGTGCTGACCCTGCTGCTGGCCGTGGCCGGGTTCTCCGCCATTGAAACGGAACTGGAACGGGGCGGGTTGAAGCGCATGGTGGCACTGCTGGGCGGCAGCATGATCTATTGTCTGGCCGGCCTGATCTACCAGTCGAATGCGCTGTTTGCCGTGGTACCCGTCGCCGCCGTGCTGCTGGTGCGCACGGGACATGAGCCATTGACGGACAAACGCTGGAGTCTCATCCATTTGACGGCCTTGGTGCTTGGCATTGGTGTCAGCTACCTGCTGGTGCGAATGATGTTTGCCAACGGCGTGTTTCACGCGTCGCCGCGGATGGCGCTGGAAACCAATCCCCTGACCAAGCTCGGCTGGTTCTTCTGGCAGCCCTTGGCCAATGCACTAGCCCTTTACGCGCTCCGCGACGATTACAACACCGGCGCGGCGATCTTCTGGACGGCCGCGGTGCTGGCCGCGGTGGTCATCGGCATCGGCTACAAGACCAGCGCCGACCGGGGTGATGCCACCGCCAAAAAAAAATGGCTAGTCTGTCTCCTCGCCGCGCCGTTTCTGGCCCACGCGGTGAGCCTGTCCGCTGCCGAACGTTCGATCGGCTATCGCACCCTCTTCGCCCTATCGGGACTCGTGCTGGTCCTTCTCGTATTCGCTTTGCGGAGCCTGCGGCAGGCCGGGCGCATCAAGACCCCGGTCTATTATGCCTGTCTCATCGCCTCCATGGCGGTTGCCGGGGTGACGGCAAACCGCCATGCCCTTGAGTTGCTCGCCGAACCGCAGGGCTACGAATGGGAAATGGTGCACAACTCCGTCAT
>CAZZDB010000207.1:0-6246 GCA_964652485.1 uncultured Oleiharenicola sp.
ACGATCACGCCGACGTTCTGAGGCAGGGTCAAATCGCTTCACAGGGGTGGACCACACACCCTGGCGCTGCGCGCCACCCCTCTTCTTAGAGGGGACTCAAGGCTGCATCGTCTGCAATCCTCTCTGGAGCGGGGTGCCCAACCGGGCAGGGGTGTCTACACTCCAACAGAGGTTCATCCTGGCAAATCCGGATTGACGGCCATCAGCGCGGCGTGGATCTGCTCCACGTCGAGCTTGCTGCCGTCCGCATTCCGCGCCGGCAGGACGGCGGAGTGCATGATCACGCGCGAAAACGGCCACGGAATGTAGAAACGGTCCCAGCTTTTCAGGCGCCACGCGCGCGTGAACTCCGCGCCGAAAAGCACGAGCGGGGCGCCGGTGCGCCGGGTGACGACGAGCACGCCCGGTTCGACGACATACATCGGGCCGCGCGGCCCGTCGGGCGTGATGCCGATGTCATTGCCCTGCTGCATGACCTCGATCAGCGCCCGGGCCGCCTCGCGGCCAAACTTGTTGCTCGAGCCCCGCACCGGGAACATGCCGATCATGCGGTAGAGGGCGGCGAGCCACGCACCGTCCTTGCTGGCGCTCACCAGCCCGTAGAGCGGCCGCTTGAACCGGTAACGCCGGAACATCTCAGGCGACAGGAAAAGGCGGTTGTGCCACAGCACGACTGCCACCGGTTCGTCCGACTTGGTCAGCAGGGCGTAAGTCGCGGCGTCCACCTCGAAGCGCAGGGTGCGGCCCCAGGCACGCGCGAACGAGGCCAGCAGCCAGAGCACGAAACGCCGCCAGCCGCGCACCTCATTGATGGATTCTGTCTCTTCCGTTTGCAGTCCTCCGTTATGCGCGGAAGGCGGGGCGGCCGCCAAGTTAATCTTGTACGGATCCGGCGGCAGCGGCTTGATGCCCCACTCCACCGATGCCGTCCCGCTTACCGCCGTGCCCCCGCCTGCCCGCGCCGCCCGCGTGCATGGATGCGGGCGCGCTCTCGGCCCACGGCTCGGCACGCGGTGCGGAATTCTACCGGACGGCGCTGACCTACGGCCATTACCTCTGGCAGCGCGGCGCGGCCGCCCGCGCGATCCTCAAGCTCGACCGCGCCCTGCTCGCCGACCTGCGGGGCGACGAGCCCGTGCTGCGCGAGTGGCCCCTGCCCTACGAAGCCATGGCCTGGCTGCTCCGCCACGCCCCGGCGGAGGTCTTCATTGGCAACCCGCGGGTGCATTTCCAGCACCTCGCCGACCGGATGAACGAGCCGCGCCGCGAACAGCGCCGCTGGCGCAGCTGGGCCTGCTGGGCGATTGCCCGTTCGGTCCGGCCGGAGTTTCCCGCCGACCCGAAGCACAAGGTGGTCGAGCCCTCGCTGGAAGCCATCGCAATGAAACTCCGGGAACACGGCCTGCCCGGCGAAGCCCGACTCTGGCAGTCGGCACTGACGAAATGCGAGGCGTGAAAGGATGGAAGGACCGACGGCCGCGGGTCTGTCATGGCGGCACCAGATTTCTGCGGCGCGCGGCGCAGCGGGGTGGAGCGCGGGCGCAGGGTTCCCGCGCAAGAATTCTCGACGTTCCCGGCAAAAGGGGAACACTTTCCGGCATGAAAGTGGTAAAGAGCGCCCGCGACGGCGATCAGCCGGCCGGCCGGGAATTCGGGAGAGGCAACAAGATGATGCTTTTCCCATTTGGTGTGGTCCTGCTGGTGGCCGCGGCGGCTACCGCGACGGCGTCCAACTCAACCTTGCCCGACGGCACCGAGTTTCCCCGGTGGGAGCAACCGCTGCATTTCGCCAAGACCTACTACGTGAACGGACAGGCCAAAAACGGCGACGACACGGGGCCGGGCACCGAGGAGCACCCGTTCAAGACCGTCAACCGGGCGGCGCAGGTGCTACAGCCGGGCGAGCGCGTGGTGATCGCGGCCGGGGTGTATCGCGAGTGCGTGCGGCCCGCGCGCGGCGGCACCGGACCGGACGCGATGATCAGCTACGAGGCCGCACCCGGGGCGAAGGTCACCATCCAGGGCTCGGCCGTGGCAACGGGCTGGAAGCCGAGCGAGGGCTGGAATTTCGGCAACGACCCGAAGACGAAAGAGCCGGTGAAGGCGTGGGAATTGCGCCTCGATCCGAAGCTTTTTCCGGACGGCTACAACCCGTTCGAGGTGGACAACGTGATCGGCAACCGCTTCTGGATCAATTATGCTAAGGACAACATGGCAAACTACTTCAGGCGGCGGGGCCTGGTGTTTGTCGATGGCAGGCCGCTGGAGCCGGTGGAGGGACCGGGCGCCCTAGCCTCACCTTCCCCGCGCTCGCTGAACTTCTTCAGCGACGTCCATTGGTCGCCGCTGTTTGAGGAGTTCTCGCCTTACGCGGGCAAGGTGTGGGTGGAGACGAACGGCATGGCGCTGCACATCCGCCTGGCCAACGACGACAATCCGGCTGCCCACACGATCGAAATCACTACGCAGGAGCAGGTGTTCGCTCCCGCCCAACGCTACCAGTCCTACATCCGCGTGAAAGGAATCACGTTTGAGCACGCGGGCAACGGTTTCCCAGTGCCGCAGCGCGGTATGGTGTCAACCAATCGCGGCCACCACTTCATTTTTGAGGACAACACCTTTGAGTGGGCCAACAGCGTGGGCCTCGACATCGGCAATGAGGATTGGGCAGCTTCTCGTCCGCCGCAGGCGGTGGGTTTCGATGTCGTCCGCGGCAATACCTTCCGATATTGCGGGATCGAGGGACTGGGCGGGACCGGCGGGCCGGAGAACGTGCTGGTCGAGAAAAACCTGTTCGAATGGATCGGCTGGCAGGACGCGGCGAGGATGTCGGAGTCCGGCGGGACCAAGATGCACGTGGCGAAAAACCTGCTCTTCCGCCACAACGTCATACGGCACATCCGCCATGGCAACGGCATCTGGCTCGACATCGGCAATGCCAACGACCGGATCACCGGCAATGTGTTCGCCGACATCCCGGGGGACGTGAATCCTCACGCCATTCACATCGAGGGCAGCAACGACCTGAACGAGATCGACAACAACATCTTCGACCACCTGACGGGCGCGATCCTCATCCGTGACACCAACAACGTGATCATCGCCCACAACCTGTTCCTGGACTGTGCCGAGGTCGGCGTGGACACAGCCTCAGGCATCAACGGACCGCGGCCGGTCGGCGGGCACACCAACGACGTGCACAACCTGATGGTGCACGGCAACGTGTTCCAAGGGATGGGCCGCTCGGCGATCGAGTTCACCAACGCCCGCAACGACTCCGACGGCAACGTCTATGGCAATCCCTCCGGCAATCCCCTTTTCGCGCAGCCCTTCCTGCGCGTCAAGTTCCCCGAACCGCCCGAGTGGCACAATCTGGCTTCCTGGCGCGACGAGCACGGCTGGGACCGGAACGGGGCCATGGTGGACATCTCGGCCGAGTTGGATCCCGACAAGCTGCAGCTGACCCTGGTCGTCAAGGGAGACGTCAAGCCGGTGCCGGTGTTCAAAGGCATCTCGACCGACTTTTACGGCCACCCCGTGACGGGAGATCGGGTGGCGGGCCCGTTTCAGGATATTCTGACCAACACAGGCATGCGCAGCATCGATCCGCGATAGACGCGACCCGACAGGAGCGTCTGCTGCGCGTCGCGACGACGCCCAATCGCCGGACCAATCCCGAACCCAAGCTCAACCCCGATCCCCGACCCCATGAAATGTGCATTCCTTGGCAGCGTGCTTCTGATCGCCTTGTCTTCCCCGGCCCTGGCGGCCGCGCCGGCCGGCGGGGCCGGATCGTTTGCCGTCACGATCGATGTACCGGTCAACGGCCGGCTCACCCTGAATCCGATCCTGCCGGCGGACGGCCGGTATCCGGCGGGCACCCTGGTCACCGTGTCCGCCCGCCCCGACGCCGGTTACACCCTCGATTCCGGCTACTACTCTGTGCCGGGACAATGGGGCGCGATGTATCACGAATCCCCGACAACGGATTTTGCGGTCACGGTCGACCAGGACAAACACATCGGCGCGTCGTTCATCGCGGAGTCGGCGGTGGCGCACGTCGACGTCAAAAACAACATCGTTTACGCCCAGCCTGGAAAGAAGGCACTCAAGTATGACGTCTACTCTCCCCATGGAGCAAAGGACTTGCCGATCATCGTCATCATCCATGGCGGCGGCTGGACGAGCAATGACGAGGACGTCATGCGTGGTCTCGCCCGCGAGCTGACCAAGGGCGGCAAGTTCGTCGCCGTCAGCATCGACTATCGGTGGGCGGGCAAGGCCGACGGCGATGCGACGCCCAACACAATGCCGAACCTCATCGAGGATTGTTATGGCGCCATCGCCCACATCATGGAACACGCGGCCGACTATGGCGGCGATCCCACGCGGATCGGCGTGACCGGCGACAGTGCCGGCGGCCACCTGTCGGCGTCGGTTTCCCTGATGATCGAGCGGATCGGCGACGGTGGCTTCGGCCGGACCCCGGGGGTCTTAGAGTTCAAGCCGACCTATCTGCCGGCGGGCAAGACCGTCGGCCAGGTGCGGGCGGAGATGCTGACCGCGATCAGGGCGGCGGCCCCCAGCTACGGCGTGTTTGCCGGCCAGTGGTTGAAAGCCGATCCGGCCAACCCCGCGGCGGACGTGGCCTGGGATCGCGCCGTGCAACCGCTCTACGCCATTCCGGAGGCCGCGGTGCGCGCCGTGCCCCAATTCCTGACCCGCGGCACGAAGGACCCGCTGATCAAGGACGAGATGTGCAAGGAATTCGTGGACGCCCTGGTCGCGAAGGGACAGCGGGTGGAATATGTGCAGATCGGCGGGGCCAGCCACGCCTTCTTCGACTGGAAACCCGATCCGCGCACCAAGGCCACGTTCGCCGAATACGGAGTCCATTACGCGGCGGAAATGAAGGCGTTCTTCGAGTCGGTGTTGCACCCTTAGTCCCATCAACAACAGTGGAGGACCGCCGGCTGGGCCCAGCGGATCGTCAGGATCGAGAGGTCATGGCATGGTTGGTGTCGCGAACGCTCCCGGTCACTTGCCAACCGGCGGCGCTGGCACCGCCCCGTCGGGCCGGACCAGCCGCACATCATAGACCCCACCGGCCAGCCACTTCCTGGCGACGAACTTGATGGTCACGTGGCCATCCGAAGCGACGGCGAGGACCGCGGCGGGAATACTGTAGAACTTCTCCACAAATTCGCCGCGCTTCTCAGCCACAAGTTCCTGGGTGGCGATCAAGGTGTCGTTGGCGAAGATGTCGAAGGCCCGGTCGGAATCGTCACCCGAGTAGGTGACCGAGAGAGCGGCGGCCTTTTCCCCCCGGGCACTGAGGGTGTATTGGAACTGGCGGCCGTGGCGCCAATGCCGGCCGTTGTGGATGCCGGTCTCGGTCTCCTCACCTTGAAAGGCGTGTTCGACCTCCGGCTGTTGCTCGCCGGGTGCGACCGAGTCGAGCGTGGCCGCTTCGCGGGCGGCCCGCGTGCGCTCGGCTGCAACGAGCTTTTCCTGGCGTTTCGCCAAGCCCTCGCGGGTCGTGGCCTCCCAATACATCTGGTAGCGGGCGTCGTGCAGGCGGAAAAAGGGAATCAGTTCCAGGCCGTCCTTCGCCGGGGGTTCAACGATGTCCACCAGCCGGAAATGAAGGGGACCGGCCGCTTGGTCGACCACCACCTTTGCAGGAATCGCGCCGGCATCCGTCAGCAGCACCGGCACCTGGTCGAGCGGCACCTCCGGTCCGGAAGCCACGTGCGCCATCCGGGAATTGTTGGCGCGCAGGCCCGTCATTTCCCAGGTGCCGGCGGGATGGGCCAGCAGGATGGGGCCATGCAGGATCGCATACCACGACGAGCCGTCGGGCAGGCCCTCCACCGAGGTGTGCATGGGCAGCGCGATCTCCACCTTGTCGCCATCGCGCCATTCGCGCCGCACCGTCACATAGGAGGAAGGCGCGGTCGTCACCGGCACCGGGGTGCCATTGACCATCACGGTAAAGGCACCTGGTGCGACCCAGCCGGGGTAGCGCAGGTGGAGGCTGAAGCTCCGTGGCCCGGCGAGCTTCAGGGTGAGCCGGGTCCGCTCCTCGTCGGGGAAGGCGGTATCCTGCCGCAACGTGAGACCGAGCGGCGAGTCCGTCAGCTCGGAGGCGATGAAAAGGTTGACGTAGATCCCGTCGCGGGCGCGCGCATAGATGAACTGGCCGTATTTGCCGGGATTTTCCATGCCGGTGCCGACGCAGCACCA
>CAZZDB010000208.1:0-6194 GCA_964652485.1 uncultured Oleiharenicola sp.
CCCGTCGTCGCCTATTGGGTGAAGCTGGTGAAGGTCTTCGACTCCGACAGCCCCAAGACCGCCCTCCTGAATGGCGACGTCGATCTCGGTGTCGTGTGGAGCGGTGAGGCGGCCATCCTGTGGAACGAGAACAAGAAGTTCAGGTATGTGCTCCCGGCCGAGGGCGCACACCAGTTCATCGATGTGCTCGCCATCCCCGCCACGGCAAAGCACCAACAGGAAGCGCACAAGCTCATCAACTACATCCTCCGGCCCGAGGTCTCGAAGATCATTTCGGACAGATTTCCCTACACGAACCCCAACATGGAGGCCCGCAAGCTGCTCTCGAAGGAGCAACTGGAAAACCCCGCCAGCTATCCGGCCAGCGGCAACCTGAAGATCTTTCGCGACATCGGCAAGGCCGCCGCGGATATCGACAAGCTCGTCACGGACCTGAAGAGCGCGCAGTGAGGAAGCCGGCCACACCCCGGCGCGGCCGCGCCACTCCTCTCCAGCGGGGAGTCAAGGCCCATCCGGTCTGCAATCTGGGTCCCCTCTCACCAGCAGGGTGCCGGGCAGGGTGGGGTGTGTAGTCCCATGCCCGCGCCCGCGCTTCTCACGGACCTGTCCGCCGGCGACCGCCGCCGGCCGGGCTGGCGCGCGTGGGCGCTGCTCGCCCCGATGGTGCTCTGGCTGCTGCTGTTCGTGGTGGTGCCGACCGCCATCCTGTTCGTCTACAGTTTCTGCGAACGCGACGAGGTCGGCGGCGTGATTTTCAGCTTCACGCTGGAGAACTATCAGCGGGTGCTGGATCCGGTTTATCTCATGATCTTCACGCGCTCGGTGGGTTATGCCGGGTTGACGACGCTCATCTGCGTGATCGTGGGTTACCCGGTAGCCTATTACATCGCGCGGGCTTCGGAGGCGAAGCGGAACAAGCTGCTGCTGCTTGTCATGGTGCCGTTCTGGACCAGCTTCCTCATCCGCACCTATGCGTGGATCACCATCCTCAAGCAGGAGGGCATGCTCAATGGCTTTGTCGGGGCGTTCCACCTGGGCATCGGGCCGTTCAACCTGCTCTACACGCCCACCGCCGTCGTCATCGGCCTGGTCTACGCCTACCTGCCCTTCATGATCCTGCCGATCTATGGCAGTGCGGAGAAGCTGGACAATTCCCTCATCGAGGCGGCGCATGATCTTGGTGCCGGGCCGCTGCGAGCGTTCTCGGCGGTGATCGTGCCCCTGACCATGCCGGGCATCGCGGCAGGCACGCTGCTGGTGTTCGTGCCGGCCATCGGCATGTTCGCGATCACTGACTTGATGGGCGGAGCCAAGGTGCCCATGATCGGCAATGTGATCCAGAACCAGTTCCTGCAGGCCCGCGACTGGCCCTTCGGGGCCGCCCTCGGGGTCGTCTTCATGCTTATGTTCGCCTTGACCTACGGCGTCCTCCAACGCCGCGGCGCGCGGCTCGCCGAGTGATGAGCAACGGGACTGCAGCCATGATCGAGATCCAAGGCGTGACGAAGCGGTTCGGCACCTTCACCGCGGTGGACAACGTCAGCCTCTCGGTGCGCGCGGGGGAATTCATCACGCTGCTCGGCCCGTCCGGCTGCGGCAAGACCACGCTGCTGCGCCTACTTGCGGGTTTCGAGACGCCTAACGCGGGGGTCATCCTGCTTGACGGTCAGGATGTGTCGCACCTGCCGCCCTACAAGCGCAGCGTGAACCAGGTGTTCCAGAGCTATGCCCTCTTCCCGCACCTGAGCGTACGCGACAACGTCGGCTTCGGCCTCCGCATGCAGCACATCGCGCCCCACGATGCGGACGGGCGCATCCGTGAAGCGCTCGAGATGGTGTCGCTCGGGGAGCTGGCCGGGCGACTGCCGCACCAGCTTTCCGGCGGCCAGCGCCAGCGCGTGGCGCTCGCGCGGGCCATCGTCTGCCGGCCGAAGGTTCTCCTGCTCGACGAACCGCTCTCGGCCCTCGATGCGAAGCTGCGCCACGCCATGCAGCTCGAGTTGAAACACCTCCAGCGCCGGATCGGCCTGACCTTTGTGTTTGTCACCCACGACCAGGAGGAGGCGCTGACCATGAGCGACCGCATCGCCATCATCAATAGCGGGCGGATCGAGCAGTTGGGGGACACCAACGAAATCTACCACAAACCGCGCACGCCTTTCGCCGCCGACTTTATCGGTCAAGCCAACCTGCTCAGCGTCACGGTCGTCGGGCGCAATGGCACCACGGCCCGCGTGCGCGTCGGCGATAGCCTTGAACTGACTGTGGCCTCCGCCGAGTTGCCCGTCGGGGCTGACAAGGCGCTGCTCTCCATCCGCCCCGAGAAGATTCACATTTCGAAGCACCCGGTGCAGGCGGAAAATCTGTTCGAGGCGCGCATCGAGGAGGAGATTTTCCAGGGGGCAACCGACCAGCTGCTGCTCGTCACGGACCAGGGCACGCGGCTTCACGCCCTCGTCGCCAACGAAAGCGCCATTGCCGAAGCCTTCCACGAGGGCGACCGCGTCTACTGCGGGCTTCACCTCGACGACCTTGTCATCGTGCAGTCGGAGTGAGCCTCCGGACCGGCAAGACGGCTTGTCGTCCTGCTCGCGATGTGCAAGCTGACGGTTGATGATCGCGGCGGTCCAGTTCAGCAATTTCAAGGCGTTGCGCTCGGCAGCCGTGGAGCTGGGACCGTTCAACCTGCTGGTCGGGCCCAGCGGCAGCGGCAAGACCAGCCTCATCCAGGCGCTGCTGCGGCTGCGCACGCTGTCCGGGTTGCCCGTGGTGCAGGCGCACGAACTGCAGGGGCAGCAGCCCAGGGGCCCGCAGATCGATTTCCACTTCAATCCGCCTTTCCAGAACGTCCGCGTGACCGTCGGCTGCACCTCCGACGAGCTTGTCTGCAACCTGCTCGTGGTCGACCATGCGCCTGGCATCGCGGGCGAGGGGGAGTGGGCGGAATTGCGGGCAAGATTGCAGGGCATCCGGGCCTATCTTTTCGACCACTACGCGATGGGCGTGCCGGCGAAATCCTCCGAGGGTGCCGAGCTGAATTCCAATGCCGGCAACCTCGCGGCGGTGCTGGCGAAGCGGAAGCTGCAGGCGCCGGAAGCGTTCGCCCGGATGGAGGAAGAGTTCCGCCGCATCATGCCGGAGTTCGCCGGGTTGGAGTTGCGCGAGGTTGACGATGGTCGGGTGGAGTTGCGCGCCCGGCTGGCCGATGGCAGCGACACGCTCGCAGCGGAGAATCTGTCGCAGGGCACCCTCTACATGCTGGCAACACTCACGCTCGCCTACGCCCCGCAGCCTCCGGAGCTGGTTTGCCTCGAGGAAGCCGATCGGGGGACGCATCCCCGGATGTTGCGGGAGGTGCGCGATGCGCTCTACCGGCTGAGCTATCCGCTGGAAACTCCGCCCCGGCGCGCGCCTGTGCAGGTGATCGCCACGACGCATTCGCCCTACCTGCTGGATCTGTTCAAGGATCATCCTGAGGAGGTGGTGCTGGCGCACAAGCAGGGCAACGCCGCGAGCTTCACCCGGCTGTCCGAGCGCACCGACCTCATGGATCTGATGAAGGAGGCGCACCTCGGCGACCTGTGGTATAGCGGCATCCTCGGCGGCGTGCCGGGGACATGAAGCCGGCATGAACCTTGCCATCCTCAGCGAATCCCCGGCGGACGAGGCGGCGCTGCGCGTGTTGGTGGAGTTCGTACTCGGGGGCGCGTTCACCACCGTGCAACCGGCGTTGCGGGCACGCGGCTGGCCCTCGGTCGAGCAGGTGCTGCCGCCGATCCTCCGCCACCTGCATTTCCGGACCAACGCGGACGGATTGGTGGTGGTGGTCGACTCTGACGACTCCGTGGTGCACACGGCGGAGCACGAGGCGCCGGGATATCATCATCCCGGTTGCCGGATCTGCCGGCTGCGGCTGGTCTTCCGGCGTACCTTGAAGAATCTCCCTCCCGCGCACGGTCGCGACCGGGTGCTGCGCGCCGTCGGGCTGGCGGTGCCCGCGATCGAAGCGTGGTATCTGTGCGGGCGTGACACGTCGGTGACCGAAGCGGCGTGGGTGGCAGGACAGGAAACCGGCCGGCCGCCCTATTCGCGACGCGAGCTCAAGTGGCGGGTCTATGGCACGGAGCGTCCGACACTGCCGCACGAGATCAAGCGGGCCGTGCAGGAGGTGGGGCGCCACCACGGCAACTTGCGCCGGCTGGAAAACGACTTTCCCCAGGGCTTCGGTTCACTGGCGCGCGACCTTCGGAGCTGGCGGCCAGGGCCGCCGAGCGAAACGGATCACGAGTAGCGGCGGTCTCCGGCCGCCGGGATCAGGGGCGCGCCCAAGGGGAGCCGGGACGGCAGCGGAGCGACGCAAAGGAAGGTCTTGCCCGCTGCGTTTCCAGGCGCAGAGTTTGCTCCGGTATCCCCGAATGAAATCCCCCCGAGTCTCCCTGGTCGTGCTGATGGGCGCCCAGGCGCAGGTCACCTTCAACGACTGCGCCGCCAAGCTGATGCTGATCCTGCTCGCGCAGCAACTGGCGCGCACCGCCGGCTGGGATGCCAAGCTGATCGCCTCGTTGATCGGCGCTCTGTTGGCGCTGCCCTACATACTTTTCGGACCGGTGTGCGGCTGGCTGTCAGACCGGTTTTCCAAGCGCACGGTCATGAGCGCCGCCCTTCTCCTGCAAGTGGCGGTGGTGGGCCTGCTGCTCGCGGCGCTGGCTCTGCGGTCCTTCGGAGGCGCTTTGGCGTGCTTTTTCCTGCTTTCGACGCAGGCCACGATCCTCGCGCCGGCCAAGCGCGGCATCATCCTCGAATATGTCGGACCGGAGAAACTGTCGCGCTTTGTGGGTTTGATGGAGATGTTCAATGTCACGGCGATCCTGGTGGGCTCCTTTGGCGGTGGGTTGATGTTTTCGCACTGGCTGGGGCAGGGCGGCGATCCGTGGCAGGCGGCCGCCCGGACGGCAGGCGTGCTCGCCGGGCTGGCCGTGGCAGCCTGTGCCCTCTTCCAGCTGGCGCAGCCGACCCCGGCGCAGTCCACTGAGCCGTTCCGCTGGAGCCTCTGGGTGCGGCATTTTCGCGATGTCACCGAGGTCTGGCGCGACCGGCCGCTCTGGCGGGCCACGCTGGGCATCTGCTTCTTCTACGGGGTGGGCAGCTATGTGTCGTTGCTGGTCCCCCAGGTGGCAGCCGAGCTGGAGAGCAGCGGCACCCGCACGGGCGCCGTGGCTGGGATGATGCTGCTGATGGTTGGTGTCGGCACGATGAGCGGCAACCTGTTCGCCGGCCTCTTCTCGCGGCGCGGCGTCGAACTCGGCCTCACGACGATCGGCGGCGGTTTGCTGGCGCTCGCGCTGTTCGCGCTCGGCTTCAGCCGGCCGGGCACTGGCCTTTTCACCGGCTGGCTGATCTTTGCCGGGTTTTCCACGGGCTTGTTTCTGGTGCCGCTCTACGCGTTCATCCAGGAACGGGCTGGCTCGCACCGGCGCGGCCGGATCCTGGCCGGCGTGAGCCTGCTCGACAGCGCCGTGGGCCTGGGCGCCAGCCTGCTCTACGGCGCGGTGGCGGGCAATGGGTCGCTCCACTGGCCGCCGCACGTCCAGTTCTTCGCCCTGACGGCGGTCGCGCTCGTGATGCTGGCCTATGGCATCTATCACCTGCCGCAGCAGACCGCGTGCACGGTCATGCGGCTGATTGGGCCGCTGTTCTACCGGGTGCGGGTGATCGGCCGGCAGAATATTCCCGCGGGCGCGGGGCTCGTCATCTGCAACCATCTGTCCTACGTCGATGCGGTGGTGATGCAGCTGGCGTCGCCGCGGACCCTGCGCTTCATCATCTTCGGTGGGGCGGTGAAAAGCCCGGTGTCTCGCTTCTTCTTCCGGGCGGCGGGCGTCATCCCCGTGGCGCCGAACAAGGCCATGAAGGGCATCCGGCTGGCATGGGCCGCCATCAAGGCGGGCGAACTGGTTTGCGTCTTTCCTGAGGGCGCGATTTCGCGTACCGGGCAGCTCATGGAGTTGAAGCGCGGGTTCGGGTTGATCTCGGAACTTGCCAAGGTGCCGGTGGTGCCGGCGTTCATCGACGGTCTCTGGGGCTCCATCTTCTCCTTTGCCGGCAACCGCTATCTGTGGAAATCGCCCCGGCTCATGCCGACGCCGGTGTGTGTCGTGTTCGGCGAGCCGATTCCCCCCGCGAAAGTGAACCGG
>CAZZDB010000209.1:0-6175 GCA_964652485.1 uncultured Oleiharenicola sp.
GTGCGAGGTGCCGATGGCGGCTGCGAGGCAGTCGCAACCGGTCTTCCTGACGAAATCCTCGGCCTCCGCCGGGTCGGTCAGGCAGGCGTTGCCTTCCTCGACCTTGATGTCCTCCTCAACGCCGCCGAGCATGCCGAGTTCGGCCTCGACCGAGATGCCCTTGGCGTGCGCGGCGTCGACGACGCGCTTGGTGATCGCGACGTTCTTCTCGAATGGATCGTGCGAGGCGTCGATCATCACCGAGCTGTAAAACCCTGACTTGATGCAGTCGTAGCAGGTCTCCTCGTCCCCATGGTCCAGGTGCACCGCGAAGATGGCTTCGGGGAAGATCTGGTCGGCGGCGCGGATGATGGCCTCGAGCATCTTCTTGTCGGTGTACTTCCGGGCGCCTTTGGAGATCTGGATGATGAACGGGGCCTTGGACGAAATCGCACCCTTGAACAGGCCCATGGCCTGCTCGGCGTTATTGATGTTGTAAGCGCCGACGGCATACTTGCCATAGGCGTGTTTGAAGAGTTGGGCGGTCGTGACAATCATGGTAGGAAAGACCGTGATTATCCGCCTCCGGCCACCCGGTCACAAGATTTATTCCGGCCCTCCGGCAATTATGTGACACGGCCAGCGATGCGAAGACTTCCGCAAATAATGCGGTGACAATCCGGCGACGTTCCTACCTGGGGGGAAACTCGAACTCCGCCTTGTCCTGCTTTTGCGACAGCACGAGGTAGGCGCTGAACTTGGAACCACGTTTGGAGACAAATCCCTCGATCAGGTGGCTGCGGCCCTCCGTGACGAGCCGGCGGACCTCCTCGACCGGGATCTCCACCTCGCAGATCTTGCGTTGCACCTTGAACACGGCGCGGTTGTCCTGGCCGGGCTTGCGAACGTAAAAGGCGTCGTCCGTCTGCACCAGCTCGCCGGCGGGCTCCTTGCTTTCACCGAGTACGACCGCCTTGGACAGGTCCAGAGGGGCGCGGGCCTTGCGGGCGACCGGGTTGCCGTCCTTGTCGAGCTTCGGTTTCCGCGGCGGGAACTCCCACGACATCTTGCCGGCCTCGCGTTTGAGGAAGGCGTCGAACGGGCGGCCTTTCTTGGAAATGAACCCTTGGATCAGGTCGGTCTTGCCCTCGGCCACCATCTTGACCGCCTGCTCGTGGGGGATCGCCTTCTGGCACATGATGCGGCCGACCCGGAAGGTTTGCTTCCAGCCTTCACCGTCCTTTTCGCGCAGGATGTAGCTGCTGCCGTTCTCACACAACTGCGCACTGGTGACGGGATCGGTCCAGAAGGGCGTGAGGGTGGCGATGTCCACCTTGTCGCCGAAGTCGAATGCGGTCTTCCACTTCTTGGTCACGACGTCCTGCTTGGTCGCCTTGTCCTTTTTCGTTTCCTCCACCAGTTCGAGCTTCAGCACGGCGGAAAAGCGGTTCCGGGTCTTGTTGGAAATGAAGCCGTCGAGCGGGCCGACCTGGCGTTTTTCCACCAGCTCCTTGACCTCGGGCTCCTCCATACGGCGGCCGCCGACGATCTTGTAGACCATGAGTTCGCCGTCCTGGGACTTGTAGCCCCGGAGCGTCTCCTTCATCGGCTTGCCGTCGGTGGGGGAGACGATCTTGGTTACACGGGCGACGGAATCATCCTCCTCGAAGCCCTTCACCCGCTCGACGATGCCCCGGGTCTCCTTGATGATTTCCGCCATGAACGCATCGCGGGAGAACTTGCCGTGTTCCATCTCGCGCAGGTGGTATTCCCACTCTCCGGTCATCGCCGGGCTGGTTATGTCCGTGGCCTTCACGGCGGTGAGGAACTGCATCAATTGCTCGGCCTTGGTCGTCGGCACCAGATCGCGCTGGGCGCGGTCCATGTATTTCTGGTTGATAAGGCCGTCGATGGTGTCGGCACGCGTGGCGGGGGTGCCGAGCCCGCGCTCCTTCATCGCCTCGGCGAGGTCCTCGTCCTCGACGAGCTTGCCGGCGCCTTCCATGGCGGAGAGCAGCGTGGCCTCCGTGTAGCGGGGGGGAGGCCGGGTCGCCTCGGCGTGCAGCATCGGGTCGAGCGTGCTCGCCTTGTTCTTGTCGTCGGGCGACATGGCGGGCAGGGCCTTGGAGTCGGGCGAGTCGTCTTCGATGGTGGACTTGCCGTAGACCGCCAGCCAGCCGGGTGCCGTCAGCACCTTGCCCTCGGTCTTGAAGGTGTGGCCGGCCACGACACTGAGCCGCGTCGTGACATCGAACTCCGCCACGGGATGGAAGGTGGCCACGAAACGCCGCGCGATCATGTCGAACAGCTTGGCCTCGGCCTCGTCGAGATGCTTGGCCTCGTGCTGGGTCGGGATGATGGCGAAGTGGTCCGACACCTGTGCGTTGTTGAAAATGCGCTTGTTCGGCTGCACCCAGCCGGAGTCGAGCACGCGCTGGGCATGCGGCTTCAGGTCGCCGTGGAGGTTGGTGAGGGTCTCGCGCACGAGCGGCATGTAATCCTCCGGCAGGGCCCGCGAGTCGGTGCGGGGGTAGGTGATCATCTTGTGCCGCTCATACAGCGCCTGCGCGATCTGGAGCGTGCGCTTGGCGGCGAAGCCGAAGCGTCCGTTCGCCTCGCGCTGGAGCGTGGTCAGGTCGTAGAGCTTCGGCGCGATCTGCGTGCTGGCTTTCTTCTCCTCGGTGACGGATGCGACCGGCTGGCCCGAGCAGGCGGCCACGATCGCCTCGGCGGTCTGCTTGACCCAGAGACGGTCGATGCGGTCGTGCTCGTCGTCACTCTTCTTGAAATCGGGCCGCTGGTAGGCGCCCTCGTAACGCCCCTTGGCCACCTCAAAGCTGGCGGTGACCCGCCAGTAGTCGCGCGGCTTGAAATTGCGGATCTCCAACTCGCGATTGTAGACGATGGCGAGGGTAGGGGTCTGCACGCGGCCGACCGAGGCCACGTTGCCGGCGCGGGAACCGAACATGCGCTTGGTCAGCGCGCGGGTGCCGTTGATGCCGATCAACCAGTCGCTCTCACTGCGGCAGCGGGCGGCGTCCGCCAGGCCCTGCATCGACTCGGCGGAACGGAGGTGCTGGAAGGCCTCGCGGATGCCCTCGTTCGTCATCGAGGACAGCCACAGCCGCTTGAAGGGCTTTTTGCACTTCGTGAGCTGGTATATATAAGTGAAGATGAGCTCGCCCTCTCGCCCGGCGTCGCAGGCGTTGATGACACTGGTGACATCCTTCCGGGCGAGGAGCTTCTTGAGCAGGTCAAACCGGGTCTTCGACTCCGGAATGGGCATGAGTTCGAACTTCTCCGGTATGATGGGCAGGGTCTCGAGCCGCCAGAAGCCATATTTCTTTTTATCGATGTCCTCCGGCATCTGCAGTCCCACCAAATGCCCGACGGCCGAGGAAACGACGTATTCGTCGTTCTCGTAATGGTCGCCCTTCTTGGGGATTTTGCCGAGCGCACGCGCCAGGTCGGCAGCGACGGACGGCTTCTCGGCGATGATGAGACACTTCATGTGGGGGCGAGCGGTTACGCTTCGCCGCTGAGAATATCAAGCAATACTTTTTGGACCGGGCCGCGCGACCCGGTCCAAGCGTATGGAAATCCCGCGCTATTTCACGCCCAGCTCGGCCAGCACGGCGTCGAGGGACTTGAGCAGCACCGCCATGGTTGCGTCGGTCTCGTCACCCATGTTCGAGATACGGAAAGTCAGGCCCTTGAGCTTGCCGTAACCGCCGTCGATGACGCAGCCGTGCTTGGACTTCAGCGCCTTGTTCACGGCCGCGAGATCCACCTTCAGGGTGTTGGCAAAGCAGTTGAGCGTGACCGAACCGTAACCGTCCTTGGGGAAAAGTTTGAAGCCCTTCGCGAAGGCCCAGTCGCGGACCAGCTGGTTCAGGCGCGCATGGCGGGCGTAGCGGACCTCCACGCCCTCGGCCTTGATGTCGTCGAGCTTGGACTTGAGCGCGTAGATGAGCGAGATCACCGGTGTGCTCGGCGTCATGCCGGCTTCGTGGTTCTTCTGGAACTCAAGGAAGTCGTAATAGTAGCCGCGGTCCTTGATCGTGGCGGCCCGTTCCAGCGCCTTTTTCGACACGGAGATGAGCGACAGGCCCGGGGGCAGCGCCAGCGCCTTCTGCGAGCCGGTGATGACCACGTCGATGCCGAGCTCGTCCTTCTTGATCGGCAGCGCGCTGAAAGAGCTGACGGTGTCCACGATCGAGACCACGCCCGGAAACTCGCGGATGACGGCCATCAACGCGGGCAGGTCGCTCATGCAGCCGCAGGAGGTCTCGTTGTGGATCAGGGTGATGGCGTCGTAGGCCCCGGTGGCCAGCTCGCGCCGCACCGCCTCCGGATCGACCGGCTGGCCCCACTCGAACTTGAGCGCGGTGGTCTGCTTGCCACAGCGCAGGGCCACGTCGTTCCACTTGTCGGAAAACGCGCCGTTCATGCAGCACAGCACTTTCTTCGCAACGAGGTTGCGGATGGCGCCTTCCATGGAGCCGAAGGCGCTGCTGGTCGAGAGGTAGACCGGATCCTTCGTATACATCAGCGCCTGTAGGTCCGACTGGATGGACTGGTAGAGTGCCACGAAGTCGGTGCTGCGATGGCCGATCATCGGTTGGGCCATCGCGCGCAGCGTTTTGTCGGAGACCGCGATCGGTCCGGGAATGAAGAGTTTGTAGCTCATGGATGTGAAGCCGGTGTTGCATGTCGCAAGCCCAGCAGCTAGCACAAACTCACACCCACGCCTCCCGCATCGTCAAAGCCAATCTTGCTCATGCCCAATCGCTGGTTCCGTCATAAGTTGGATGAATTGGAGCAATTCGCCATCGATGTCATCATGGGGCGTCGCGAGGGGACGGCGGCGGCTCTGGCCGGAGCCTTCCTGCAGGTGTGCTCGTATCTCTTCAACGGCATTGTGCAGCTCCGCCTCTGGCTCTACCGCAACCGCATCCTCCGCGACCAGCCGCTCGGTTGCCTGGTGGTGGTGGTGGGCAACCTGACCGTCGGCGGTACGGGCAAGACGCCGATCGTCGAGATGTTCGCGAAGGCCCTCCGCGACCGCGGCCGCAAGGTGGCCATCCTCAGCCGCGGCTACAAGAGCAAGACCCCGCCGCTCTGGCGGCAATCATGGTCGTGGCTCAACCACACCGCGGAGGCGCCGCCGCGCGTCGTCAGTGACGGCGACAAGGTGCTCCTCGATTCCGAGTTCGCCGGTGACGAACCCTACATGCTCGCCCGCAACCTCCCGGGCGTGGTCGTGCTCGTGGACAAGAACCGCGTCAAGTCCGGTGCGTACGCCATCAAGGAGTTCGGTTGCGACACGCTCGTCCTCGACGACGGCTTCCAGTATCTGCCGCTCAAGGGCCGGCTGAACCTGCTGCTCGTGGACAAGACCAACCCCTTCGGCAATGGCTTCATGCTGCCGCGCGGTATCCTGCGCGAACCGATTAAGCACCTGCAACGGGCTTCCTATGTCTTCCTCACCAAGTCGCGCGGCCACCGCGACGTGGAACTCGAGGAGATGATCCACCGTTTCAATCCCGGCGTTGAGATCATCGAGTGCGCACACAAGCCGCAATACCTGCAAAACATCGCCAACCCCGAGCGCCTGCCGCTGACGGCGCTCGCGGGCCGCCGCATCGGTGCCTTCAGCGGCATTGCCGCACCGGAAAGCTTCGAGGCGTTCCTGCGCGAGACCGGCGCCACCCTCGTGTCCACGCGCCGTTTCCTCGATCACTACCGTTTCACGGCGGAGGATCTGGCGGGCGTCTTTGCGGAGGCGCGGGCCGCGGGCGCCGAGCTCATGGTGACGACGGAGAAGGATGCGGTGCGCATCGGGGCGGACGAGAAGATTCCACTGCCATGCTATCACCTGCGACTTGAGATCGAGATTCTGCGCGGCGCCGACGACTTCCGGGATGCCGTGGAAAAGATCTGCTTCCCGCGCGGCATCCCGGCGGTGGCAACCAATCCGCCGGTATAAGGGGGGCCGGAGCGCCTTTGAGATTGAACGGCGCCCGCAGTCCTTCGAAGGTGGGGACCACCATGAGTGATCCCCGATTTGCCCGGCTGGCCGAGGTGCTGACCGGTTTCTCCACCGAATTGAAGAAAGGCGAGCGGGTGCTCATCGATGCATTCGATGTGCCCGACACCTTCACCATCGCCCTCGTCCGGGCCGCCCAGGACCGCG
>CAZZDB010000210.1:0-4134 GCA_964652485.1 uncultured Oleiharenicola sp.
GAAGAAGCACCAGATGCACGTCGGCTACGGCCAGGCCGCCGCCGAGATGGTGCATGACATTTGCAACCCGCTCGTTGTCACCATTGGCTACTCGAACATGCTGCTCGATGAAGCCCGCCACCTGTCCAGCAGCTCGCCGTCCATGGCGCGCATCCTGCACTATGCGGAACGCCTCGAAAACTGCTCCTCCTTCTGCTTGCACCTCGCGGAATCCTGGCGCCAGAGTTCACGTCACATCAGCAAGAGCGAAACCTTCGACCTCCGCGCCGCGGCCAAAGAGGCGCGGGCGGTGTTGTTCTTCGATTCGCCCCGCATCGAAGTCGAGGGCGATGACGGCGCGCTCGTCGTCGGCGTACGCTTCGAGATCATGCGTGTCCTGCAGAATCTCCTCAAGAATTCACTCGAGGCCGGCGCGACCCGCGTCGTCATCACCGTCCGGAAAAACCCGCCCCACGTCTTGCTCACCGTCTCGGACAACGGCAGCGGTCTGCCACCGGAAACCATGGCAGTGATCCTGAAGAAGCCCGTGGCATCGACCAAGGCGCACGGCACGGGTCTTGGCCTGACCATCTGCCGGCACATCGCCGCCGCCCATCAGGCAGAAATGAAGGTCGAATCCCGCACCGGTGGCGGCACCGTCTTCAGTTTCAATTTCCCGCTCGCCGCGGAGTGAATCGGTTCAACTCCCACGGGCTGGCGCGTCCGCTTTCTCGAGCTCGGTGCGCAACCAAGATTCCACCGCGCCATAGTCTGGCAGCTTGAAACCACGACGCTCTGCCACGCTCCGGCTGACGTCGCGAAAGAGTTTCATCTCGTCCAAGAGCGCCCGCACCATCACCTGACGGTCCGGTCCGGTTGTGATCGCGGTTTGTCTCAATCGCGTTCCGTTCAGCCACTGTTCCGCCCGGCGCGCCTCGGGCCGGGGACGGCGGCCTTCCAGCTTGGCCTCTTCCGCCACCAATGCCAAGACGTGCTCGCGGAGCTCGACGTGCAGCCAGCGCACTGCCGCCCGCAGTTCGCCTCGCAATATTTTTTTCGCCACCCACACGGCATGCCGCCAGAAGGCTGCCGCATGGTGCTGGAAGTCCTCGGCGGAAAAGCTGACCTCCGGCCAGGCCACCGCCAGCGCCGCGTAACGCCGCTCCCACTCCGGGCCGCCCAGAACCACCCGATACCCAGGGCTGGCCACGAGCCGGAGATTGTGCAGGTCCTGACGCAGTCCCTTGGGAAACCAACGCCCGGCCCCGGGATGCTGCATGGCCCAGCAGGTCGTCTTCACCCGCCATGCGGACAGGAGCACGAAATCCACCTCCCAGCCGCCCGCGAAGACCGCACTCAGCTTGACCACTGCGCGCGCCGTGCGCTCATAGTGGGCGGACCAGCAGGGTGCGATTTGCGCCGGCCACTCCCGATTGAAATACTGCGCGGGATCGCGCACGATGAACTGGTAGTCCCAGTCCGACCAGGCGTCGACCACCGCGCGCGGTTGCACGCGGGAGCCGATCTGCACCAACGCCTCCAAGCCCGGTTGCGCGTGGGCCCACTCCACGATGCGTGCTTCGAGTTCCGGGGCGGTCATGCGGGCGTTGTTGTGGGTTCGTTCGCGCCGGGGCGCAAATATCTTTTACGATACCGGGCTTGCCGTCGCCGCCATTGTCCGCCAACAAAGTGCCGTGTGTTGCGGCGATGGCGGAAGGCGTGGCCTCTCCGGTTGCTCCTGTCGGCTTCGCCACGCCGCCTGTCCCTCCCCCCCTTCCGCCCATTGAAGAACAACCCGGTGCCCCCCCTCCACCCGCCAACCCGCGCCCAGCGCCACGCCCATGCGTCGCCGAGTTAAGATCACCGGCATCGGACCAGTGACTCCGGCGGGCATCGGCCGCGAGGCGTTTTTCCGCGGCATCAACGAATCGGTCAGCCGGGTGGGGACCATTACCCGGTTCGATCTTGCCGCCGGGCCCTTTGTCGGCGCTGAAATCAAAAATTTCGACCTGAGCCGTTACGCAAGCGATGAGAATCCACGACGCCTGTCGCGCCATACCCAGTTCGCCCTGGTGGCTGCTATATTGGCGCTGCGGGATGCGGGGCTTACCCTAGAAGAGGCTGGTCAGTTCAATCCCGTCATTGTCACCGGCACTTCGAGCATGGACCTTGACAAGATCAGCCGCAGCGTCGAGGCGGTCAGCCGGAAAGGAATGCGTCATGCGATGTCGAGCATGATCTATGATTCCCCCGTCACCAATGTCCCCGGCAAAATCGCGGAATATGTGAACAAGCATGGCGGGACGTCCCGCATGTTTGCGGTCCAGACGGCGTGTTGTTCAGGCCTGGATGCGATCGGGCAGGCGGCCGAGCTCGTAGCGAACGGTCAGGCTGATCTGGGCATAGCAGGCGGCAGTGAAGCTCCGTTGTCCTTTCATCCGCTCGCGGAATTCAACGCCGCCGAACTTAACCCTGTCTGCAACGATCAGCCGGAGAAATCGTGCCGCCCGTTCGATCTCTGGCGATCCACCGGGGTGATCGGAGAGGGGGCCGCCATTTTCATTCTTGAACCGGAGAGCAGCCCCCGGCCCCCCCTTGCGTGGGTGACCGGTTACGGAAACCATAACGACATTGATTACAGCGCCGGCTCCGGCATTGCCGAAGCGGTGCAGCAGGCATTGGCGAATGCGTGCCGCCGGCCTGACGAGGTTGACTACATTAGCGCGTGGGGTCCTGGGCATCGATCTATCGATGCCAATGAAGCCTTCGCTCTCAAGCGGGCCTTCGGAGCCAAGCTGGCTGAAATTCCCGCCGTTTCCATCAAGGGGTCGATCGGCACCGCTCTCGGCGCCACTGGCGCAATTCAAGTGGCCAGCACGGTGCTGAGCCTGGTCCACGGTGTAATTCCACCCACGGTCAACTGGGAGACGCCAGACCCTGATTGCAGACTCAACTTGTCGGCGCGCGCCCGGCACCTGGACGTACAGATCGCGGTGATCGACGCCCACGGCCTGCCCCGCAGCAATGCGGCCCTGATTTTGGAAAAAACATGCCCGCGGTGATTCTGTTTGTCGCGTTCATAACGCTTACCACCGGCGCTGGCGTGCTGTGGGTCAATGCCCGGCGATTTGTCAACCAAGCCTTCGCGCTTTTCTCCCTGGCTTGTGCCTGCTGGTTACTCTGCGTGGTTCTGGCGATCAAAATTGGAAGTCGCCACTTGCTCGATGCCGATGCCACAGCCGATCCCGTCCCGTGGTTGCGAACCGCATCAGCGGTAGGAGCCTTTTTCCCCTGGATCATCTGGCTCTTACGAGAATCGATTCTGGCTCCCGAGGGCCGCGCCCTGCTGGCCGTCCGCCAGTCATGGCCGTGGTTCATAATTGCCGTGCTATTCGCCGGCCTGTGCTTCACCAGCTACTTTATCCCTTTCGATTCGATTCCCGGCCCCAACGAAAGACGCGGCGTTGGCTATTCCGTCTACAGTTTCGGCAACTTTGCCCTCTATCTGTTTCTGCTGGGGCAAACCTATCGCCTGATGGGCCGTCAAACCGGAATTCGTCGCGTGGAACTGCAATTTTTGACTCTTAACGCCGGAATCGCCTGCCTGATCACCATCGCGCTGACAAGCATCGGTTACATGCTCAATCTTCGGGTACTTTCTAGGCTCAGCCCCATCACTTTTTTCATCTTCTTCATCATCACCGCCTGGGCCGTCACGTTTTATCGTGTTTTCGACGCGCGCCAGGTCTTCCTTTCGCTTGGCCAGCGACTTGCTCTTGTCACCACTCTCTCCGTCTTGATCCTGGGTCTTTCCCGCTTGCTCGAAAATCTCATGCCACCACCTGGGGGCCTCATCATCGCGGTTTCGATCTGCAGTTTCGCTGCATTCTGGCTCGAACGGCAGTCCCGTGAGTGGCTTCGGCTCAGCCCCGAGCAGAATGTCGCGACCACCCGCCGCGCGGTGATCGAACTGGCGCGCAGCGAACCCAGCCCCGACAAGCTTGTGGTTGATCTCGAGGGTCTGTTGCGGGTCCGGGGCCAGACGGGTTATGCCCGCCTGCTGTTCGACAGCGGCGAAGTCTACGCTTCGGGCGATCTAGAATTCGCGAAGGACCGGCCCGCCTACGCCACGCTGTGCAAGGCCGGCTGGAGCAC
>CAZZDB010000210.1:4234-6130 GCA_964652485.1 uncultured Oleiharenicola sp.
ACCTTCGCCCACCTCCTGCCCAGTCGCTTTGACGATGCGGAATTTCGGCGCCGCTTCAACCTGCTGATCCCCGCCGAGGTTGACCGCATCGACAGCCTCACCCAGCAGCTCCTCGATCTGTCCAATCCGCGCCGCCACCAGATGGAGCGGATTTCCCTGCACGCCATTGCCCAGGAGACCACCGACCTCATGCTCACCAGGGCCAACGATTCACGGGTTGTCCTCACCGCATCGCTCACCGCCACGGCTGACACCATTTGGGCAGACGCCAGCGCCATCCGGCAGGTCCTGCTGAATCTCCTCATCAATGCGTTCCAAGCCCTGGAGCATCAGGAAGGAGAGCGTGCCGTGGAAATCCGCTCCCGCAATTCGCCCAACGGGAGCGTCATTCTCGAGGTAAGCGATAACGGACCGGGTATTCCCCCTGAGCAGCGCGCCCGGTTGTTTCACCCATTTGTGTCCACGAAGACCAAAGGCATGGGCCTTGGGCTTGCGGTCTGCGCAGATATATTACACGAACACCGTGCAGCCATCATAGTCCCTGATGTCGGGAGACCAGGGGCCACCTTCCGCATAACCTTTCCATGCCCGCCACACTCATCCTGACTACACCGGATCCCGGCCTCGAGGCCGCATGGAAGAAACAGCTGCTCCCCCGCGAGCCCGCCGGCTTCGCCCGTCCCGCCGACCTTCAGCGCGAACTGCTCCGTCCCGGCTCGCGCGTCTGGATCACGGATATCAACGATCCTCGCACGCGCCTCGCCAGCGGCGCCAGCACGCTCGTCATCCTGGTCGGCCAGCCACACAGCGTCCCCTTCGAACAGGCCCGCCAGAACCGCGCCGCCCGGCTCTTCCTCAACTATGAGGACAGCCGCCTGCGCCTCGCCGAAGCCGTCGGCCTGCTGGAGGAGATCACGGACAAGAACTCCCAGCTGCAGAGCGCCCTCGAACGGACGAGGCGCAGCGAACCCCCCTTCCCCCGCGAGGTCGCCACCAACCCGGCCGAGCCCGCCGAATCGTGGGACTTTCTGGAAAGCGCGCTCCATCATCTCGGCGATCGCGTGCGCCTGCTCGACGAATTCCGCCGGGCCGGCCGCTACATCCTGAAGTCCGGCAAGGTCCTCTTCTTCTTCCGCCAGTTCGACGCTTTCGTATCAGACGACGAGCTCCACCGCTGCGAGGCCGGCCATCCACTCTCGCTCTGGCTTGAGGATCATCCGGCGGCCCTTGACTTCGCGCACTGGCCCGGCCCGGAGGATCCTACCATCGACGCCCCCATCCGCCAGCAGCTGCAGAGCTGGGGCGCGCGCCTCCTCATTCCGCTCCACACCCGGGGCCAGCTCCTCGGTTGGATGGCTCTCGGCCCGCGGGCCGATGGCGCGCCTTATCGCGAGGCCGACGTCTTTCGTGCCGTCCTGCATGGCCGCCTGCTGGAGCGCTGCCTCGAACGCTCGACCGAGATCGAAGAACTCCGCCGCGCCGAGACTTCCACGGCGCTTCACGCCAAATATCTTAACGGCGCCCGCGTGCTCTCCCGCACCGAGCTCACCAGCACCGACCTGCCGGTCGAGGTCCGGGCCGTCGCCAGCGAGGCGCTGCACACCCAAAAGATCATCATCCAGCCCGCCCGCACTCCTCACCGTTTCCGCGTCAAAGCCGGCCCGGCCCCCGAGGTCGACGGTGTCTGGGTTCTCTGGGAGGAATCCGCGCCGGAGATCGAGCGCATCCGCGCCGAGCTCGAACAGCACCGCCGCGAGCTTTTCCGCAATCTCAGTCTCACCCTGAGCCACGAACTTTCCAATCCGCTCGTCTCGCTCGTGACCTTTGCGCAGTTGCTTGCGCGCGGTAGCACGTCGCCCACCCCGACCGGCGCCGCCGCGATCGCGCAGGAGATCG
>CAZZDB010000211.1:0-6086 GCA_964652485.1 uncultured Oleiharenicola sp.
TCAACTGCTTCGTCGACGGCTTCTCGGAGGAGGTGCACCTGCTGATGCAGGTCAGCGATGCCATCGTCACCCGCGGTGGCACGACCACGTGCGCCAAGGCCCTGCATTTCCGCTGTCCGATCATTTTCAACGCCATCGGCGGCATCATGCCGCAGGAGGAACTGACCGTGAAGTTCTTCCGCAACGGGGACGGTGCCGCGCTGATCAGCAACCCGGCCGACTTCGGCCGGCTCATCTATTCGTGGATGGATTTCCGCGACACCTACGAACGCCTGCGGACGAATTTCCTGAAGCTCCGCTACGAGGAGAACCCGACCGTCGTCATCCAGGAACTCGTGGATCTCGCGCAGCAGGCCTCCGGTACCTCGCTTCAGCCTGGTCCGTTCCCGCCCAAGCCCCGCAAGGTGCCGCGGTGAGCCGCTGGCGGCGCTTTCCTGCTTTCCTGAATCCCACATTATCCCTTGGCTGGGAGGTCACCACCTTGCCGCCGGCACCCCACATCGCCCTGCTGTTCACGACGTTTCCGAAGGATTCGGAGACCTTCCTCCAGCGTGATGTGGCCGCGCTCCAGGCCAAGGGCCTGCGGCTGAAACTCTACTCGCTCTGGGGCGGAGGCGGGCAGTTCCGCGGGCTGCCGGTGCGCAATTTTCCGAAATGGCGGCTGGTCCCGCTGTTCCTCTTCATCATCCCGTGGAACTGCATCCGGCGGCCGCGGCTGGTTCGCGATCTGTTCGAGGGCGTGCTCACTCGGGGCGCGCCGTCGTGGCTGAATTTTTGGGAGAACATGCTCGGGGCGGGTTTCGCCGGGTGCTACTATCGGGAACTGCGCGACGATCCGCCGGCGCTCGTCCACGGTGCATGGGCGGGAGCCCCGGCGACCGCGGCTTGGGTGCTCTGGCGGATGTTTGGCTGGCCCTACAGCACCGGCGCCCACGCCTACGACATCTACGAGCACGGCGGCGATTGGTGGTTGCGGGAGAAACTCCGGTATGCCCGCTTCATCCACACCTCGACCGAAATGGGCCGGCGCGAACTCATCGAACGCGGCGTTCCCGCGGGCAAGATCGTCTGCATCCGCAGAGGGCTCGACACCTTCCCGGCGTTCAAGCCCCTCCGTCCAAACCGCCGGCCGGTGCGCCTGCTCAGCATCGCGCGCCTCGTGCCGAAGAAGGGGCTGGATCATCAGCTGCGCATCTATGCGGCGCTCAAGGAGGCCGGGCTGCCGTTTGAGGCGCGCATCGTGGGAGCGGGGCCACTGCTGGCCCAATTGACGGAGCTGGCGGAAGGACTCCGGCTGGGCCGGGCGGTGGAATTCCTCGGACATCGACCGCAGCCGGAGGTCTGGGCCCAGCTGGAATGGGCCGACGTGTTGCTGCATACGGGCGTCGTGGCGGCCAGCGGGGACCGGGACGGGCTGCCCAATGTCATCCCCGAGGCGATGGCTGCGGGCGTGCTGGTGGTGACCTCGCCGGTCTCGGCGACGACGGAGGCCATCAGCCAGGAGCGCACCGGCCTCGTGGCGGACGTAGACTTCCCGCCGGCGTGGGTCATTGCGCTGCGCCGCTTGGGCAGCGACGACCGGTTTGTGGAGATCCTGCGCGGCGCGGCGCGGCGGTGGGTGGAGGAAAACTACGACGCGCACCAGAACACCGCGCGATTGGTGGAGTGTTTCCAGCAGGCGATGAAATCATGATTTATTACGACATCACGAAAATGGGCGCGGCACGGCACCGCTCGGGGCTGATGCGGCTGACCTCGCGGCTGATGGAGGAGCTCGGCTCCGTGCTGACGCCCGTGGTGTGGGACGGACACCGGCGGGGGTTCGTGACGGACAGGGTGCGTGCTCCGGTGGATTTCAAGGCGGCCGACTGGTTGCTCACGGTGGAAATGTTCAGCGAGGCGGAACGGCCGGGTTTCACGGCATTCGTCCAGAATCCCCCGTGCCGGCTGGCGGCCATGTTTCATGATGCCATTCCGGTAAGGTTTCCGCACATCACCTGGCCGCAAAGCGTGCAGCGCCACCCGGAATACATGAAACTGCTGGCGGGCTTCGACCGCACGTGGGCCATATCGGAGGCCACGCGGCAGGATTTTACCGGCTTCTGGCGCTGGCAGGGCGTCGCCCCGAAGACGTCGGTCGAGGTCATCGCGCTCGGGGCGGACTTCGATCGTGGCAACCGGGTGCAGCGCGATGCGATGATCACCCGGGAAGCCCCGTCGTTGTTGTGCGTGGGCATCGTTGAGCCGCGGAAGAACCAGACCTTCCTCCTCGAGGTGGCGGAGGCACTCTGGCGCGACGGACTGAATTTCGAGCTGCACATCGTCGGCCGGGTGAACCCGCACTTTGGCAAGCCAATCCTCGCGCGGATGCAGCAGCTGCAGCAACGCGAGCCGCGGTTCCGGTATCATGCGCAAGCCGGGGACCAGGACCTGGGCCGGCTCTATGCGGTGGCGCGGGCGGTCGTGTTCCCGACGATCGCCGAGGGTTGCGGGCTGCCGCTGCTGGAGGCGTTGTGGCGCGGCGTGCCGTGCGTGTGCAGCGACCTGCCGGTGCTGCGGGAGAACGCGGACGAGGGCGGCTGTCTCGTGGCCGGGGTCAACGAGGCGGCCGACTGGCAAGCAAAGCTGCGGACCGTGCTGACGGATGAGCCGGAGGTCCGGCGGCTGCAGACCGAGGCGATGGCGCGGCCGCTGCCCCGCTGGACCGACACCGCGCAAACGCTGCTGAAGGCGCTGCGTTGAATGCCTACATCTGCTTCACCGCGTAGGCCATCGCGTCGGCGATCTTTTCCAGATCCTCGTCGCTGTGCAGGGCGGAGACGGCCGTGCGGATGAGATCCTTGCCCGGCGGCACAGCCGGGGCGATCGACATGACGGTGAACACGCCCTTCTCCAGCAGAGCCTGCCAGAAGCGATAGACCAGTTCCTTCGAGCCGAGCACGATAGGCACGGCGGGCGTTTCGCTGCCCCAGGTGTCGAGTCCGAGGCCCTTGAGCATCTCCCGGTAGCGCTTCGTATTGCGCCAGAGACGCTCGAGGTGCTGCGGTTCGGACTGCATGATGTCAAGCGACGCGGAGGCGGCTGCGGCCTGGCTCGGGCTGATCGACGCGCTGAAGAGCGTCTGCTTCGAATTCGTGCGCAGATACTCGATGAGTTCGCGCGCCCCGGACACGAACCCGCCCGTGCTGGCGAGTGATTTCGACATCGACCCGCACAGGATGTCCACCTTGTCGTTCAGCTTAAAATGATCGACGGTGCCGCGGCCCTGCCGGCCAAGCACACCGAAGCCGTGGGCGTCGTCGAGCACCATGAAGCAGCCGGAATCCTCGCTGATCTGGGCCAGCTCGGGCAGGCGGCAGATGTGGCCCTCCATCGAGTAGACGCCCTCGACGACGAGCAGCTTCGGGACGTTGTGCGGCACATCCTTCAGCACCTGCCGGAGGTCCTCGGGATTGTTGTGGCTGAAACGTTCCACGCCGGCCATCGAAAGGCGGACGCCATCCCACAGGCACGAGTGAATGTTCTTATCGGCCAGAATGATGTCGCCCTTCTGGGCATAGGTGGCGACGGCCGAGAGGCAGGAGACGTAGCCCGCGACGCTAATGTGGCAGGCTTCGCGGCCGAGGAACGCGGCCAGCTTCTCCTCAAGGGCGAGGTGATAGGCCCGCGAGCCGTTCGAGATACGAGCGCCCGTGGTGCTGGAGCCCCAGATTTTTGCACCCTGGCCGCAGGCCTCGATGACCTTGGGATGGAACGACAGCCCGAGGTAGTCGTTGCTGGAAAGCATGACCATGTCGCGACCCTGCAGCCGGATGTGGGTGCCCTTCTGGGCTTCCATGGCGTGGTAGTAGGGCTTGTATTTCAGCCTCAGCTTGGTCGCGTAATCATCATGCGCCCGCTCGATGATGGCTTTCTTGGTTTTGGTGAACAGGGAAAGAGCCATGGAAAATTGTGGGGCGACTACAGGTCAGAACCGGTGGCATAGCAACCGCAAAGCCCCGCATTCACCCTCGGCGCGGCAGCCCTTTCATCCAGACACTTAGGTCGCTGACGTAGTCTGCCCAGGAGCGGAATAGCCGGGCCCGGGCCGCGGCGCCCAGCGCGGCAAGCTCGGAGCTATCGGTCAGCAGACGGCGGATGGCGGAGGCCACGCTGGTCGCATCAACCGAAGCCAAAGCGAGACAGCCCCCGCTCCGGGCCGATTCGCCCAGGGCACCGCGAGCCGAGCAGATGCAGGGTTTGCCGTGCTGGAGGCTCTCGAGCACGGGCAGGCCGAACCCCTCGATCAATGACGGATAAACGGTGAACGCGCATCGCCGGTAGGCGGCGTGGAGTTCTGCATCGGCGGCGGGCCCGCGGTAGTGGAGCGGCCTGCCCGCCTGCTGCAGCCCGGAGATCCTTTGCAACGCGGGTCCAGCCGTGTCGGTGCGCGCGAGCCCGAGCAGTTCCAGTTCAAAAACCAGGCCTTCGGTCCACAGGGCTTCGCAGGCCTCAAGCAGGGCGAGATGGTTCTTGCGACCCTCGATCGTGCCGACGCAAAGCACGCGTGGCGGCGCGGCGGCAGGCTTGTCGGCCATGGCGGCAGGGAGGGATTCCAGACCGTTGGGAATGGCGGCGACGACCGGTGTGGCGGCGACCCCGAGCCATTGCCAGTAATCGCGCAGGCAGGCGGCGGAATCCTCGGAGACGGCGGCCACCCCGTCGAAGAGCAGGAGTTCGCGCAGGTATGCCGGCAGCCGGGCCACCGTGCCCGGCGGGGTCAACTCGGGCAGTTTTAGGCCGATCGCATCGTGAAAAAGGGCGACGCGCGGGCCGCGCACGCTCCGGAGAAGCTCCGGCAGGTGGGCCGCGACGGTGGGGGAGAACAACTCCGGACAGACGAGCGCATCGCCGGCCGGCAGCCCGGGTCTGGTTCCGACGAGGTAACGGGTGTGGCCGGCCAAGCGCTGGTACCACGGCCACTTTGCGCCGCGTGAATCGGTGGCGGCTTGGCCGGGCCGCAAGCAGGCGAGTTCACCGGCATTCAGCGGTCGCCACGCGCGCAAATACGGATCGTTGCAGATCGCGCACGTCTCCCGGGTCGCGGCCAGACCGGCATGGAGCGCCCGGACGACGCGCTGGATGCCCGTTTGAGCGCGGGTGTGGCTCGTGTGGGTGGCGTCGAGGAGGAGCAAAGGAGGGGGAGGCGCGGTTTACGGCTGGCGGCCGGACTGCGCGGTGCTGAGCCAGCGGAGGGCGAGGCCCTGCGCCGGCTGGTTTTTCGCCGCGGCGGCGGTCGCGTCGGGCAGGTGCAGACGGATCGAGGCGACGGGGCGGCTGTTCCACAAGTCCGGAGGAATCGCGACGCGGATGACGCCGGGTCCGATGAAGGGCGCGCTGTAGACAAATTTGTCGTCGAAGAAGAGCTCGCAGCGCTGGGTCTTGGGCGCACCTTCCGCCGCGTAGGGATAGGCGACGATCTGAATCTGAACTTCTGCCGCTGTCGGCGCGGGATGAAAAAGAAGGTCCATGTAGTTGCCCTCAATCCGGGTGGAATCGATGTCGGGCTTGGCCAGGCCGGTGAAGCGGTAGCGGGCCGCGTTCCCCAGTTCGGTGAAATCGATGCGGCCGTTGGCCGCGAAGAGCTCCGCGGTGAACGCCGCCGTTGCTTCCTTGGCGGGGCCGGGCGGCGGTGTGCCACCCGGAGGCCTCGCCGGGTCGGGGGTCGCAAACGAGACGCTCCGGAGGCCCCACGCGGCCCACAGGAAATTGGCCGGCTGGGAGAAATAGCGGAAGCGGGTGGCGTGTGGGAAACGCAGCTCAAGTTTGGCGAGCGGGGCGGAATTCCACAGCTGCTGGGGCACCGTCAGCGAGCTGAAGCCACGCTCGGCGGCGGAGACGGTACCGACCGACGTGCCGTTGAAATACACCTCCGCCGGTTGCGGGGTGCCACCGCCGCGCGAGTTGGCCTGGGCCTCGAGAATGAGCTGCACATCCGTCGCGGCCGGCAGCGGCTTGAACAGCAGGCCGACCCGCGGCTGTTCCGTCCACGCCAGCTCGACATTTCCCGTCGAGAGCCCGCTGACCAGGTGACGGAAGCCGTTGGC
>CAZZDB010000212.1:0-6057 GCA_964652485.1 uncultured Oleiharenicola sp.
TGCTCGACGCCATCCGCAAGGCCCACGTCGCCGAGGGCGAGGCCGGCGGCATCACGCAGCACATCGGCGCCTACCAGGTCGAGCACAACGGCCGCAAGATCACCTTTCTCGACACCCCCGGCCACGCCGCCTTCACCAAGATGCGCGCCCGCGGTGCTTCCGTCACCGACATCGCGGTCCTCGTCATCGCGGCCGACGACGGCTTCATGCCGCAGACCGACGAGGCGCTGAAGCACGCCCTCGACGCCAAGGTCGCCCTCATGGTCGCCGTCAACAAGATGGACGTGAAGGGGGCCAACCTCGACCGCGTGAAGCAGCAGATGCAGGAGCGCCAGATCGCGCCCGAGGACTGGGGCGGGACGACCGTCACCGTGCCGGTGGCCGCCATCAAGGGCCAGGGCATCACCGAATTGCTCGAGATGATCCTCCTCCAGGCCGACGTGCTGGAACTGAAGGCCAACCCGAAGGCCGAGGCCAGTGGCGTGGTCATCGAGTCGCAAGTCGACGTGGGTCGCGGCCCGCTCGCCACCGTGATCGTCCAGCGCGGCACGCTGCGCGTCGGCGATGCCATCGTCTGCGGTCCGCATTACGCCAAGGTCCGCGCCATGTTCGACGACCAGGGCAACAACCTGAAGGAGGCGCCGCCGGCCATGCCCGTGCGCGTCATCGGGTGGTCCGGGGCGCCCGATTCCGGCGCCAAGTTCACCGCGGTCAAGAATGCCCGCGAGGCCGAGAAACTGGCCGAGGAGGCGGCCGACGCCCTCAAGAAGACCACCGTCACCGAGGATGCCGTCCCGAAGGACACGTCGCTCGACGCCCTTTTCGCCAACATCGCCGCCACACAGGGCAAGGTCCTGCGCGTCGTCCTCAAGTCCGACGTCTTCGGCTCGCTCGAGGCGGAGAAAAACGTCCTCGAGGGCATCAAGAGCACCAAGGTCTCCCTCGACATCGTCGCCTCCGACGTCGGCATCATCAGCAAGAACGACGTCCTCATGGCCAGCGCCGCCAAGGCCGTCATCATCGGCTTCAACACCAAGCAGGAGAACGGCGTCGTCGCCCTGGCCAAGCACCACGGCGTCGCCATCGAGAATTTCGCCATCATCTACGAGCTGGGCGACAAGGTCCGCGAGATGATGGCCGACCTGCTCGACCCCGACCTCAAGGAGAACAAGACCGGGGGCGCCGAGGTCCGCCAGGTCTTCCCCGTCGCCAAGGGCTTCGTCGCCGGCTGCCTCGTCACCGAGGGCAAGATCAACCGCGGCTCCGCCGCCCGCGTCCGCCGCGGCAAGGACGCCGTCTTCGAGGGCAAGGTCGGCACCTTGCGCCGGTTCAAGGACGACGCCAACGAGGTCCGCGCCGGCCTCGAGTGCGGCATCCGGCTCGACGGCTTCGACGGCTACCAGCCGGGCGATCGCATCGAGTGCTTCGAAATTCAGAAGGTTCGGGCCGCCCTCTGATCCACCCCTCCGCCCCCAGGTTCACGGTCCCATCCCGTCCGCCATGAGCAACCGTCTCCTTCGCGTCAACGAGCTGATGCAGCGCGAAATCAGCGCCTACCTGCACGCGAAATACAGCAGCGAGTCGGTGGCCATCACCATCACCGGCGTCGAGATCACCGGTGATCTCCGCGAGGCGAAGATCTTCTACTCCGTGCTCGGCGGCGCGCCCGAGGCGAAGCGCGCCGGCAAATGGCTGCTCGGCCGGCGTACCGAGATCCGCGGCGCGGTGGCGAAGAATGTCGTCCTCCGCCACATCCCGCTGCTCGCCTTCGTCCACGACGACCATGCGCCGCGCACGCTGCGCATCGAGAAGCTCCTCAGCGAAATCGACGGCACCGCCCCCAAGCCGTGAATCATTATACCAAGTTCGCCGGTCGCTTCGCCGTCCTGCTGCACAAGTTGGAGGAACAGCATGCGGTCGTCATCGGTCACCAGCGCCCGGATGGCGACTGCATCGGCTCGCAGGTGGCCCTCTGCCGCGTGCTGCGCGCGCAGGGAATCGATGCCGTGTGCATGAACCCCGATCCGGTGCCGCGCCGCATCAAGTTCCTGCTCGGCGACACACCGTTTTACCAGCGCGACGAGCTGCCGCCCGGGGACCGGTGCGCGATCTTCACCGACTGCGCCGACCACGGCCGCGCCGGGGAGAAGGTGAAGCAGCTCTACCCGGCCCCGCTGGCGTGCTTCGACCACCACGTCTCAAATGTCGGCTTTGCCAAGCACAACTTCGTCGACACCGGTTCGGCTGCCACGGCCGAGGTGCTGGCCGGCCTGTTCTTCGACGCCGACATCACCTTCGACGCCACCACCGCCCAGGCGCTCTACACGGGCATCATGACCGACACCGGCCAGTTCCGCTTCCCCTCGACCTCGCAGCGCGTCTTCCGGCTTTGCGCCGAGCTGGTGGCCCGCGGGGCCAACCCGGCCCAGGCCGGCCTCGAGCTGTTCGAGCGCGAGTCTTCCGGCAAGCTGAAGCTGCTGGAGAACTACATCAGCTCGCTGCAGCTGGAATGCGAGGGGCGGGTCTGCATCGGCGTGCTGCGCCAGGGCATCTTTGAGGAAGTCGACGCCACGGTCGAGGACACCGAGGGCCTCGTGGATTACGCCCGCTCCATCGAGGGGGTGGAGGTCGGCGTGCTGATCGAGGAACGTGCCGGCACCATCAAGGCCAGCCTGCGCGCCAAGCACAGCTCCTACCGCATGGATACCATCGCCAGCCAGTTCAACGGCGGCGGCCACGCCAGCGCCGCGGGCCTGAATTGCAGCGACACGCTCGCTGCCTTTTACCCGAAACTCGTCGCCGCACTCTCGCGCCGCCTGGCCGAGGTGGACGCCGCCAAGAAATGAGCCTGCAACCCGCGAAGGAGCTGGAGGGGGTGTTGCTGGTGGACAAACCCCGGGGCCTGACATCGCACGACGTCGTCTACCACCTGCGCCGCAAGCTGCAGATGAAGAAGATCGGCCATGCCGGCACGCTCGACCCGATGGCGACCGGAGTGCTGGTCATGCTCATCGGCAAGGCCACGCGCATTTCCCAATACTTGATGAGCGTCGACAAGGTCTACGAGGGCGAGGCCACGCTGGGCGTGGTCACCGACTCGCAAGACGCCGAGGGGGAGGTCATGGAAACCCGCCCGGTGCCGGAGTTGACCGAAGGGCAGGTGCGCGAGGTCATGAGGACCTTCCTCGGCGACCAGTACCAGACGCCCCCGATGCACTCGGCCATCAAGATCGGCGGCGTACCGCTCTACAAGCTGGCGCGCAAGGGCGAGGAGGTGGAGCGCGAGCCGCGCTTCATTCGTGTCGCGGCGTTCGACCTGCTGGGCCTCACGCCCCCGACGCTCACCTTCGACCTGCACTGCACCAAGGGCACCTACGTGCGCACGATCGCGCACGATCTCGGGCAGAAACTCGGTTGTGGCGCGCATCTCTCGGCCCTTCGCCGGACCGGCAGCGGCAAGTTCAAGATCGCGCAATGCCTGCCGCTGGACGAGATCGAGCGGCTTTCCCTGCCCGAGATTGAGAAGCGCCTCATCCCGGTCTACGAGGCGGCGCCGAGCGTGGCCCAGTGAACCCTTTGCTCCAGTTTGACGACCTGTCGCGGGTGGTGCTGCCCGCGCGGCCCTTGCACCTGGCCATCGGCATGTTCGACGGCGTGCATCTCGGACACAAGTCGGTCATCGAGTCCGCGATCCATTCCGCCCGACGCAGCGGCGGCCTGGCCGGCGTGCTGACGTTCTGGCCGCATCCGAGCGTCCTGTTCCGGCCCGCGAATCCCACGCCACTGCTCCTGCCGCCGGCGATGAAACGAGCCGTGCTGGCCCGGCTTGAGATTGATTTCATCATCGAGCAGAATTTCTCCCGCGATTTTGCCGCGATCGACGCCGCGGAGTTCGTGGCGCTGCTCAAGCGCAGCCTGCCGCCGCTTGCGGCCGTTTATACCGGTGAAAACTGGCGTTTCGGCCGGGGCCGGACCGGCGATGTGACGGTGCTCGTAGCGGAAGCACGCCGGCACGGGTTCGAGGTCTTCAGCGCGCCGCGGCTCAACCACAACGGCGCGCCAATCAGCAGCTCGCGCATCCGGGAGCTGCTGGCGGCGGGCGGCATGGCGGAGGCCAACGCGCTGCTGGGCTATTCCTACTTTGCCGAGGGGGTGGTGGAGCCGGGACGGCGCCTCGGCCGCACCATCGGGTTTCCCACGCTCAACCTCGCCTGGGAACCGGAGGCCAGGCCGGCTTATGGCGTCTATGCGGTCGAGGTCGCCAGCGGTGCCGGCCACCCTCTGCCCGGCGTTGCCAACTATGGCCTGAGGCCGACGGTGGAGCAGTCCTCCCGCCCGCTGTTGGAGGTGCATTTGCTGGAGCCGACCAAGCTCACGTCTGGCGACAAACTGACGGTGAACTGGCTCCAGTTCCTGCGGCCCGAGAGCAAGTTCAGCGGGCTCGAGGAACTGCGCGGGCAGATCGGCCGGGACTGCGCCAACGCCCGGAATTTCTTTCAGGATCGTGCGCAAAATGAGATTCCAAACGACGCTTGACACACCTGACCCCGAATCTACGTTGCCGCCTCTTTCCCGGTCAACGGGGTGGTAGCTCAGTTGGTTAGAGCGTCTGCCTGTCACGCAGAAGGTCGCGAGTTCGAGTCTCGTCCATCCCGCCAGTTTAGGCCCCGCAGCCCAAAAGGTCGCGGGGCTTTTGGTTCCTGGGATTGGTTGCGGTAGGCATGAACTCCGCGGCGGCTTTGGAATTCTCGCGGCGCAGGTCGGCCAACCGGAGATGTTTTCCGATTCCTACCCCGCGCGGGAGGGCCGGGCCGATTTGGCCGGGACCGATGATGGCGACGGTGTCTTTCGTCGAGTGGTTTCCTTCCACGCGGTTCCGGTGCGGTGCGGCGCTCAGCGGCCGATCAGTTTTTGCAGGTGCTCGGGGTAGCGGGCGCCCTGCAGCGCCATCTGGTCCGACGCGGCGTTGATGTCGTGCAGGTCACCCGCAGTGAGTTCGAGGGAGGCACCACCGAGGTTCTCGACCAGCCGGTGCAGCTTGGTGGTGCCCGGAATGGGCACGATCCATGGCTTCTGGGCCAACAGCCAGGCGAGCGCAACTTGCGCGGGCGTCGCCTTCACCCGGGTGGCGATGGTGGTGAGCAAATCGACGACCGCTTGGTTCGCCTTGCGCGCCTCGGGCGTGAAGCGGGGCACGATGTTGCGGAAATCCGTGGCGTCGAACTTCGTGTTTTCGTCAATCTTGCCCGTCAGGAATCCCTTGCCGAGCGGGCTGAAGGGAACGAAGCCGATCCCGAGCTCCTCAAGCAGGGGCATGATTTCCGCCTCCGGCTCCCGCCAGAAGAGGGAGTATTCGCTCTGCAGCGCGGTGACGGGCTGGACGGCGTGGGCGCGACGGATGGTCTTGGCCCCGGCTTCCGAGAGACCGAAATGCCTTACCTTGCCGGCCTGAATCAGCTCCTTCACCGCGCCGGCCACGTCCTCGATCGGCACGTCGGGATCGACGCGGTGCTGGTAGAGCAGGTCAATGACCTCGGTCTTGAGCCGCTTGAGCGAAGCCTCGACGACTTCCTTGATGTGCGAGGGCCGGCTGTCGAGGCCGTCCAGGCGCTCCCCGTTGGGTCCGATCCTGAATCCAAACTTCGTGGCGATCTTCACCTGCGTCCGGAACGGGGCGAGCGCCTCGCCCACGAGCAATTCATTGGCGAAGGGGCCGTAGATTTCCGCGGTATCAAAAAAGGTGACGCCGTTTTCGACGGCCGCGCGGATGACCGCGATCATCGCCTGCTTTTCGCCCGCCGGGCCGTAGCCGGAGCTCATCCCCATGCAGCCGAAACCGAGGGCCGAGACTTCGAGGTTGGTGTTTCCGAGTTTTCGTTTTTGCATCGTGGATTCCTGGTTGGGGTTGACTATGACCTGAGGTTACACCCAAACGACCCCGCCGTCGCCTGTCAGGTTGCGCGACCTGTGGTGATCTTGCTCCAAACCGCCAGGGGCCGTCCGGTCCCAATAACCATGCCGGCTGCCAGTCGCCCACAAGAGGGTTGTCACTCCCGG
>CAZZDB010000213.1:0-5951 GCA_964652485.1 uncultured Oleiharenicola sp.
CGGTCTGGCCGCGGCGGGCTTCTGATGCAGGATCGCGGTGTGCGGGCGGCTCACTTCGCCGCGGCGGCCGCGAACCCGGCGAGCACCCGGTCGGGCGTCAAGAGCTCGGGCAGGACCACCGGAGCGGATTTGCCGGGCGCATAGATGAGATTGAACGGCACGGCGGAGCGGTTCCAGCGCGCGAGCTCGGCGGTGATCAAAGGGTCGCGGTTGGTCCAGTCGCCGCGGAGGAGCACGACGTTGCGCTGCTTCAGCTCGGCCAGCACGGCATTGTCGTGGAAAACGGTCGCCTTGTTCGTCTGGCAGGTGGCGCACCAGCGCGCGGTGAAGTCCACGTAAACGAACCTGCCTGCGGTCTGCGCCGTGGCGACGGCCGCGGGGCTCCATTTCTCCCACGTGACCTGGTAGCTGCCGGCGGGCGCGGCCTCGGCGGTCCTGGGCCAGCCGGTCCAGAGGCCGGCGGCAAGCAGCGCGGCGGCGAACACGCGTCCGAAGAGCTGCCGGCCCGGCTTGCCATGCGCCTGGCCGAAGCGGCCATAGGCCCACGCGGCCATCGCGACCAGCACGAAGCCGAACGTAATCAGGAGCAGGGCGTTGTCCTCGTCCTTCGTCTGGCCGGCGAGCACCCAGAGCAGCCAGCCGACCGTCGCGTAGAGCGGGAACGCCATCAGCTGCTTGAAGGTCTCCATCCAGGCGCCGGGCTTGGGCAGGAGTTTGATGGCCTGCGGGAAGATCGAGAGCAGCAGGTAGGGCAGGGCGAGGCCGACGGCGATGGCGGTGAATACGAGCAACGACTCCGCGGCGGAGAGCGAGAGCGCGGCGCCGAGCGCGGGCGCGAGGAACGGTGCGCTGCACGGCGTGGCGACGAGCGTCGCGAGCGCACCCGTGAAGAACGAGCCGGCGAAGCCCTCCTTCATCTGCAGGTTGCCGCCGACGCCGGTGGCGGCCAGGCCGACCTCGAACAGCCCGCTCATGTTGAGCGCGAAGACCAGGAGGAACACCGCCATGCCGAAGACGAAGCCCGGCGATTGCAGCTGGAAGCCCCAGCCCAGCTGCGACCCTCCGGCCCGCAGCGCCAGCAACACGCCGGCGAGGGTCCAGAACGAGAGCAGCACACCGAGCGCGAACACCAGTCCATGCGCGGTGATCTTTTTCCGGTCGTTGCCGGACTGGTTGACGAAGCCCAGGATCTTGATGCCGAGCACGGGAAAGACACAGGGCATCAGGTTGAGGATCATTCCGCCGGTAAAGGCGAGGAGCAGGGTGGCCAGCAGACTGCCGGGGGCAGCACGGTTGGTGTCAGTGGTTGGGTTGGAGGTTTGGGGCGCGGTGGCCGAGGTCGTCGCGGTATCGGTAAACGCCGCGTCGATGGCGAGACCGGCATAACCGGCGCCGTCGGTCCAGCCGTTCGACGAGGCGAGCACGCCGGTGAGGCGGCCCGTGGGCTTTTCCGCGGTCGCATCAATCGGCATCTCCAGCACCCAGCCGCCGTGCTCGGCGCGCACGGCCTGCGGCTTGGCATAATCGGTGTAGCCGTCCGCGGCGAAGAAATGCAGGTCCGCCGGCTGGTGCGTCGTGCCGGATTTGGGCGTGAGCCGCAGCGCGGCGGTCGCGGCGGTGCGCGAGGCGGCGACATTCCAGCCGGTGTTGGCGGCGGGCAGACGGGCGCGGGCGGCGGCTAGGGCGGCGGTCCATGCCGGGTCGGGCGCCGCCGCACCCGTCGGGAAGTCGATCTCCAGCTTCGCGTCGCCGGGCATGCAGACATCCATGCACATGAGCCATTCAGCGACGGCCTTCAGTTTAGCCCCGCCGCCCGGCGGGAGCGTCGCCGGCGGGGTGATCTCGACGAGCAGGAACACCTCGTCGGTGTAGCCGTTGCCCGTGATCTTGTTGGCGGTGTCGATCACCACGTGCGGCGTCGGCCACCGGATTTCGCCGGCCTTGAAGCCTTCGGGCAGGGTCCACGCCAGCGAGGTCGGGTAGCCCGTGCCGGGCGCGATCCAGTAGCTGTGCCAGTGCGGCTCGTGCTGCAGGCGCAGGGCGACGGTGAACGGCCTGCCGGCCTCGATGGTCGCCGCGTCGGACACCAGCGTCGCCGTGACGGCGCCCTTCTTCGCCGGCGCGGACTCGGCGGCGAGGAGCAACGCGGGCAGGGCGAGCCAGAGGGGCAGCAGGCGGAACAGTTTCATCGGACAGTGAGAGTAGGCGGAAGGGGGTTTATTTCAAATCCGGCTGCCGAAGGTTGGGCCCGCGCCTGCCAAAGACAAGGCTCCGCCGGTAACCATCCCGTCAGGCGGTGGTCCGGTTCTGCCGCGCGAGGATGTGAGCGAAGAGCAGCGACCAGAAGCAGAGCACGACGTTGAAGAGCGGGACCTGCAGGACGGAGGGCAGGGCGTACACGCAGCTCACGACGGGGATCCAGACCGCCCACACGCCCAGCAGCACCGGCAGGACGCTCCGCGCAAACCAGCGGCCGCGGCGCAGGTCGGCCACCACGGGTGCCCAGCGGAACCCGGCGTCCTTCCACGCGAAGCACAGGTTGCCGATCGGGGCCGCATACAAGAGGTTGTAGCCGAACTGGTCGGCGATGACCTTGGGGGCGACGGTCGCAAGACTGGGTTCGCTGCCGAACACCACTGCGAGCGTGCGATAGAGCAGGTCGACCTCCGCCCCCTTCCACGCCCAGAAGAACGTGAAGAATAGAATATGCGGCCAGGGATGGGCGGCTCGCGTGGCCGGGTTCAGGCGCAGGTAGAGAAACGGCAGCACGCCGCCGCACACCCCGCTGGCCACCGCCGAGAAGACATAACCGCCCGCCGTGCGCCACGCCGCGAGCCGGGCGAACAAGTCATGCGCCGCCGGTGCGAAATAGTAAATCAGCACCAGGGCCAGCGCCACGGCCTGCAGCACGAGGCCCGGCCCGAGCAGGGCGCGGGCGCCATGCAGGCCGGCGCGCCAGGGCGCCTCCTCGGTTGCGTTGGGTGCGGGCATGAAGATCGAGATGTGAAGCCGGCGGGAGGAGGAGGGCGAGGAAGAAGTATCCGGGGACGGAGGTCAGAGAATGGAGCTGGAGGGCTGGTCTCCCGACCAGCCGTTTCGACTCGAGGTGCCGGGGCCTGTCCCGGGCCGCGGTCGGCTGGGAGACCGGCCCTTGATTGTTCCACTTGCCGCGCAACCGGCGCCCGCCTTTGCTCCGGCGATGGCCGCCGACCTCGCCGAACTGGAACAACGCTGCGTGCGCGCTCTCGCCCCGCACGTGGGCGACGCGGCGCACGACCTCGAGCACGTGCGGCGCGTCGTGCGCCATGCCCGGCAACTCGCCGCCGCCGAGGGCGCGCGGCTTGAGATCGTGGTGCTCGCGGCGTGGCTCCACGATTGCGTGACGGTGCCGAAGGATTCGCCACAACGGTCGCAGGCTTCGCGGCTGGCGGCGGAACAGGCCCGGCGGTGGCTGGCGGAATGGGACTGCCCGGCGGCCTGGCTGCCGGACATCGCGCATGCGATCGAGGCGCACAGTTTCACCGCGGGCATCGCCCCGCGCACGCTGGAGGCGAAGGTGGTGCAGGACGCCGACCGGCTCGAGGCGCTGGGCGCGACGGGCCTTGCGCGCTGCCTGATGCTCGGCGGGGCGCTGGGCCGGCCGCTCTACGCACCAGAGGATCCGTTCTGCGAACACCGCGCGCCCGACGACCGCACGGCGACGGTGGACCACTTCTTCGCCAAGCTGCTCCGGCTCGAGGCGACGATGCAGACGGCCAGCGGCCGGCAGGAAGCCCGGCAGCGGACTGATTTCCTGCGGGCGTTCCTCGCGCAGTTGCGGCGCGAGATCGGGCCGGCGGGTTTGTAATCTATTATATTACAAACGGGCTTGGGGGATGGGCGGGAACGCATGGCTGGGACGCGTTCGGCTCAGCCAGCTTTTGGGTCGCCCGGATCGTAGCTGCATGGGTAAGCGGTTGGGTGAATTGCCACCCGCTCACGCTTGTGACCGCGGCTGGATCCGACCGCCACCGACCGCCTACCGCCGCAGACGGACGGTCTGCTCGGCCTGGTTGAGCCCGAGCGTGACCTCCTCGGGCGTGAGGTGCACCACCGAGATGTAGAGCGGGTGGTCCTTTGTGCCGGCCGGAATGACGTCACCCGCCTTGCAGAGAGTGGAATTGATCGTGAGGTGGGGCTGGCCGGCGAGCACGACCAGACCGCTGATCTTGATGCCGGCGACGAATTTGGCCAGGGTGTCGGCGTCGCTGATGTCCGCCGCGGCCGGGACCAAAGCAGTGTCGGTCGGAGTGACCGGTGCATTGTCCGAGGGCGGGATGACCTGCGAGTGGTAAAACGGATTCGGCAGGTTGTCCGGCAGGGGCGTGGGGTGGATCCGCTGCTCGAGTAACGCGGCGATGCGTGTCTTGGTGAGGGCGTAGCGGTCCGAGACTTTCTTGAGGGCGGCGGCCGTCGCGGTGTCCGGTTTGTCCGCCGCCAGGCCGGAGCCTCCCGACAGCAGGACGGCGGTCAGGAGCAGGGCGGGGAGGAGGCGGGTTTTCATGGGCGGGCCAGGAGTTCGACGTTCAGCTCCATGGTGACAAGGTCGGCGTCGCCGTCGGCGGCGCTGAAGGTGTAGGTGCGGATGCGGAGCTGGCGCGGGCCGGTCTCGAGCTCGCGTAGCAGGCGGAGGATCTGGCGGTAGGTGCCGCTCGCCCGCAGGGAGAAGGGCACGGCCTTGTAGGGCGCGTCCGCCGGCTGGGGCTGCGAGCTGAGCTGGCTCAGCTGGGTGAAGCGCATCCGGCTGGCCGTTTCAATCTGGTAAAAGTAGCCGAGGTTTTCCGCCAGGTCGGCCTCGACGACGAGGTTCTTGTCGATGAAGCTCAGCGCCTGCTTCACGGTGGCGAGCTCGGCGGTGATGCGCGCATGGCTGGTGAGGGACTGCAACATGCCCTCGCCGCTGCGCTTGACCTTGTCATGCTCGCTGGTCAGGTCGTGCTGTCGGTCCCAGAGGTAGTAGGAGGTGGAACCCATGACCAAAATGACGGCGACGCTGGCCACCATGATCGGGTTTCGCCGCGCATAACCCAGGAACTGCTGGAGGAAGGCGTTCATGGCGCGGCCGTCGCCCCCTTCAGTTTGCACGCGACCTCAAAGGTCAGCGTCTCGCCCGTTTCCCCGCGCTCGATGGAGGTCAGGGCGATGGTGGAGAAGAGGGGCCCGATGGCGGGGTCCTTGCGCAGTTGGTCGACGTAGCGGCGCAGGGTCTGGGCGGCCACGTCGGAGGGCTCGTGCATGACGCCGCGCACGACCACGCCGTTGGCAAAGCCGTTGATGCTGGAGATGCTCATCTTCGGGTGGCGGGTGCGCCCGAGGTTGAGGAGCAGGTCGGAGAGGACGTAGGGTGCGCCCATCAGGTCGTGGGCGGCGTCGAGCCGGGCGACCTGGGCATCGAGCTGCTTGGTGGCGACGTTCAGATCCGCGAACTCGCGCTTGTGGGTCGCGACCTGGTCCTCCCAGTAGGAAATCTCGTTGCGGAGCGAGCCGCTGACATACACCTGCCACAGGGTGAGGATGACGACGCAGGCGGCGAGGGAGACGGCGACGGCGTTGGAGATGAATTGCCGGCGGATGAGGTCGCCGCTGGGCAACTGGGCGGACATGCGGCAGTCGATGTGCCACGGGCCCTGGTGGGCGGCGTCCTCCTTGGGCTCCTTGTCCAGCTTCGCGCCGGGCAGTTCGGCCACGAGGCTGAGGGCGCCGAGCCAGTGGGCGCCGAAGAGCGGGACGCCGTTGACCGCCTGGAGGTTGACGGTCGGCAGCCACTCCGCGCAATCGATGGTGAAGGGGGTGCGGCCGGTGACCTGGGCCAGGGGTTCGGTGATCCAGGAAAGCTGGGGCGGCAGGTAGGCGCAGTAGATCTCGCCCACGGGCTGGCCGGTGGTCATCTCGTAGGAATCGACCAGCGGCTT
>CAZZDB010000214.1:0-5868 GCA_964652485.1 uncultured Oleiharenicola sp.
CGGCATCGGCCGCACCGTGCGCAACGGCCTCAACTTCACCGAGCGCGGCTTCGGCGTCCGCGGTGCCGTCGGCGTCTCCGACCGCGGCCACACCGCCGCCTCGCAGCTCCGGCCGGGCGATTTCGACTGGGACCTCATCTTCGGCGAGCAGGGCGTGCGCTGGTTTCACACCGGCGGCATCTTTGCCGCGCTCTCCGAGACAACCGCCGCCCTCGCCGTCGAGGCCGTCAAGGCCGCGAACAAGCATGGCACCATCGTCAGCTATGATTTGAACTACCGCCCCTCGCTCTGGAAGACCATCGGCGGCCAGAGGAAGGCCTGCGAGGTCAACCGCGAGATCGCCAGATATGTCGACGTCATGATCGGCAACGAGGAGGACTTCACCGCCTCGCTCGGCTTTGAGGTCAAGGGCGCCGACGCCAGCCTCAGCCACCTCGAGACCGACGCCTTCAAGGCGATGATCGGGACGGCCGTGAAGGAATTTCCCAACTTCAAGGTCGCCGCCACCACCCTGCGCCGGGTCATCACCGCGACGAAGAACGACTGGGGTGCGATCCTCTGGCACGAGGGCAGATTCTACGACAGCCGCGCCTATCCCGGCCTTGAGATCCTCGACCGCGTCGGCGGCGGCGACTCGTTCGCCTCGGGCCTGCAGTTTGGTTTCCTATCAAAGAACGACCCGCAGCTCGCCGTCGACTACGGCGCAGCGCACGGCGCGTTCGCCTCGACGACCCCCGGCGACACCTCGATGGCCACGCAGAAGGAAATCGAGAAACTCATGCAGGGCGGCAGCGCGCGCGTGGTGCGGTAGGGCGAAGCGCACCTCCTGCGGTGACCGCATCGCGGCCCTCGATGCCGCGCATTCGGTTTATCGATTAACGCCCGGCCCGGGAAGCCGGGTAGAGTGGGTGCACTCCTCCCATGCACCTCCTCAAGAAACACTCCTGCCGGCTCTGCGCCGGCGCCCTGCTCCTGGTCACCCTGTTGCTCGCCCCGCTGCTGCTCGGCGGCCCGCGTCCCTATCTGCCACCCGAGCCCCTCCCGGCCGCCGCGTTCACCGACCTGCATTGCCACACCGCCGGCCTCGGCGCCGGTGGCAGCGGCTGCTTTGTCTCGGACGCGATGCGCCACAGCTTGAAGCTGCGGTTTTATCTGCGCGCGTTCGGCGTGACGGAGGAGGAGATCCTCCGCAAGGGCGACGGCCTCGTGCTCGCGCGCCTGTCCGAACGCCTCGCCCGCAGCCGGCACGTCGGCCGCACCGTGATCCTCGCGCTGGACGGCGTGGTTGACGCCCGGGGTGAACTCGACCGCGCGCAGACCGAGATCTACGTGCCCAACGAGTTCCTCGCCGCCGAGGTGCCGAAGCACCCCAACCTGCTCTGGGGCGCCAGCATCAATCCCTACCGGCCCGACGCCCTCGCGCGGCTGGAGTGGGCCCGCGCGCACGGCGCCGTGCTGGTCAAGTGGCTGCCCTCGGTCCAGCACATCGACCCGGCCGACGAACGCCTCATCCCCTTCTACCGCAAGCTGGTCGCGCTCGGCCTGCCGCTGCTCACCCACACCGGCAACGAACGCTCATTCACCCAGTCCCGCGACGAGCTGTGCGATCCGGACCGGCTGCGGCTGCCGCTGCAGCAGGGCGTGACCGTCATCGCCGCCCACGCCGCCACGACCGGCCGGTTCGACGGCGAGCGCTCCATCGACCGGCTCGCGCGGTTGATGGGCGAATATCCCAATCTCTACGCCGACCTCTCCTCGCTCACCCAGCTCAACAAGCTTGGTGACCTCGGCGCGGTGCTCCGCCGCCCGGAGTTCCGGCACCGCCTGCTCTACGGCACCGACTACCCGCTGATCGAGATCCACGCGCTGGTCTCGCCCTGGTATTTTCCCCGCCAGCTATCCCTGCGGCAGCGGCTGGACCTCGCGCGGATGACGAATCCCTGGGACCGCGACGTCGCGCTCAAGCAGGCGCTCGGCGTCCCGGCGGACGTCTGGGCCCGCGCCGACACGATCATCGCGCACTGAAGCCGCCCCAGTTTCCGCTCGCGTGCCCGCTCGGCACCGGCGACAAAGCGCGCTCCCGTATGCAGCGCGTCCTGCTCCCGCTCCGCACCATGTTCCGGCACCGCGAGTTTCGCGTGGTGCTCATCGCCAACATCGTGCTCGGGCTCAGCGCATCCTTTGTCGCCCCGTTTCTGTCGATGTTCGGCACCATCGAGGTCGGCATGAATCCGGCGGCCTTCGGCGCCTTCATGACCGTGACGGCGCTGGGCAACATCCTCATCGCCACCTGGCTGTCACACCGTTCCGACACCCACCATTCGCGCCGCGCCATGCTCCTGTTCGGCTCCGGCGGGGGGGTGCTGGGCTACCTCGGGTATGCGTATGTGCGTGACGTGACCTTGCTAATCGTCATCGGCGCGCTCGTGCTGGGCGTGGCCTCGATCACGTTTTCGCAGCTCTTCGCCCACGCCCGCGAGACCCTGGGCCGTTCCGCGGTGCCGCCGGCCGAGGCGCCGCTTTACATGAACATGTTCCGGATGTTCTTCGCGCTGGCGTGGACCGTCGGGCCCGCCGTCGCGGCGGCGACCCTGCATTGGTTCTCCTATCGGGGCCTGTTTCTGGTGGCCGCGTCCCTGCAGCTGCTCTTCCTGCTCATCGTCGCCCTGCGCCTGCCGGACACACCGCCCGTGGTGAATCCGGCGGCGCCGCCGGCGGTGCCGATGCGCGACCTGCTGCGGCTGCCAGGCTTGTTCGCGTGGTTCGCCGCCTTCGTGCTGGTGTTCACCGCCGGCACCATGTCGATGATGAACATGTCGCTGCTCGTGCTCCACGTGCTCGGCGGCACCGAGTCCCAGGTCGGCATCATCTTCAGCCTCGCGCCGTTCTTCGAGCTGCCGTTCATGTTCTATTTCGGCCTGCTCGCGACCACGGTGGACCAGGCGCGGCTCATCCGCGTGGCCGTGGTCATTTCCGTCGTCTACTACGGCGCGCTTTCGCTCGTCGGGGCGCCGTGGCACATCTACCCGCTGCAGATCCTCAGCGCCGCCTTCATCTCGGTGACAACCGGTGTGTCCATCTCGTTCTTCCAGGACAAGCTCCCGCACCAGGCCGGCGCCGCGACCAACATCTATGTGAACGCCATGCGCATCGGCGCCACCGCCGGCTACCTGCTCTTCGGCACCATCGCCGCCGGCTTCGGTTACCGGGCGGTGTATGTCACGTGCGCGCTCCTTAGCGCGGCCGCGCTCGTCCTGATGCTCCGGCAGCGCGCCCGCCAGCCCGCTTCCCGTCCGGCCGTTACTCCTTCTCCCGCGGGTCCATCCGGGGATAAAACGCCACGAGGAGCACATTGATCACCGCCAGCACGGCGAGGCCGGCGAGGCCGTTCCGGGTGGAGCGGGCCAGGTGCGCCAGCGGGTTGTCACCGTCACCCAGCACCGGGACCAGAAACTGCGCGGTGACCGCGAGCGCTTTGGCCGCGACCCACGCCAGCGGCGCGGCGAGCCGGAAGCCCGGCCAGCGGCGCAGCAACAGCGCCGCGGCCAGCACGAAGCCGGCGGCCTCCAGCGCCATCCCGCCAGCGGCCGGCCCCGCCGGCAGGCCCGTGAATGCGAGATTGACGAGCGGCGTGACGAGCCCGACCAGCAGACCGGCCCAAGCGCCACGGAGATAAACCGCCAGGAAGGTCGTCCAGAAAACCGGCAGCACATGGACGCCCAGCGGCCGGGGGCCGTTCCACGGCAACAGGTGCACGAGGAAGGGCACCAGCCAGGCGGCCGCCAGCAGCACGGTGGTTTCGCGCCAGCTGGCGCGCGGCAGGGCGAAAACGGCGCGGGAGGGAGGGCTCATGGGGCGCGAAACTAGGCTGACGCCTCCGGCAGCGGAAGCAGAAACTGGCCCCGCCCAACCCGTCCTGTGATCAGGGTTCCCGTGCGACCGGACGTGGCCGCGCCCGCCGGAGCGATTGCCGTGTCCCGTCGGCCGCGCCCGTCCATGGCTCGCCGCCCGCGGCTCCGTGCTCTCTCGATTCCACCTTGCCTAGTGGCCCGCGCTGCGCAGGAATGTCGCCATGCGAGCATCGCCCGACTCCCGTCGCCTGCTCGGTCGCCGGAGCATCCCCCGTTCGACCGCAGGCTTGGGCTTGGTCGAGTTGATGATCGTGGTGCTCATCGTCAGCATCCTCCTGGCGATGGCCGTGCCGTCCTACCAGCGGGTGCAGAAAAAGGCCAAGGCCGGCGCGATTGCGAACGACTTCCGCGTCTTCTCGGCGGTGTTTCTCTCCTACGCGCACGAAAACGGATCGTGGCCGGCGGAGACCCCCGCCGGGGTTGTCCCGACGGGCATCAGCAACCTGGAGATCAAGACTGATGTCTGGCAGAATCCCACGCCGATGGGCGGCAAGTTCGACTGGGAGTACATGCAGGTCCATCCCGGCGGCACCAGCCCCGGCGGCACCTGGCGCGCCGCCATCGCCATCAGCGACACCAGCGACACCCCGATGCTCGTCGACCTGGAGATGTACCAGATGATCGACGAGGCCTTGGACGACGGCAACCTCAACACCGGCAGCTTCCGGCTCGGCAACAACAACTGCCCGATCTACATCCTCGAACCCTGATGGCGGCCGTGAACTACAGTGTGACCCTGCACCACCTGTCGCCGGACGCGACAGCCGGGGGCCTTGCCTACCCCGACGAACAGTTGCAGAACGTCTCGGCGGCGCAGCTGCAGGCCCTGCTCACCGCCCTCGCGGGGGTCGCCTCGCAACTGACCATCTACGAGCCGTCCACGCCGGAAATCCGGGTCAAGACCGACCGCGAGATCTTCGTCATCCGCACCCGGTACCGCCGCCTGTGCTTTGTCGGCTGGGAGACCATTCTCCGCGGCGAGGACCACACCGTCGCGTTCATCCTCTCCACAATCACGGGCACGCTCGAGGCCGCCAAGTTCACGCCCAAGGTCATCGAGCGCTATGTGCCGGCCTCGTCCGGGACTGGTCCCACGAGCGTACCGGGCGGCGTGCCCCGCTGGGCGAAGATCGCCGTGCTGGCGGTCTTCATCATCGCCTTCAACGGCTTCACCGCGTATATGCTGCTGCGGCCCCCGCCCTCGACCGTGCCCCGGCACGAATTGATGGCCGACTCCGAGTCGCGCGCCCTGCTGCTCCGCGTGTCCGGCGAATACGAAACCGGCACGCAGGAGGGCGCCCGCCGGATCGTCATCCAGGCCGACGGCACGCTGCGCCTCGCCAAGTTCGGCCCGCAGCGCGCTATCCTCGATGAACGGCGGAAGACCGCCCGCGGCGCCCTGGTCGACGGCCGCGCCGCGCTCGTCACCAGCGACGGCGCCGTCGTCCTCAAGGACCCGGACACGGTCGTGTATTTCGGGATTCCCTACCGCCGCCACGGCACCTGAGAGGTGGGGCGGAACCGCAGGGCGGGATCTCTGATTCCGCCGCGAGCAAGGCCGGTTTGCGCCGGCGATGATTGACCATCGCCCCCGCTGACCACTGTTTTCTGGCCTCGGGTCCTCTGATCCGGGCTTACCGCTGGATCCTGGCCGAACCGCCCTTCGCGAAAGCCCGCACCTGCTCCACCGTCGCCATCGTGGTGTCGCCGGGGAAGGTCGTCAGCAGCGCACCGTGCGCCCAGCCGAGGTTGACCGCCTCCTGCTCCGACTCGCCACTGAGCAGGCCGTAGAAGAAGCCCGCCGCGTAGCCGTCGCCGCCGCCCACGCGGTCGACGACATCGAGCTCGGTCGTCGGTGACACAAAGGTCTGGCCGTCGATCCAGGCGACCGCACCCCAGGAATGGCGGTTGGTCGAGTGCACCTCGCGGAGCGTCGTGGCGACGATCTTGATGTGCG
>CAZZDB010000215.1:0-5844 GCA_964652485.1 uncultured Oleiharenicola sp.
TAGAACATCGTGCGTTGTTCCGCCGTTGCGCCCTCGACCTCGATCGAGGCGAGCAGCTTACGCCAAGCCTGCCGCGCGCGCTGGACGACAGTGGCAAAGTCATCGCCGCCGGCTGGGAGTTCGGCGTCGAGGTTGCGCCGCGCCTGCTCGGTGCTCACGAGGGAAAGGCCCGAGTGGATCAATATCTGCTCACCGGCGGCGGTCTTATAGTTCATCACCACGCCGCAATGATCGTGTCCGGTGAAGGCTCGGAGACCGCGCTCGTATTTCACGGGTGCCCGCCAGTCTGTCCCGTAGCTCACGCTGTCGGGCGTGAAGGGCTGGCGCTGCCAAGCGTCGAGCGAGGTGAAGGGGTGGTCGGAGCGCAGGACGAAATAGACCGTGTATTCGCCGGTGTAGTTGTTCGCCTGGCGGATGTGCCCCGTAAGCTCGCCGGGTCCCGTGAGGGTCGCAACGGCTTCGTGGATCTCACAGAGCTCCTCGGTGGGAAAGGCGAAGTCGAGCAACAGGTGGGCCTCGTCTGTCGTGGGGTAGGTGAGGCGCATCACGCCGGTGCGCAGCGTAGCCGTGAGTTCCGCCTTTACATGGTGGTCAAGCAGCTCGACCGAGTAGTACCCTGGGGAGCCATGCTCGGTGGCCTTGTCGATGCGCGAGCGGTAGCCGGATGTCCACATCGTGCCGAAGGGACCGTCAGGCGCCCCGGGGAAAACGCGAAACATGCCGGGATTGTATTCGATGGGGCCGGTGACGGGCATCAAGCTCACACCGCTCAGGCACATCGCGTGCAGCTGGCTGAAACCCGAGATGCTGTTGACGGTGTATTCGTAGCCGCCGTTCCAGACGTTTGTCTGGTTATCTGGGCCGAGCTTGACGAGGCCGAAGGGCAGCGAGGCCGCAGGGGTCAACATCCAGCGCGAGTTGGACGTGCCGGTGAAGACGTTAACGGCATCGACTGGGTCGGGTGCGGCGAGCAGCGAGAGTGGCGCAAACAAGGCGGCAAGGAACAAGGCGGTGGGCGGCAGCATGTGAAGGGAAAATTCGGTCAACGCACTCCCGGGGGAGCATAGCCGGCGGCGGCATCGTCGAGCACGAGCACCCAGTCGGGACCGTAGGCGGGACTCTTGAATTCCCGTTTCGCCCCGCCGGCGATGAGCCCGAGCGGATGGGCGAAACCAGTACGAGGATCGTACCACCACGCAGTCAGTTTTGCAGCGGACAGATTGCCGAGGTTGATTGTGGCGCTCAGGTCGTTGAGCGGAAAATACACGAAGACGTAGCTGCCGGCGCGGTCTCGGCTGGCAACGATGTGCTGCGCCCCGCTAGGCGAGGGATTGTCCACCAGAGTCTGGTCGGGTATGCGGGAGAAGAACGGCCGCGACTCGATCAACTGCCGGAGATAACGCATCTGGCGGCCGCCGGGCCGCTGCAGGGCATCGATCCAGTCGCGCTCCGGGAAGAGAACGGGCTCCCGGCGTGGACCGGCAAACTGCCAGACAGAGTGGTGTCCGTACGTCACGCCGCAGGCGCCGGCGAGCACGGAGCGATAGCACTGCTTGCGAACATCGTAGTCGCGGAAATATCCCGTCGAAGGATCCCAGCGGGGCCAGGGGTTGAACGGGTGGTCCTCGTAGTTGGGCTCGAGATCCAACGTGGGTTTGGCCGGGCGCAGGGAATAATCGCGGGCGATCCATGCCCACACCGGAACGTCATGGCCGCCGCCATGCCCGCTCTGCATGCCGTTGACGCTGAGCCAGGATTCCTGATGCAGGAATCCGGACGAAGATTCCTCTCCGCCTTGGGGGTGAAAGACGATGACGGGGAGGCCCGCTGTCCCTTCTGCCAAGCCGGCGGCAAATTCCCGCCAGATCGGTGTCCAATCCTGCTCGGGGGGAAATCCGGCATCGCGGGACATCTTACTGAGATATTCGTTGTGCATGCCGGCAAGCCGGGCGGGCCGGTCGCCGCCGAGCAACCAAATCACGTTATGGCGCTCGCGCAGAAGATGACCAAGATAGCGTGCATAACCCCGCGCCACTGGCAGATTCCCTGTCGTGAAGATGCGTGGTCCGCTGCCCCAGGGCGCCGTCAGCTTGTCACCCCAAGCCGGCACCAGCGCAACGTAGAGACCGGCCGCCGCAGCTTCGTCGACAATCTCAACGACGCGTTGAAAATAGGCGGGGTTGGGCCTGGTTGGGTCATTATCAAATAGAGGCCGGTCGCCCAATTCGTTGGGGCGGTTCAATCCGTCGAATTCTGTGAGCACAACCGTCTGGATAACAGTGAAGCCCTGGTCCGCGCGTGTCCGGAGATAGTAGGAGCATTCCTCGCGGGTGGTGTCATGAATCAGCTGCCAGGCGGTGTCACCCAGCCAGAAGAACGGCCGCCCGACGGTGGTTTCCAAGTAGTGACCGTCGCTGTGCACCCGGAGCGCCGGCAGCCCACTGGGGGCGCAGCGGGCTCGGCCCACGAGAATGCCGATGAAGAAAAGCAGATATAGGAGACGGAGGCTTCTGTCGCTACGGTTCATGAGGGTTGGCTGTCGGGCTGGTCTTTTTCTGTTTCGCCGGGCGAGGGAGCCTACGAGGTGGTGAACGGTTTAGTCGAAGGCATATCCCAGCGATCTGAATAGGCGAGAAACGACTGGTCGTCCGATCGGTGCGCGGGGGCGGGCCAGGTTAGATCGGCAGAGTAGGACGGGCATGACGTGCATGGATTGCAGAATATCAATCGTGCTCGTGGCGAACCGTTCAACGTTGTGTTAGCCGCGCGGCGGACAATGGAATTTCGATCTGGCCTGCGGTGAGTTCCGGCGATTTCACGGTGAGTCGCACGACACCGGGCTTCCCGGTGGGACGGAGAATCGCCAAGGCGCGGCCGCGGAAAGATTCTGTCTTGTCATCCTGAAGCGAGCCGAGCGCGTCCGGGTTGCCGGAGCCGAAGGCCTGCAATTCGACGGGGCCCGCCAGCTCCAGCTCCAACGGGCGGTTCGCATCGGGCACGCGCTGACCCGCGGCGTCCCGGATCTCGACCTGCACAAAAATCAGTCGGTCCCGGTCTGCCGAAGGTCTGGGCGACTCGAGCTGCAAGGTGGCAGCGGCGGCCGGCCCACTGCTGCGCAGGACGCAAGTGGCGAAAACCTTGCCGTCCGCCAGTGCGCTGGCCCGGAGGACCCCCCGCTCATAGGGCACTTGGAAAGTTGCGGTAATGCCTTTTTCTCGATCGATCGTCTGTTCGCCGATCAGCTGGTCGTTCAACTCAAGGCGGACTCGCGGAGCCTTGGAATAAACGTTGACCTGCAGTAGCAGGCCCCTGGCACCCTCCCAGTTCCAGCTGGGCTGTTCGTCGGGCCAACCCCACTGGCTGACGAGTTCGCGGTGGCCTGGCGGGATGGGGGCGTGGACGGCGAGCTCGATTGGGCTGCGATCCCAGACGACATCGCGGAAGTACGATTGCGGTTTCTTGTCACCAGTGATGTCAAGGTCTCCGCACCAGCTGACGGAGGTTGGCCAAGGCATATGCTCCCACGGCTTCGGGGCGCTGGCGGCAGAAACATCATCGACATAGAGGTTGTGGCCGAGGCCGGCTTCGCCGAGGTAGTCGATGCCGGTCCACACAAAGTCGCCAATCACGTAGGGATATTTTTCGACCAGCCGCCAATAGTTGCAGGCGTCCAGCGGGAACGACTCGGTACCGACCATGACGCGGGCGGGATATTTCGCGTGGTCGCTTTCGTAGCTGGCGCCGTAGTAATTGTAGCCTCCGACATCAAGGAGGGCGAAGGCTTTGGCGGAGGGATCCCATTGGCCCTCCCACTCGGGATTGTCCCAGAAGCCGCTGATCGCATTGGTGACCGGCCGCCGACTGTCCACGCTGCGGATGCAGGCGATGAGTTTCCGGGCGGTCTCCAATCCAGCCGGTTTCGCCCGTTCCGGGATTTCGTTGCCAATGCTCCACATCACGACCGAAGGATGGTTGAAATCGCGCCCCAGCATCGCCCGCAGGTCCTGTTCCCAATGCTTCGCAAAATAGCGCTGGTAGCCGTTGAGCACCTTCGGTACCTCCCAGATGTCCGTGAACTCGTCGATCACGAGCAACCCCAACTCGTCGCAGGCCGCGAGGAAGGCGGCAGACGGCGGATTATGGCTCGTGCGGACGGCATTGAAACCATTGCGCTTTAGCAGCGCCACGCGCCGGTACTCCGCTGACGCAAAGGCGGCCGCGCCGAGCAACCCGTTGTCATGATGCACGCAGGCGCCCTTCAGCTTTAAGGACTGACCGTTCAACAGAAATCCCTGCTCCGCTGAGACGGTGACCGTGCGAATGCCAAAAGTCTGGTGGTAGCCATCCAACCGATGTCCGTGCTCGCGGAGGAAGATTTCCGCCCGGTAAAGTTTGGGCGATTCCAGGGACCAAGTCTGTGGGGCCGCGACTGTGATCTTCTGGCTGACTTGTTCCGTACTGCTCCCGTTCAGGTCAAGCCGGCCCAAATCGAAGTCCTGCGTTTCGCCGGCGGGACCGGTCAACCTTATTGCCAGGTCGACCTCGGCCGGCGTGGCGCGCGCATTTTCGACCGCGACGCGAACCTGCAAGTCGGCCCGCGTGGGCCCCAGCCAGAGCGTGTCGATGAATAGCCCGCCAACCGGAACGTGCAACGCCTCGTGGAAACGGAGTGAAACGGGCCGATAGAGGCCGGAGCCGGGGTACCACCGGCTGTTGCGCTCAGGGTTGACGGCGCGGACTGCAATTACGTTCGGTTGGCCGGGAGGGTTGAGCCCCGGCGTCAGATCATAGTGAAACGGGATATAGCCGTGGGGCTGGAAGCCGAGATGCCGGCCGTTTATCCAGACGTCGGATTCCTGCTGAACGCCGTCAAAAACGATTTCAACGGACTTGCCGGCGTCCTGCGGTGAAAGCACAAAGCTGTTCCGGTACCAGCCAGTTCCTCCGCGAAAGTATCCGACATTGTTGCCTTCCGGCATGTTCTTGTCGTGGGGATCTGGGCCGGTGGCAGGGTCCACTGGATTCTCGATGCTCCAGTCATGCGGCAGGTCCACCAAGCGCCACAACCGGTCGTCGCAGCCGGGCAACTCGGCCCCGGGGACGTCACCGAGACGGAAGCGCCACGCCGAGTTAAAGCTGATGGGATCAGCCGCGGTGACATTCTGGACAATGTTCGGCCCCGCGGGGTCCAGCTGTGCCGGCGCCGGGACAACCCCCAATGTGGCCAGCGCTAGAGAGGCACATAGGTTTCTCAGGACGATTCTATTCATAAACATATGTGATATTATTCATGGGAAGGTTAACGGCCAAGACTTGCCGTGGGGAGAATCACAGCCAGAGCACGGCCTCGGTCAGATGGCCGTGCGGAATGTCCCAGATTTCCTGGCTGCTCCATTCGATCAGCGGGGACGCTTCCAGATAGGGAGTGTCCTCGGGCCGGCCGATGTGGCCGACCACCACGGTGTCGGGCAGCTGGGTGACGTAGGCAGAAAATGGCGTCGGATGCCGGTAGCCGACGCCGGAGTGCAGGCAGAGTCCCTCGAGATTATGGCCGAGCGTCCACTGCACCATGCGCTCGGCGGCGGCGAGCCAGTCGTTCCGGCCGAGGAGACGGCCGGCCTTGGCGCAAAGCGCGGCCTGGTGCAGCACGACGGCCGCCGTGCCGTGCACGATCTGCTGCGGGCTGAAGGGATGGATGAAGGTGCGCACGCCGCGACCGCGGCCGGCGTCGCGGAAAACCTGCAGCTGCGGAGAAGGTGGGTTGAGATACACGCCGTAGGGTCCGATGCCGAAGGGATTGCTTGCGGCATCCGCCAGAATGTAACGGTCGAGGTGGAGTTCCAG
>CAZZDB010000216.1:0-5698 GCA_964652485.1 uncultured Oleiharenicola sp.
AAGTCGGCGCCGCGCCACGAGTAGATGCACTGGGCGTCGTCGCCGACGGCCATGACGCGGTGGTGCGGGGCGAGATTGTCGACGATCTGGGCCTGGATGGTGTTGGTGTCCTGGTATTCGTCGACGAGGACGTGGCGGAAGCGGTTGGCGAAATAGGCGGCGACCTCGGGGGCGTCGGTGAGGAGCTTGAGCCAAAGCTCGAGGAGGTCGTCGTAGTCGACGACGGACTGCTCGCGCTTCTTTTTCTCGTAGGCGGCGGCGAAGGCGGGGAAGCGGTCGACGATCTCGCCATATTGCGGAAAGTTCTTGGCGACGACGTCGCGGAGGGAAAGCTGGGTGTTGCGGGCGAGGGAGAGGACGCTGAAGAGCGGGCCGGGGCGCGGGTTGGTCTTGTCCTTGAAGAAGAGCTTGTCGACGTGCTCGACCGTCTGCTTGAGGAGGGTCTCGGACTCGTCGGCGTCGAGGATCGTGAAGTTCTTCGGGAGCTTGATGGCCTCGCCGTAGATGCGGAGGGCGCGGTTGCCCAGGGAATGGAAGGTGCCGCCCCAGAAGCGGGCCGGCTCGATGCCGGTGAGGTCCTGCACGCGGTGGAGCATCTCCTTTGCCGCCTTGTTGGTGAAGGTCAGGAGGAGGATCTCGCCCGGGCGGACGCCTTGGGAGAGGAGGTAGGCGACGCGGTAGGTGAGGGTGCGGGTCTTGCCCGAGCCGGCGCCGGCGAGGACAAGCAGGGGGCCCGGCTCGGCCGTGACGGCCTTGAACTGGTCGTCGTTGAGCAGCGCCCTGAAGTCGATCGGGGGAACCTCAAGCGGGCGGCCGGCAAAATCACTGGGAAGAGCGAAATCCATGTACGAGGCAGTCAGAGCACAGAGGTCAGAGGTCAGATGCAAGCAGGGAGACACACCGTTGCGGCCGGCTGGCCGCCCAGTGTTTGTCCTCGGTTCTCAGGCGCTATCGCGTCATGAAACCGAGGCAAAGAATTCAGAATAGGGAAGGAAAAAGGCGGAATGTGCACATATAGCCGCAAAGGAATGAAGCCGGGGCGCGGGCTGGACACCCAGCCCGAATGGCCTAAAAACGAGGCCGTGCTGACCCACGTATTGCACCTGCCGACTGCGCCGGTCTCCCGTTTTGTGGAAAACATGTGGTTGGTGCGCGGTCGCGTGCAACAGGCATCGCGACAGATGCTGCTGCCCGACGGGGCGATGGTGGTGATCTTTAATCTCGGTGAGCCGCAGAGGCTGTGTGAACGGACTGACGTGCGGCGGCACACGATATTCCGTGCCAGCTGGGTGTCGGGACAGCATCCGCAGCCCATTGTGATCGAACAGGCCGGTGCCTATCACCTCGCCGGCATCCGCTTCCGGCCGGGCGGAGCCTTTCCGCTATTCCGGTTTTCGCTGGCGGAGCTGACCGGCCGGGTGGTGGAGCTGGAGGATATCTGGGGACACGAAGCGGCGGCTGTGCGGGAACAGCTCGGTGAGATGCGCGGCGACGCGGCCCTGCTGCGGGATCTCGAACGCTGGCTGGCGCAGCGGCTTCGGCGCGAGCCGGATCCCGACGAACGGATCAGCTACGCCGCGGCGATGCTGCAGCGTGGCGGCACCGGGGTCGGCCGGATCGCGGCGGAGGCGAACCTCAGCCACAAGCACCTCGTGCACGAGTTCACCCGGCGGGTGGGAATGGCGCCAAAACACTTCGGCCGCGTGCAGCGCCTGCAGCGGACGATCCGGTTTGTCGGGCAGCGCCAGCGGGCGGACTGGCCGGAGGTAGCGCTGGCGAACGGCTTCTACGACCAGGCGCACCTAATCAATGAATTCCGCAGCCTGACCGGGCTCACGCCCGCGGATTACCTCGCGCGCCGATCGCCCTACCTCGGCTACCTGAATGTGGCGTGAGCGGCAGGTAAGATTTTTCCAATACCGGTTTCCGAGGATGGGGTAAGCTGCGGCCTCATCTAAAAGACCCATGCGCAAACTGCTCTTCTTTACCGTGCCGTGCCTGGCGATGTTTGTCCTCGGTGGCCTCTGGAACTCGGTGCTGATGGCAAAATTATTCGCCGCCCAAGCCCCCATGATCGCCCGGCCCCCGGCGGAGGTCCGCTTGGGCGCAATCGGGCTGGCCTACTTGATCCTGACGGCCTTCATGGCCTTCCTCTTCACGCAGAGCTTCCGGAAAAAGCCGAGCTCGCTCGCGGGTTTTCAGTTTGGTTCGCTGTTCGGCGTCATCATGACGCTGCCGGTCTACCTGCTGCTTTTCGCCGTCTGGAACGTCTCACCCGGCGCGCTGCTGGTGGACGCACTCTGGCACGGTGTCGAGCAGGGCGTCGGCGGCATCCTGTTGGCGGCGCTGCTCGTGCCCAAGGTTTCCGATTAACCCACTTTCTCCATTCCCATGAAAAAACTGCTCCTATCTTGTGTCCTCCTCCTGACGATGTCCGCCGACGCGGCCGACGAAAGAAAACCTGCGCCCGAATCGCCGCTCGCACCGCTGGCGTCGCTGGTTGGGGGAGTCTGGATCGGCGACGTGCCGGTGCCGAAGGATGCGGCGCCGCTGAAACTGGAGGCGCGGTTTGCCTGGACCGAGAACCGGCAGGGTGTGAGCTTCGATTCGGTTTTCGTGCGCGGCGACAAACGCACGCCCTATACCAGCGGCCTGTATGCCTGGGACGGCGGCAGGGGAAAGATTGTGATTTTCTACGTGAACAACGACGGTGACCTGACGGAAGGAGTCATCACGCCGGACCACGGTGCGCTTTTGAACGACCTCAAGGTGACCGAGCCCGGCGGCAAGACCTACCCGGTGCAGGTGCGCCTGACGAAAGCCGGCGCCGATGCGTTCACCAACGAGATCTTCCTGCAGAAGGACGGTGCGTGGGTGCCGTTCGTAACCGTGCGCTACGAGCGACGAAAGTGAACGGGTGGGGGCCGGTTCCGGGTCTGAAGCGTGGGAAAGAGAAATCTTCCTAAGAAACATCCGGCTCGTGCGTAGGTCGGGGAACAACCATACTCAATCCACTATGAATTCCCCACGTGTCCGTTCCGCTGCCGGCCTGCTGGCCGCCCTCATCCCGGCCGTTTCCGCCCACGCCCAGTCCGCTCTGACCATCTACAACCAGAACTTCGCCGTCGTGCGCGAGCACGTGCCGCTGGAGCTCAAAGCTGGCGTCAACCAGGTCGTGTTCTCGGGCGCGACGGTACACCTCGAGCCCGACTCGGTCGTACTGCGCGACCCGGCGGGCAAGGTGCAGCTGCGGGTGCTGGAGCAGAACTACCGCTCCGACACGATCTCGCCCGGCCTGCTGCTCTCGCTCAACGAGGGCAAGACGCTCGAGTTCCTGAGCCGTGACCGGGACGGCAAGGAATTCATCGTGAAGGGCAAGGTGATCCGCAGCGGCTACGGGCCGAGTTTCACGGGCGGGCAGCAATACGGCCAGAACCTCTACCAGCAGCAGCAAATGATGCAGCAGGCGGCCGGGACACCCATCGTCGAGGTGGACGGCAAGCTGCGCTTCTCGCTGCCCGGCGAGCCGCAGTTTCCGGCGCTGACGGACGACTCCATCCTCCAGCCGCAGCTCGTCTGGCAGCTCGCCACCGACAAGCCGGCGAGATTCAACGCGGAGCTGAGCTATGTCACCGGCGGCATGCGGTGGGAGGCGTCCTACAATCTCATCGCGCCCGAGAAGGGCGATACGCTGGACATCATCGGCTGGGTGACGATCGACAACCAGAGCGGCAAACAGTTCGACAACGCCACGATCAAGCTGATGGCCGGCGACGTGAGCAAGCTGCAGCCGGGGCAGGTCATGGACACGCCCGCGATGTTTGCGGCCAAAGCGATGACCGAGACGGGCGGGGCCGCGGTCACCGAGAAAGCCTTCGACGAGTTCCACCTCTACTCGCTCGCCCGGCCGACGACGCTGCACAACCGCGAGACCAAGCAGGTGGAGTTCATCCGTGGCACGGGCGCGAAGGCGAAGACGCTCTACATCTACAACGGCGCGGCCATCGGCCAGCAGTTCCGCGGATGGAATACCGAGATGATCCGCAACAACCGCGATTACGGCACGCAGTCGAATCCGAAGGTATGGGTCTACCGCGAATTCAAGAACAGCGAAGACAACGGCCTCGGGCAGCCGCTGCCCAAGGGCCGCACGCGCTTCTACCGGCGGGACGAGGCCGACGGCCGGCTGGAGTTCACCGGCGAGAACACGATCGACCACACGCCGAAGAACGAGATGGTGCGCATCTACACCGGCGACGCTTTCGACCTTGTTGGCGAGCGCAAGCGCACGGACTACGTGCTCAACAGCCGGCAGGACCAGATGGAGGAGGAATTCGAGATAAAGCTGCGCAACCGCAAGACCGAGCCGGTCGAGGTGCGCGTGACCGAGCGGCTTTACCGCTGGGTGAACTGGCAGGTCGTCACGCAGACGCACGACTTCGAGAAGACCGACGCGCAGAACATCGAGTTCCACGTGACGGTGCCGGCCGACGGCGAGACGGTCGTCAAGTATCGCGTGCGCTACGACTGGAAGTGACCTGCTTTCGCCAAGGCTGCGGCGAGGCAAGAGCTTGGTGGCGGGCCGGTCTCCTGACCGGCCGCCCGGTGTTCGGCCTGAGTTATTGGTCCCGTGGTGCCCTGCTGGGCACCCGGGATTTGTCCGGGCCGGATCGCCCGGCAAGCAAACTCAGGCAAATCACACCGTCAGCAGTTCCTTCTCCTTGTGGGCGAGGGAAGTGTCGATGTCCTTGATTGTCTTGTCGGTCAGCGCCTGGATTTCCTTCTCCACGCGCTTCTCCTCGTCCTCGGAAATCTTGCCGTCCTTCTTGGCCTTCTTGACGGCCTCCATCGCGTCGCGGCGGACGTGGCGGATGTTGACGCGGCCGTCCTCGGCGAATTTGTGGGCCATCTTGACGAACTCGAGACGGCGTTCCTTGGACAGGTCGGGGAGGGGAAGGCGGATAAGCGCGCCATCGACGATGGGGTTGATGCCGAGGTTGGCCTGCTGGAGGGCCTTCTCGACGGCGCGAATCAGGCCCTTGTCCCAGGGCTGGACCTGGATGAGGCGGGCGTCGGGCGTGCTGATGGCGGCGCATTCCTTGAGGCGCATCATGGAACCGTAGGCCTCGACCATCACGCCTTCCACCATGGAAGGCGAGGCCTTGCCGGTGTGGATGCTGCTGAACTCGTGCAGCGTGAAGTCGATGGCCTTCTTCATGCGGGTTTGGGCGTCGGTGAGGGCGGGGTGGCTCATGGGAGGGGAAGTTGAGAGTTGATAGATGAGAGTTGAGCGAAAGAGAAGACGGAACAGGACAGCGGCGGCCGGGCTCCCATCCCTCGACTCTCAACCATGGACTAATGGTGCACCAGCGTGCCGATCTTGGCGCCGAGGACTGCCTTGCGGATGGCGTGCGGGTCGTCGAGGTTGAAGACGAGGATAGGCACGTTGTTATCGAGACAGAGGGAGAACGCGGTCGAGTCCATGACGTCGAGCCGCTGGCGCAGGGCGTCGACGAAGGTGATCTCGTCGTATTTGACGGCGTCGGGGAATTTCTTGGGGTCCTTGTCGTAGATGCCGTCGACCTTGGTGGCCTTGATAATGATGTCGGCGTGCAGCTCGGAGGCGCGGAGGGCGGCAGTGGTGTCGGTGGAGAAATACGGGTTGCCCGTGCCGGCGACGAAGATGACGACGCGCTTC
>CAZZDB010000217.1:0-5483 GCA_964652485.1 uncultured Oleiharenicola sp.
CGAGGGCGGCGGCTACGGCAACGAGATCAAGTTCGGCGGCGGCAAGGTCATCCGTGACGGCATGGGTCAGTCGCCCACGGCCCTCGACGCCGAGGCATTGGACCTGATTATCACCAACGCGCTCATCCTCGATCCCGTCCTCGGGATCATCAAGGCTGACATCGGGATCAAGCACGGCCTCATTGTCGGCGTCGGACACGGCGGCAACCCCGGCATCCAGAGCGGTCTTGGCTCGGTCTATCCCGACCCGCGCACCGGCCGGAAAAACCCGATGATTGTCGGCGCCGCGACCGAGGTGCTCGCGGGCGAGGGTTGCATCGTCACCGCGGGTGGCATCGACACACACATCCATTTCATCTGCCCGCAGCAGATCGATGAGGCCATCAGCTCCGGCATCACGACGATGCTCGGCGGCGGCACCGGCCCGGCCCACGGCACCTTTGCCACCACCTGCACGCCCGGGGCCTGGAACCTTCACCGAATGCTGGAGGCCGCCGAGGCCTACCCGATGAACCTTGGTTTCCTGGGCAAGGGCAACTGCGGTACGTCTGAACCGTTGCGCGAGCAGGTCCGCGCCGGCGCCATCGGGTTGAAGCTCCATGAGGACTGGGGCACGACGCCCGCCGCGATCGACACCTGCCTCGGGGTCGCTGACGAGCTCGACGTGCAGGTCGCCATCCATACCGATACGCTCAACGAGTCCGGATTCGTCGAGGCGACCATCAAGGCGTTCAAGGGCCGCACCATCCATACCTTCCATTCCGAGGGCGCCGGCGGCGGCCATGCGCCCGACATCATCCGCGTGTGCGGCGAGGCCAATGTCCTGCCTTCCTCGACCAACCCGACGCGCCCCTTCACGGTCAACACCATCGACGAGCATCTGGACATGCTGATGGTCTGCCACCACCTCGACTCAAAAATCCCGGAGGACGTGGCTTTTGCCGAGTCGCGTATCCGGCCGGAGACCATCGCGGCCGAGGACCGCCTGCACGACCTCGGCGCCATCTCGATGATGTCGTCCGATTCGCAGGCCATGGGACGCATCGGCGAGGTCATCATCCGCACCTGGCAGACAGCGCACAAGATGAAGCTGCAGTTCGGTGGGCTGACCGGCCTATCGCATCCCGCCGCCGACAACTTCCGGGCCCTTCGCTATCTCGCCAAATACACCATCAATCCGGCCATCGCCCACGGCATCTCGCACATCGTCGGTTCGCTCGAGGTCGGCAAGCTCGCGGATCTTGTTGTCTTCAAGCCGTCCCTTTTCGGCGTAAAGCCGGAGGTGGTGCTCAAAGGTGGCTTCATCGCCTGGGCCAACATGGGCGATCCCAATGCGTCCATCCCCACGCCGCAGCCGACGTTCTATCGCCCGCAGTTCGGCGCCGCGGGCCGGGCGATTGGCTCGACCTGCCTCACTTTCGTCAGCCAGGCATCGCTCGACCTGGGCGTGCTCAAGGACCTCGGCCTGCGCCGCCGGCTGGAGCCGGTGAAGAGCTGCCGCAAGATCGGCAAGACGGACATGGTGCTCAATGACGCTCTGCCGAAGATCGAGGTAGATCCCGAGACCTACACTGTCAAAGCCGACGGCGTGCATCTGACCTGCGAGCCCGCCAAGGTTCTGCCAATGGCCCAGCGGTATTTCTTGTTCTGAGAAGCCCCGGCTGTTTCCTTAGGCCATGCAGTTGATTTCCGCCTCGTTGGCTTCCAGCGACACTTCGTTGCCCGAGGTGGCCTTGCGGGCGGACCGGCTGACGGTGGTCAAGCGACTCTGGCGTGGCACGGCGGAGGACGGCTTGGAATTCGGCTTCGAGCTGTCAGCGCCGCTGAAGCATGGCGATGCGTTCTGGCAGACCGCGAGCGGGCGTTACGTCCTCCGGCAGACCCCCGAGCCGGTCGTGGAGATAGCACTGGAGATGACGCCCGCCGCCGCCGCCGGGATCGGCTGGGCGGTGGGGAATCTGCACTTGGAACTTTCCGCCGAGCCCGACCGCCTGCTGGCGCCCGACGAGCCCGCCGTGCGCGGCCTATTGGAGCGACTGAAGGTGTCGTACCGGCCGACCACCGCCGTATTCCGTCCGGGTCGTTTTGCCCGGGGTCAGCTGCCCACCCACGAACTTGGACCCAGTCACAAACACTGAGGCATCTTGGGTCGTGGGCCTTTTGCAAGCGGGGGATTCGTTCTACCCGACTGGCAGCTATGCGCACTCTTTCGGACTGGAAGGCCTCGTGCAGGCCGACGTGGTGCACGATCGGGCCACGCTAAAGGACTTTCTCTGGCTCTCCACCCTGCCGACGCTTCGCCAGGTCGAACTGCCACTGGCGGCGCATGCGTGGCGCGCTCTCGCTGAACCGGATTGGACCGGAGTGGGCGAGCTCTGCCTTCTTTCGTCGGCCCTCAAGACAGCCCGTGAGACCCGCATCGCGGCGGATAACATCGGGCGCCAACGCGCGGAACTCGTAGCGACGCTGCGCCGGCAGCCATTGGCCGTCGAGTATGTGCGCCGAGCCACGGCCGAGGGCTGGCCGTACTCCCCGGCGATCACGGCGGCCTTGGAGGGGCGCGTCCTTGGCGCCCCGCTGCCGGCCGTGCTGGCCGGTGTATACTACGCGGCGGTGGCTTCGCTGCTCTCTGCGGCCATGAAGCTCCTCCGGGTCGGCCAGAACGCCAGCCAGTCCTTGCTGACCGAGGTCCTGGCCACCGCACCGGATGTAATTGCGGCGGCTGAGGCCGTGCCTTTGGCGGAGATCGGCTGGTCCAATCCCTGGCTCGACATCGCTGCGGCGCGGCACGAGCGGGCCGATTCGCGCATGTTCATTTCCTGACTATGACCCTGCAACGTTCTCCCCGCATCGGCATTGGCGGTCCGGTTGGCTCCGGCAAGACCATGCTTTGTCTCAAGCTTTGCCAGCAGATGCGCGTGCGCTGGTCGATGGCCGTCGTGACGAATGATATCTATTGCTCCGAGGATGCGCAGTTCCTCGTCGAACACAGCGCGCTGCCGGCCGAGCGCATCGTCGGGGTCGAGACCGGGGGCTGCCCGCATACGGCCATCCGCGACGACACCACCATGAACGAACAGGCCTGCCGCGCTTTGGAGGCCAGGTTTCCCGACCTGCAACTATTGCTGGTCGAGAGCGGGGGCGACAATCTGACCGCAACCTTCTCCCCGGAGTTGGTCGACGCCTTCATCTATGTCATCGACGTGGCCGAGGGAGACAAGATTCCGCGCAAGGGCGGGCCGGCCATCCGGTTTAGCGACCTGATGATCATCAACAAAATCGATCTGGCGCCTCTGGTCGGTGCCGACCTGGGAGTCATGGATCGCGATGCCCGGGCCCAGCGGGGCGTGCGGCCGTTCCTGTTCTGCGATCTCAAGCGCGAGCACAACCTCGACCAAGTGATCGCCTGGATCGAACGCGAGGTGCTGTTCGGGCAAAAACTGAAAGCACGAGGCGAACCTGCCGCGTGACCCGCTGCTCGTCCCTGCAACTCACGCCACCCCACTGATCCCGCATGGCTGAATTCTCCGGAAACCTTGCCCTGCGCGCGGACGTGCGACCCGACGGGCGCACCGTCCTGGCGGCGCAGTCCTTCCGGGCGCCCTTCCACGTGAGCAAGCCTTACTGGGATGTGGACGCCGGAGTTTTGCTCGTCCAGGTGGTCAACCCCACGGCGGGCATCCTGTCCGGAGATCGGCTGGAGTCTGACATCGTCGTGAGCGAGGGAGCGGCCCTGCTGGTGACGACGCCGAGTGCGAGTCGGGTTTTTCAGATGAAGGAGGGCGAGGCGGAATGTCGGCAGCATTTCCGGGTGGCGTGCACCGGCTGGCTTGAGGTCATGCCCGAGCCGCTCGTTCCGCACCGGGGCTGCCGCTACCGGCAGGTCACGCGAATCGATGCCGAACGGGGTGGCGAGCTGTTCTTCGCCGATTTGCTCCTGCCTGGCCGGGTCGGCCACGGCGAGGCTTGGGAGTGGGACCGTCTGTGTCTAGAGGTTGAAGTGCGGCTCGCGGGCGAATTGGTCCTGCGGGAGCGGCTGGAGCAAACCGGGGTGGACTTAAAGGCGCTGGCCGGCTTGGCCGGGTCGGGTGCGGGTGCTTGTTTTGGCAATGCGGTGCTCGTCGGCGAGGAGCGGGAGGGCGATGCAGCGTGGCAGGACGCGGTGGCGGCGCTGCACCGGGAAGGCCTCTGGGTGGGACTCAGTCGGTTGCGACGCGGCGGGTGGAGCCTGAAATTTGTGGCCCCCGACGGGATGCGCCTGCGCGAAGGACTGCGGGATGCGCGCCGGATCTTGGCGAGGCGGTTTCCGCGGCTCGCGTGCGACCCGCGGAAGCTTTAGAGGATGAAAGCGGCTGCTCCGGCCGCCGCCAAAGCCCCACCGGCAAGAAAGGTGGCCTTGGCCCGGTCCTTTAACGCCGAGCCCAGGGCAAGCCCGGCAAGATGCAACAGGGCGGTGGTGGCAAGAAAACCAACGCCGTAGCCCAAGCCACCGGCCGTCGCCGGGATTTCCGCCCCATGGGCTACCCCGTGGAAGAGGGCAAACACGCCGACCAAGACCACGCAGGCCAATGCCGGCAGCCGAGCGGCGGAGGCAATCAGGATGCCGAGCACGACAATTGACGCCGCAATGCCCTGCTCGAGACCGGGCCAGACGAGCCCAGAGCGTCCGAGGGTGGATCCGAAGGCCATGACACCGACAAAGGCAGACGGTACGAGCCAGCGGCTCCGCCCGCCGAGCTGCGCCGCCCAGAGACCGACAGCGACCATGGCGGACAAATGATCCCAGCCGGAAAGCGGATGGGCTGCACCGCTCGCAAAATCCCAAGTCAACTCATGACCGTCATGGCCGGGGTGGGCCTGGGCCAGTAGAGGCAGGGCGAAAGCCCCAAGAGCGAGCAGGCGGGATGGTTTCATACGGGCAAAAAAGCAATTTGCGGGCCAAGCGACAAGTACTTCAAAGCGGCCTCCATAAGATCCCCCGACATAAAAAAGCCGCACCAGTCGAGGTGCGGCTGAACTTGCGAAAGAGCGAAATTTACTTCGACGCGACCGGCGGGGGCGGGGGCGGGGTGGCAATCGAGCTTTCATTCAGCTTCTTGGCCACCATTTCCATCATACGCTGGATTTCCAGCTCGGCGGTGCGGCGGTTTATCTTGGCCTGCTCAACGCGCTTGGCGAGTTCGAGGGATTCGGTGTTGAGTTTCTCCCGCTCCGTGCGGCTCTGGGAGATCTGGATCTCCAGATCGGAGGCTTCCTTTTGCAGCTTGTCGGATTCGGTGGAGTATTTGGCCGACTCATCCCGGAGGGTCTTCAGCGCGTCATCGTAGTCCTTCTGTTTCTTCTGCTCCTTGGCGAGGTCGGCGGCTTCGCGGTCCTGTTGGCGCTTCATGGCTTCCTGGGTGGCCTTCTTTTCAATTTCGTCCTTGCGGGCCTTCTCCACCGCCTTCTCCTGGGCAATCTTCTCCTGCCGGGTGGCCTCCTTG
>CAZZDB010000218.1:0-5483 GCA_964652485.1 uncultured Oleiharenicola sp.
CTTCTGCATTTTCTGGGCTTGTTTGAGGAGTTTGCCTACGCCGGCCATGGGGAAGGGAAGTTGAGGGTTGAGGCTGAGAGTTGAGAGGCGGAAAGTGTTAACGCGACAAGATATTTCCGAAGCCGGCGCGATAGTCCTGAAACCGCGGCTGCCAGCCAAGCGTGCGTCGGATTTTTTCGCTGGCGATGATGCGATCGGGTACCGGCGCCCCGTTCCGTCGGGCACCACCGGTCCCATCAAGAGCCGGCACGGCCAGGCCGAGTTTCCCCGCGAGCCAGCGCACCACCTCCTCCCGCTTCGCCGGGAGCGGGTCGCTCACGTTGAAGATCTGGCCGGCGACCGCAGCCGGAGCCGTGAGACACGCCAGAAGCGCTGCCACGACGTCATCGCGATGCACCAGGTTGAGGCGGTGCGTCCCGGAACCGGGCAACCGGACTGTACCCGCGCGCAACTGGTCCAGAAGATGATGCCGCCCTGGTCCGTAAATTCCGGCCAAGCGGAGGATGAACCAGCGCCGGCAGGCCGCGGGCGGTGCGTTTTGCAGCAGCATTTCGGATTCGCGGATGATGCGGCCGTTGGGCGTGGCTCCGTCCGCCACGGCGGATTCGTCCACCACCGCTCCCCCGCCCTGCGGATAAACCGAGGTGCTGCTCGTATAGACCATGGTGCCCGCCGGGTCACCGCCCGCGGAGGCCCAAGCAAGGATCGATTGCATGCCTGCGACATAAGATCGCCGGTAACCGTCGGTCCCACCCCCGCCGGAACTGACGCAGTTGACCACGAAGTCGGCACCTGGGGAAATCAGTCCGTGCCAGTCGGCTGACGATAACTCGGCCACCACGACGTTAGTCAATCCGACGGCACGCAGGGCCACCGCCTTTTCGGCATTGCGTGTCAGAGCCTCGACCCGCGCCCCCGCCGCGACCGCAGCGCTGGCCAGCGCCGAACCGACATAGCCGCAGCCGAAGATCACGAGCCTTTTTCCGTGGATGGAATTCATCAGGGAGGAGCCACCAATGCACACTAGCCGGCGCGAATGGACAAGAACGCACCGGATCGCCACCAGAAATTTATGTCCATTTTCGTCCATTCATGGTTGGCTGGAACCATGCCCACAGCCTTGGTGATACTCGCAGACGGTTTCGAGGAACTGGAGGCCTTTGCCCCGGTGGACCTGATGCGCCGCGGCGGGATCGAGGTCACCGTAGCTTCGCTCAACGAGAACCGCCACCCGACCGGCCGCAGCAATATTACCACGCATGCCGACGTCGCCCTTTCCGCCGTCCAAGGCCGGTTGTTCGACTTGGTCTTCCTCCCCGGCGGCGCGGGCGTGAAGAATCTTCGCGCCGATCCGCGGGTAAAGGATCTGCTGCTCCAGCACCAAGCGGCCGGCCGGTGGCTCGCGGCAATTTGCGCCGCACCGACCGTGCTGAATGACGCCGGTCTGCTGGTGAACAGACGTTACACCGCCCATTTTTCGGTGGCTGATGAATTGTCCGCAATTCTGGCCTCCGAGCGGGTCGTGACCGATGGAAATGTCACGACATCGCGCGGCGCTGGAACCGCCGTGGAATTCGGACTGCATCTCGTGGGCTTGCTCACATCGCCAGCCAAATCAGCTGAAATAAGCAAAGCTATTTGTCTCTAAGGCTTTGCGCGAAATCGGCATTGCCACGATGGGGGCCTTCTTGTTGGATCGGGGTGACCCGGGACGGGCCATTGTTTGCCAGTTGCTGAAGTCATTTCCGGTCTCGCCGCCTCCAGGCATGGGAAGCGACGGGGCGAAGCTGTAATTAGTGTTTTCACCCCATGTGTGGCATAGCCGGTATAGTATCGCCCAAGCTTGAGACCAGCGTCCGCGAGGAGGCGGTGCACCGAATGGTCAAACGTCAGCACCACCGCGGGCCGGACGACAGTGGTTTCTGCTCCAGCGGCCCGGCGACGCTCGGCATGTGCCGTCTTGCCATCATCGATCCGGCCAACGGCCACCAGCCGATGAGCAGCCCCGACGGCCGGTTCAGCCTCATTTTCAACGGAGCGATATACAACCATCGCGAGTTGCGTGGCGGACTCGCGAGCCGCGGCTGGAATTTCCATACCCACTGCGACACCGAGGTGCTGCTCGCCGCCCTCACGTTGGACGGGCCGGCTTGCCTGCCCCGGTTGCGGGGCATGTTCGCGTTCGCCCTGTGGGACGCGACCGCGCAAACGCTTTTCGCCGCCCGCGATCCGCTCGGCATCAAGCCGCTCTACTACGCGCGCCTGCCCGAAGCCGGCATCGTGTTCGCCTCGGAGCTGAACGCCCTGCTCGCCAGCGGCCGGATACCGGGCGAGATCGATCCCGTGTCCGTCAGCGAATACCTCGCGTGGTTCAGTGTGCCCGCCCCGCGCACCATCTATCGCGGGATCGCCAATCTCCCGGCGGGGCACTGCCTCACCGTCGATGCCGACGGCCGGCTCAAGACCGGGCCGTGGTGGCAAATGCCAGCGCCGATCAACCCGGTGTGCGCCACAACGAACTATCACGATTTTGTCCACGGACTCCGCCACCAGCTGGAGGACACCATCCGCGCGCATCGCGTGGCCGACGTGCCCGTCGGCGCCTTTCTCTCGGGCGGCATGGACTCGACCGCCGTGGTCGGCCTGATGACGCAAAGCGGCGCAAGCCGGTTGAAGACCTTCTCGCTGGTCTTCGGCGAATCCGGCTATAGCGAACAGGCCAGTGCGCGGCTGGCGGCGGAGACCTTCGGCACGGAGCATCACGAGGAACTGATCACGGGCGCGCGGGTGGCCGCGGACCTGCCGCGCATCCTAGCCAGCTTTGACCAGCCCACCGGTGACGGCATCAACACCTTTTACGCCAGCCAGACCGCCCGCCTCGGCGGAGTCACCGTCGCTTTATCCGGCTTGGGCGGAGACGAACTGTTCGGGGGATATCCCTCGTTCCGGGATCTGCCGCGGCTACGCCGGCTCCTGCCCGTCTGGCGCAAGTTTCCCCGCCGCTGGCGCGAGGCTGTGGTCGAGCAACTGCGCGCGCGGCCGGGTGCGCGAGCGCGCAAGCTCGCCGATTTCCTGGCCCACGCCCGCGATCTGCATGAGCTGGCCTCGTTGCAGCGCCGGGTACTGCCCGAGGCCGCGCGGCTGGCCCTGCTCTCGCCCGAAACGCGCGCGCAGGCCCAACGACTGGGCCCAAATCACCCGATGCTCGAAGACTTCGCCTTCGAACTGATCGGAGCGGACGCCTTCCAGATCATCAGCGCCTGGGAACTGCGCACCTACATGGCCGACGTCCTCCTGCGGGACAGCGATGTCTTCAGCATGGCGCACTCCCTTGAGCTGCGCGTACCCTTTGTCGACCGGGTGCTGCTGGAGTGGCTGTGGCCGCAACCGGGCTACTTCAAATACGATCCCCACCGGCAGAAAAGGGCTCTGGCCGACGCCGTGGCAGATCTCGTGCCAGCCGCCATCCGCAACCGCCGCAAGCAGGGTTTCGCTCTGCCGTTTGCGCTCTGGATGCTCGCGGAACTGCGTCCCTTCCTCGAGGAGACCTTCTCCGCCGCTTCGCTCGCTGCCTGTCCCTGGCTCGACGCGGAGGCCACCGCCAAGGTCTGGGCGGACTACAAGACCCAGGGCGACCCCCGCGCTTGGTCCCGCGTCTGGACTATCGCCGTACTCATCGCCTTTGCCAACCGCCAGCCGATATCGCCATGAGGATATTGCTGCTTTCGCCCGAACTGTTTCTCGCCGAGGGCGGGATAGCGCGGATCATGCGCCTCTACCTCAAGGCGCTGTGCGAGATCGCCGGGCGGGAAGGCCGGGTTGACTCCATTGTGCTCAACGACCAACCGGAACGCGATGAACGTCTGGCCCGCTACGCCGACGGCTGCCTCGGCGAACACATCGGATGCGCCCGCCGCAAGTCGACGTTCATCACCGCGGCCATCCGGCTTGGCCGCAGGGCCGACGTCCTGGTTTGCGGTCATTTGCATCATCTTGCCATCGCCCGATTGGTTCAGATCTTCCACCCCCGTCTGAAATACTATCTGGTCGCGCACGGTATCGAGGTGTGGAAGCCTTACAGCTGGTTCGAGCGCCGGGCTTTGCTTGGCGCCCAGCGCATCCTTTGCGTCAGTGAATTTACGCGGCGGCAGATTCTACGCTTCAACCCCGCCTTGGCCTCGGAGCGGGTCGTGGTCGTTCCCAACACGCTTGACCCCTATTTCTTCGCCAACTCCACCAGCCCATCCGTCACGTCCTTCGTCCACCCTCGTATCCTCACCGTCTCGCGGCTGCTGTCCACCGACACCTACAAGGGCGTCGACACGCTGATCGAGGCCCTGCCGCTTGTGCTCCGTGAATTCCCATTCGCCCGGTTGCAGGTCGTCGGCAACGGGGATGACCTGCCGCGCCTGCAGGCTCTGGCCGGCAAACTCGGTGTCTCCAGCGCGGTGCGCTTCGCCGGGACGATCGATGATGTGGCCCTGCGTCATGAGTATGCCGCCTGCGATCTCTTCGCACTGCCCAGCCGTAAGGAGGGATTCGGTCTCGTGTTCCTCGAGGCCATGACCTTCGGCAAGCCCTGCATCGGCGCCCGGGCCGGCGGCGCGCCGGAGGTCATCAACGACGCCGTCGGCCAGCTGGCCGAATACGGCAACATCCCCGATCTGGAGGCGGCCGTGGCCGACCTCGTGCGCCACCCCCGCGATTCGGAGGTTGTGCGCCGGCATGCCGCCTCCTTTGCTTTTCCCGCGTTCCAACGGCGCCTCGCCGCCGTCCTCACCTGACGCCATGGCCAAAACCGACACCCCAGAACTCATCATCGAGGCCGGCCGCTCCAGCCGCCACTACTGGATGGATCTGTGGCGTTTTCGCGAGTTGATGGGCTTCCTCGCTTGGCGTGACATCAAGGTGCGCTACAAGCAAACCACCCTCGGCGTCCTCTGGGCGCTGATCCAACCGGCCGTCACCCTCGCGGTGTTCACCTTCATCTTCGGCAAGCTGGCCGGCATGCCCGCCGGCAACGCTCCATATCCGCTGCTGGTACTCTGCGGCTTGCTGCCATGGCAGCTGTTCTCCGCCGCCTTTTCGAACACCAGCGGCAGCCTCGTCGCGAACACCCACCTCATCTCCAAAATATATTTCCCGCGGCTCATCATTCCCCTCAGTTCGGTCGCCGTGGCTCTGGTTGATTTCGGCGTCGTGTTGTTGCTGCTCGGCGGCATGTTTCTCTGGTTTCAATTTGTTCCCGACTGGCGCATGCTGTTGCTGCCGGTGTTCATTGTGATGACGCTACTCACAGCGCTCGGCACGGGACTCTGGCTCACAGCCCTCACGGTCAAATATCGGGATTTCCGCTTCGTGGTTCCCTTCCTGCTGCAAGTCGGTCTGTTTCTTTCGCCGGTCGGGTTCAGTTCGACCAACCTGCCCAACTGGCGTTTCGCTTATTCGCTCAATCCGATGGTGGGCGCCATCGACGGTTTCCG
>CAZZDB010000219.1:0-5409 GCA_964652485.1 uncultured Oleiharenicola sp.
GTCCGGATGAAAAGATCGAGCCAGCCCCAGCCCATCTGGTCCTGGGCGAGGTAGAAACCCGCCTGGTCCTGGTCGGGCTGGCTGAAGATGCCCTGCATCTGCAGGTCCGGCACGACGCCGATCACGGTGACCCAGCGCTCCTGAGTCTGGTTGGTGCGGAAACGCCGGCCGAGAGGATCCTTCCCGGGCCAGAACCGATGGGCGAAGGACTCGTTGACCAGGGCAGAGCGCGTGTCGGCCGGCTTTTGCTCGCGGGTATCAAAGAGGCGGCCGGTCACGGGGCGGGCGGAAACCAGGCTGAAATAGTCGTTTGACACTACCTCGAGCCAAGCGACGGGACGCTCGTTGACATGGGCATAGACGACGCCTTCCGGCTCGATCTGGGTCGGGACGCCCGAGTAGATCAAATTACGGCTGGTGACGGCGACGGTCTCGACACCCGGCTCGGCCTTGAGCCTGTCGAGCAGCTGACGGTAGAAGAGGGCGCGGGCTTCCGGCGTGGGTTGGGTGCCCTCCTGCAATTCGATCCGGCCGGTGAGAAGCTTGTCGGGATTGTAGCGGAGATTGGCCTGGCGCGTCAGGTAAACCGTTAGGCTCATCGTGCCGGCTGCAACCAACAGCATGGTCGAGAAGGCGATCTGGGTGGAGACGAGCCAGCGCGAAAGTCGTCCGACCCCCATGCCGGAGGCGGCCCGCGAGTCATCCTTCAGCGCGGTACCAACGTCGACCCGCGAGGACTGCCAGGCGGGCACAATGCCGGCGAGGACGCCGGCCAAGAGCGTCGAAACGACGGCGACCCCCAGCACCCGGTGATCAAGGCGAAAATCCATCCAGTCCGGCACGGCTTTCTGGTTCACGAGGTAATCCTGCAGGAAGTCGACGCCATAGCGCGCGACCAGCATGCCGCCGAGGCAGCCGAGGCTGGCCAGCAGGAGGGATTCGAGCAGCATTTGCCGGAGCAGGCGTCCACGACTGGCCCCGACGGCGGCGCGGACCGCCAGCTCGCGAGTGCGCTGCGAGGCCCGGCCGAGGAGCATGGTGGCGACATTGACGCAAGCGAGCACCAGGATGAAGACCGTCATCGCCATCATCAGGAAAAGCAGCGGCTTGGTGCCGCCGCCGGCGTAAGCGTCGGCGACGGTCTGGATGTTTCCTTTTTCATAGCCCGCGTTGGTCTCGGGCCAGACCTTCGCAAAACTGGCGGTCAGCAAGTCGAGCTCGGCGCGGGCTTGCCCGGCTGTGCGGTCCGGCTTGAGCCGCCCAAACACCTCCACCCGGTCGACGAGCCGCTCGCGTGGATCGTTGGGAGTGGCGCGCAGATTGGTCCAGAGTTCGGCCGCGCCCGGGAAGGCGAACTTGGGCGGCATGATGCCGATGATGGTGCCGGTCTCGCCGTTGACGGTGACTGCGCCGCCGAGGACATCCGCGGAACCCGCGAATTCCTCCTGCCAGACGGCATGGGAAAGGACGACGAACAACGGTTGGCCCGGGCGGTCCTCCGCCGCGGTGAACCACCGTCCCAACATGGGCGGCGTGCCCGCAACCTCGGGCAGGTTGGCGCTGGCCAGGAACCCGGTGTGGCGGGAAGGCACACGGCCGGGGCCGCTGAGGTTCAGACCGAGCCATTGCGTGGCCGCAACCGACTCGAGCACGGTCTGCTTCTCGCGCAGCAGCAGATAATCGCGATACGGCCAGGGCTCCCATTGGGCGGCATCGCTGCTCTTGGGGGTCTGCCGTGCGAGGTGATAAAGGTGACCGGCGTCCGGCAGCGGCATGCCGCGCAGGAGGACCGCGTCGATGAGGCTGAACTGCGTCGACACCAGTCCGACGCCGAGTGCGAAAGAGAGGACCGCGACGAGCGTGAAACCCGGGGACTTCGTGAGCTGGCGGAGGGCGAACTTCAGGTCGGGGAACATTGGGAAGTGCCGCGTCGCGCGAAACGACTATTCCGCGCGGAGCGCGACCATGGGGTCGACGCGGGTGGCGCGTAGCGCCGGCACCAGGCAGGACAGCACGGCGACGGTGGCGAGCAGCAGGATGACGAACCCATAGATCGTGGGGTCGAATCGATTGACACCGAAGAACAGGCCGGAGTAGGCGCCGGTGAACCAGAGCACAAGGATCACCGCGCCGAGCAGGCCGAGACCCAGGCCGATGACCAGTTGCCTGCCGCCCTGGCCGAGGACCAGCGCAAGTATCTGGCGGCGGTCGGCGCCAAGGGCCATGCGCACGCCGAATTCCTGCGTGCGCTGACTGACGGTAAAGGCGATGACGCCATAGAGGCCGACGGCCGCGAGGAAGGTGGCGACGCCGCCGAACAGAGTGAACATGGTCGCGAGTATCCGGTTCTGGGCGAGGAACTCATCGTGGCTTTGTTGGGGCGATTCCACGAAATAGAGGGGCAGATTGGGATCGACCGCGGCCACGGCCTTGCGCAGCAAGCCGTCGATGGCGGCGGGCGCGCCCCCGGGCGGGCGCACCAGGATGCTCAGGAACGGCGGGGTCGTCGCGTTGATGGGCAGGAACATGCCGACCGTGTTCACCGAGGCGTTGAGGGGCGGCGCCTGCATGACCGTGTCCGGCACGACGCCGACGACGGTGCGCCATGGTTCCGGGCTCGCAGGATTGAACGGCCGGATATGCCGGCCGAGGGCGCTGCTGCTGTCGCCAAAGCTGCGACGGGCGAACGACTCGTTGACGATGGCGACCGGCTGGCGGTGGTCGTTGTCGTCAACGGTGAAATCGCGGCCCGCCAGGATCCTCAGGCCGAGCGTGGCGAAGTAACCTTCGCTGATGTTCTCGAACGAGCCCTGCGGGCGGTCCCGTTCGGTGGCGTAAGCGACACCCTCGACCTCATAAGGCCCGTTGCCGCCGACGGACATGCGGAAACGTGAGGTCAGGGCGGCCGACGCGATCCCCGGGGTGGACCAGAGCTGGCGCAACACACGGTCGCAAAACACCTGGCGTTCCTTCTCGGTCGGATAATCCTCAAGGGAGAACAACCCGACGCGTGCGCAGAGCACCGCGGTCGTGTCGTAGCCGTAGTCGATCCGCTGCTGGTTGACGATCGAGCGGATGACGAGGGTGGACAGCACAAGAAGGGCGCAGGTGAGGCAGATCTGGCTGATGACGAGAATCCGGGTCATCGCATTGGTGGCGTGGCTGGTGTTGCCGCGGCCGGCGTCCTTGAGGGCGTCGGCCGCGCGGGCGCGCGAGGCGAAGAACGCGGGCAGTAGGCCGGAGATGACGGCAGCGAGCATCGCGACGCCGACGGTCACGATGAGCGCCGGCGGATCGACGGCGAAACGGATCCACGACGGGGGCGCCGGTAGCTGGATGGCGAGGGCGTGGCGGAAGAGGTCCAGCGCGTAGAGCGAGAGGAGGATACCAGCCCCGCCGCCGAGGGAGGCGAGCAGGATGTTTTCGGTGAGCATCTGGCGGATGAGCCGGGCACGGGTGGCGCCGAGGGCATTGCGCACCGCCAGTTCCCTCGCGCGGAGGGTGGCCCGGGCGAACTGCATGTTCATGACGTTCACGCAGGCGATCAGCAGCACGCCCACGACCGCGCCGAGCATGATATAGAGCATCGTCCGTTGATTGCGCCCGACGAGGGAATCAACCAGCGGCAGGACGGAGGATTCGGTCAGGAGCTTGTTGGTTTCCGGATACGTCCGGGCGAGGCGGGCGGCGAGAGCGTCCCATTCATGGCGGGCCTCGGCCAGCGTCACGTCGGGCTTGAGCCGGGCGAGCACGGCGACGTTGGGGGCGGCGGCAATGCCGAGGCCTGCGGCGACCTTGAGGTTGCGGGCCGGCGGCGGGAAGGTGTTGAAGAGCGGCAGCCAGATCTCCTCGTTGGTCGGAAAAGTGAAGCCCCGCGGCATGACGCCAATGATGGTGGCGGCGCGGCCATTGAGCCGCACGCCGCGGCCAATGATGGCGGGATCGCCGGCGAAGTCGCGCCGCCAGACCTGGTCGCTGATCAGCGCGACGCGGGGCGCCTCGGGCACGTTGTCGGCCGGGGCGAGGTCGCGGCCGAGCACCGGTTTCACGCCCAATACTGAGAAGAAATTGTCGGTGACGTAGGCGCCCTGCAGGCGTTGCGGCGTCCGCCCGATGGTGATGTTGACGGTGGACACGCCGAGGTAGGCCGCGAGGTCGGAGAAGGACCTTTGCTCCGTGCGCAGTTCGAGATAGTCGGCGGGAAGGATGTTGGTCGTCACCCCGGCGGGCTGCTTCGGGTCGCGCCACTGCACATCAACCAGCTGCGCGGGATGCGGAAACGGCATGCCGCGCAACAGCACGCCGTCGATCACGCCGAACATGGTCGTGACGCCGCAGATGCCGAGCGCGAGGATGAAGACCGCGAGGGCGCAAAACGACTTTTCCTTCACCAGCACCCGGAATCCGATGCGAAGGTCCTGGAAGAATGTTTCTATGAGCATGGGAGGCGTGGGTGACTCGGGTTGATCAGCGTGGCGGAGTTGGGAGAGTGTTCCGGCTGCGGCCCGGCGGTCATTCGGCCCGGAGGGCGATCATGGGATCGACGCGGGTGGCGCGCCGCGCCGGCACGAACGTGGCGAACATGGAGACGGTCGCGAGCAGCACGGCGACGGCCGTGTAGGTCACGGGGTCGCGCGGGTTGACGTTGAACAGGACGTTCGAGATGCCGGCCGCGCCGAGGGTCGCGATCACCAGAGTCAGGCCGAGGCCGAGCGCGAGGCCCACGCCGATCTGCCACGCGCCCTGCTTCAGCACCATGCCGAGGATGGTGCGGTTGTCGGCGCCGAGCGCCATGCGGATGCCGAACTCCTGCGTGCGCTGGTTGACGGCGAAGCTCATCACGCCGTAGAGGCCGACCGAGGCCAGCAGGACGGCGATCGCGCCAAAAATGGCAAACATCACGGCGACAATCCGATTCTGGGCGAGGAATCCATCCTGGGCGACCTTCGGCGTCGAGACGAAGTAGAGCGGCAGGTTGGGGTCGACCTTGCTGACGATGGCCTGCACGGCCGAGGCGAGCGCCTCGGGCCGCTGACCGGGATGGGGATGGACAATGACCGTGCCGAACTGCAACGCCTGCGGGGTGGTCGCCAGCGGCCCGAACGCCGCGGCAAAATAGGGCAGATAGTAACCGGTGCCGTCACTCTTGGTGTTGAACGGCCCGGCCATGCGGACATCCGACACGACGCCGACGATGACGCGCCACGGGCCGGGGTTGGTGCCATTTTGCTGGATGGTGCGGAAGCGATGGTTGAGCGGGCTCTGGTTGCCGAAGTGCTTTTTGGCAAAGGTGGCGTTGATGACGGCGACCGGCATCTTTTGGTCGGAGTCGTCGTCGGTCAGCTCGCGGCCCTCGAGGAGCTTCTGGCCGAGCACGGTGTGGTAGCCGGGGGTGATGTTCTCGCCAGA
>CAZZDB010000220.1:0-5223 GCA_964652485.1 uncultured Oleiharenicola sp.
CAGCGTGGCGTAATACAGCAGGATGTCCCGCCCCGCCACCCCGAGCTGGATCAGGTCGCGAAAATCGTCGTAGAGCGAGGCCATGCACAGCACCCCCATGGTGGCGGCGAGCAGCAGGCCGAACATTTTCAGCCATTCGCCCAGGAGGTAGCGGTCGAGGAGATTCAAACGTCCGCAGTGAAGCAGCGGCCGGCACCGGCGCAAAGCCGAATCGCCATCACTTCCGGACGCCCCGGGAACAACTCCTGCTTCCGCGTCTCTGACCTGAACCGGCACTTGCGGGTTGTCAGTCCGCGCCACCTCCCTTTAGGTCACCCGCCTGCCCTCTTCCTTTTCCATGCCCGTCCGCCGTCTGGCCTCACCCGTTCGTCTCGTCGCAGGTGTCGTTGCGCTCGCCGCCGGGTTCACCCTGGGAACGCCGGGCGGGCTCGCGGGCGCGGAGCCCATCCGGATCGGCGAGTTCGCCTCGCTCACCGGCAAGGAGGCGACGTTCGGCCAGAACGCGCACAAGGGTGCCGTGCTGGCGGTCGAGGAGGCCAACGCCGCGGGTGGCGTGCTGGGCCGCCCGCTCGAGCTCCTCACCGAGGACGATCTGTCGAAACCCGGCGAGGCCGCCACCGTCGTCAAGAAACTCATCTCCCGCGACAAGGTCGTCGCCATCGTCGGCGAAATCACCTCGGGGCGCACCCTCGAGGCCGCGCCGATCTGCCAGCATGCCCGGATCCCGCTGGTCTCGCCGGGCGCCACCGCGCCCGAGGTCACCGGCACGGGCAACTATGTCTTCCGCGTCTGCTTCATCGACTCGTTCCAGGGCACCGTCATGGCCAAGTTCGCCCTCGACACCCTGCACCTGCGCCGGGTCGCCGTGCTGTCCTCGGTGGCGTCGCCGCAGGCCGTGGCCCTCGACCGGTTCTTTCGCGAGCGCTTCGTCGCCGGCGGCGGCAACGTTCCGGTCGAGCAGAAGTACGGCGATGGCGAAAAGGATTTCCGCGCCCAGCTCACCGCCATCAAGGCCGCGGACGTCGACGGCATCTTTGTCCCCGGCTATTACGCGGAGGCTGCGCTGATCTGCAAGCAGGCCCGCGACCTCGGCCTCGCCGTGCCGCTGCTCGGTGTCGACGGCTGGGAATCGCCCGAGCTCGTCGCCATCGGCGGCCCGGCCGTGGAAGGCACGTATCTGTCGACCCATTACTCGCCGGAAAACCAGTCTGCCACCGTGCAGCGGTTCAACGCCCGCTTCGAAAAACGCTGGGGCCTCGCCACCAACGCCCTCTCCGCCCTCGGCTATGACGCGACCGCGCTCGTGATCGACGCGCTGCGCCGCGCCGGCACGACCGACGGCGCCGCCCTGCGCGAGGCGCTCGCGGGCACCCGGGACTTCGCCGGCACGACCGGCGCGATCACCTTCGACGCGCAGCGCAACCCGACCAAACCCGCCGTCGTCCTGACGGTGAAGGACGGCCGCTTCGTCTTCGTGCGCGATGTTGCACCCTGAACCCGACGCTTTCCCCGCCATGAAAAATTCCGTCCTGCTCCTCGCCTTCGTCACCGCCCTCGCCGGCCCGGGCCGCGCCGCCGATTCGATCAAGCTTGGCGAATACGCCTCGCTCACCGGCAAGGAGGCCGGATTCGGCCAGACTTCGCACCACGGGGTCGTGCTGGCCATCGAGGAGATCAACGCCGCGGGCGGCGTCCTCGGCCGGCCCCTCGAGCTCGCCTACGAGGACAACCAGACCAAGTCCGGCGAATCCGCCACCGCGGTCAAGAAGCTCATTTCGCGCGACAAGGTCGTGGCGCTGATCGGCGAGGTTTCGTCCGGCCGCTCGCTCGAGGCCGCGCCGATCGCCCAGAATGCGCACATCCCGATGGTCGCCCCCGCCGCCACCAATCCCAAGGTCACCCAGACGGGCAACTACATCTTCCGCGTCTGCTTCATCGATCCTTTCCAAGGCACGGTCATGGCGAAGTTCGCCCGGGACGACTTGAAGGCCACCAAGGTCGCCATCCTCTCCAGCGTTTCCAACGCCTACAGCCTTGGCCTGGCGAAATTCTTCAAGGAAACCTTTGTCGCCGCCGGCGGCGATATCGCGACGGAGAAGAACTTCGCCGAGGGGGACAAGGATTTCCGGGCCCAGCTCACCGCCGTGAAGGCCGCCGGCGTCGAGGCGGTCTTCGTCCCGGGCTACTACACCGAGTCCGCCCTCATCGTCCGCCAGGCGCGCGAGCTCGGCCTCACCGTGCCGTTCTTCGGCGGCGACGGCTGGGAGGACGAGCAGCTCCTGAAGATCGGCGGCGAGGCGCTCAACGGCTGCTATTATTCGACCCACTTTTCCGCCGAAAACACCGATCCGGTCGTCGCGCAGTTCGTCGCCAAATACCGCACCCGGTGGAATGGTGAAACCCCGGGCGCCTTCTCCGCCCTCGGCTACGACGCCGTTTACGTCCTCGCCGACGCCCTCAGACGCGCCGGAACCACCGACGGAGCCAGGCTCCGCGACGCGCTCGCGGCGACCAAGGCCTTCCCCGGCGTGACCGGCGTCACGACCATCGACCCGGACCGCAACGCGTCCAAGGCGGCCACCATCATCGCCCTCCGGGACGGCAAGGCGAAATTCTACAAGACCGTCGCCCCGTGACCGAATTCCTGCAGCAGCTGCTCAACGGCATCTCCCTCGGCGCGATTTTTGCGCTCATCGCGCTGGGCTACACGATGGTCTATGGCGTGCTGCGCTTCATCAACTTCGCGCACAGCGACGTGTTCATGGTCGGCGCCTTTGTAGGGTATTACATGGGCCGGCTGGTGCCCGAGCACACCTTCTGGGGCGGATTCGCCGCGCTCGGCGCCGCGATGGCCGTCTGCGCCGTGCTGGGCGTGGTCATCGAGCGGCTGGCCTACCGGCCGCTGCGCGGTGCGGCGACCCTGAATGTTCTGATCACCGCCATCGGGGTCTCCCTGCTGCTGCAGAACCTCGGCCAGTTCTTCTTCGGTGCGACCCCCCGGCCGTTCCCCGAGTTGTTTCCCGCCACCACGTTCGTCTGCGGCGGCGTCTATGTTTCCAGCAACCAGCTCGTCGTCATCGGCGTGACGCTCGGACTGCTTTTCGCGCTCCGGTTCATCGTGATGCGGACGAAGATCGGCACCGCCATGCGCGCCGTGTCACTCAACCCCCAGGCCGCCTCGCTGGTCGGCATCAACAACGACATCGTTATCTCGTTCACCTTTGCGCTCGGGTCGGCGCTGGCCGCGGCGGGCGGCATCCTCTACGCGCTCAACTACCCGTCGATCGATCCGCTCATGGGCGTGCTGCCGGGTTTGAAGGCTTTTGTCGCCGCCGTGCTGGGCGGCATCGGTAACATCCCCGGCGCCGCCCTCGGCGGCATGCTGCTCGGCATCGTCGAGACCTTCGTGAACGGCAGCGAATGGTCGACCTACAAGGATGCCATCGCGTTCGCCCTGCTCATCCTCGTGCTGCTGTTCCGGCCCGCCGGCCTGCTCGGCCGATTCACCAAGGAGAAGGTCTGACATGCCGCGTCCGCTGCTCGCCCTCGTCGCCGCCCTCGCCGCCGCCGCCGGCCTCTCGGCGTTTTCCGACCGGTTCGACCCCTACTACCTGGACGTGGCGATCGGCATCGGCATCAACATCATCCTGGCCGTCAGCCTGAACCTAGTGAACGGCTATACGGGCCAGTTCTCGCTCGGCCATGCGGGCTTCATGTCGGTCGGGGCCTATCTGTCCGCCGCCGTGACCATGCTGCTCGGGCCCAGGCTGCTCGGGCCGGACGGCGGCGCGGCGACCGCTCAAAATCTCCTCTTCCTCGCCGCACTCCTCGCGGGCGGCCTGAGCGCGGCTCTCGCGGGACTGCTCGTCGGCCTGCCGTCGCTCCGGCTTAAGGGCGACTACCTCGCGATCGTCACGCTCGGTTTCGGCGAGATCATCCGGGTGATCTTCCAGAACTGCGAGCCGCTCGGCGGCGCCCTCGGTCTGAACGGCATCCCGGCGTACACGACAGCGTTCTGGGTGCTCGCCTTTGGCGCCGTGACTGTCTTCACCGTCTATTGCCTCGTGCATTCGACCTATGGACAGGGCTTCATGGCCACGAAAGATGATGAGATTTCCGCCGAGGCCATCGGCATCAACACCACGCGCTACAAGATCGTGGCGTTTGTCGTCGGCGCGTTCTTCGCCGGCATCGCAGGCGGGCTCTACGGCCACTTCAAGCAGACGATTTCGCCCGGCGGCTTCGATTTCAGCCGTTCCATCGAGATCGTCGTCATGGTCATCCTCGGCGGCATGGGCAACATGGTCGGTGTCATCGTCGCCGCGATCCTGCTCACGCTGCTGCCCGAGGTGCTCCGCCCCGTGGCGGAATACCGCATGATCCTCTACTCTTTCCTGCTGATCGTGCTCATGCTCGCCCGGCCGCAGGGCCTTTTCACCCTCCGGAAGAAACGCGCCTGATGCCCGCCCTGCTCCAGCTCGACAAGGTTTCGATCCGTTTCGGCGGCCTCACGGCCGTCAGCACGGTGGACTTCGCCATCAACGAGGGCGAACTGCTCGGCATCATCGGACCCAACGGCGCCGGCAAGACCACGGTCTTCAACCTCATCACCGGCGTCTACCAGCCGACGGAAGGCGCGGTCAGCTTCCGGGGCCGCCCGCTCGCGGGGCTCAAACCCTATGAGATCGCCGCCCTCGGCGTCGCGCGAACCTTCCAGAACATCCGCCTCTTCGGCAGCCTGAGCGTCTTCGACAATGTGCGCGCGGCCTGCAACCTGCACCGCGAAACCAGCGCCGTGCAGTCCCTGCTGCGGCTCCGCGCCTTCCGCACCGACGAGGCCGCCATCGCCCGCCGCGCGGAGGAGCTGCTGGAGATATTCAACCTGCGCCGCTTCCGCGACGCCGACGCCAAGAGCCTGCCCTACGGGGAGCAACGCCGGCTGGAGATCGTCCGCTGCCTCGCCACCAGGCCGAAGCTGCTGCTGCTGGACGAGCCCGCCGCCGGCATGAACCCGAACGAAAAGGTCGAGCTCATCCGGCTCATCCAGCAGGTGAAGCAGCAGTTCAACCTCTCCATCCTGCTCGTCGAGCACTCGATGCGGGTGGTGATGGGCTGCTGCGAGCGGATCGCCGTGCTGGACTACGGCGTGAAGATCGCCGAAGGCGCGCCCGCCGCGATCCAGTCCGACCCGAAGGTCATCGAAGCCTACCTCGGCGAGGACCA
>CAZZDB010000221.1:0-5213 GCA_964652485.1 uncultured Oleiharenicola sp.
CCAAGGGCGTCATCCAGATCTTCAACGTCGGCGCCGAGCGCATGCTGGGCTACGCCGCCGCCGAGGTGATGAACAAGATCACCCCGGCCGACATTTCCGACCCGCAGGAGGTCATCGCCCGCGCCAAGGCGTTGAGCGTCGAGCTGGCCACGCCGATCACCCCGGGGTTCGAGGCCCTCGTCTTCAAGGCCTCGCGCGGCATCGAGGACATCTACGAGCTGACCTACATCCGCAAGGACGGCAGCCGCTTCCCCGCCGTCGTGTCCGTCACGGCCCTGCGTGATGCGCAGAACGGAATCATCGGCTACCTGCTGATCGGCACGGACAACACGGCCCGCAAACAGGTGGAGGAGGAGCGGAAGAAACTCGATCAGCGGCTGCGCGACCAGCAGTTCTACACCCGCTCGCTGTTTGAATCGAACATCGACGCCATCATGACGACCGACCCGCTCGGTATAATCACCGACGTCAACAAGCAGATGGAGGCGCTGACCGACTGCACGCGCGACGAGCTGATCGGCGCCCCGTTCAAGAACTACTTCACCGATCCGGAGCGGGCCGAGGCCGGCATCAAGCTGGTGTTGAGCGAAAAGAAGGTCACCAACTACGAACTCACGGCGCGGGCCCGGGACGGCAAGAACACCGTGGTGTCCTACAACGCGACCACGTTCTACGACCGCGACCGGAAGCTACAGGGCGTATTCGCCGCCGCGCGCGATGTCACCGAGCGCAAGCGGTTCGAGCTGGCGCTGCAGGAATCGAACCTCGAGCTGGAAAGCGCCAAGTTCGCCGCCGAGAAGGCCAACCTCGCCAAGTCGGATTTTCTCTCGAGCATGAGCCACGAGCTGCGCAGCCCGCTCAACGCGATCCTGGGTTTCGCCCAGCTGCTGGAGTCGGCGATCCCCCGTCCGACCGCCGGCCAGACAGCGCAGATCGCCCAGATCCTCCAGGCGGGCTGGCATCTGCTGAACCTGATCAACGAGATCCTCGATCTCGCTGTGATCGAGTCCGGCAAGGCGTCGCTGTCCCTCGAACCCGTGGCGCTGGCCGAAGTGATGTCGGAATGCCGGACCATGATGGAGCCGCAGGCCCAACAGCGGGGCATCCGCATGACGTTTCCCCGCTTCGAGCATCCCCATTTCGTCTGGGCCGACCGGACCCGCCTGAAGCAGATCGTCATCAACCTGCTTTCCAACGCGATCAAATACAACCGGGAGCATGGCTCGGTGGTGGTGGACTGCCACATCACCGCGGGGGGGCGCACGCGTATCAGCGTCCAGGACACCGGCGTGGGATTGGTCCCCGCCAAGGTCGCGCAGTTGTTCCAGCCGTTCAACCGCCTCGGACAGGAAGCCAGCGGCGTCACCGGCACCGGCATCGGCCTGGTGGTGACCAAGCAGCTGGCCGCCCTGATGGAAGGCGAACTGGGGGTGGAAAGCACCGTCGGGACCGGCAGTGTTTTCTGGGTCGACCTGCGCACCACGCAAGCGCCGGTCATGGTGGCCGACGGGGAGAAGCCGACGGCGCAGGTCCCGCCTTCCCGCCCAGCGGGAGCGCGCCGGCGCACGCTGCTCTATATCGAGGATAACCCGGCGAACATGATGCTGGTCGAGCAGCTCATCGCACGGCGCAGCGACCTGAGCCTCCTGACGGCCGTGAACGGAGCGCTCGGCATCGAACTGGCCCGGACGGCCCGGCCGGACGTGATCCTGATGGACATCAATCTGCCCGGCATCAGCGGGATCGACGCCCTGATCATCCTGCGCGAGGACCCGGCCACGGTGCACATCCCGGTCGTGGCCCTCAGCGCCAATGCCATGCCGCGCGACATCGTGCTGGGCCTCGAAGCCGGTTTCTTTCGCTACCTTACCAAGCCCATCAAGGTCGATGAATTCATGGAAACACTTGAAGTCGCGCTCGGGTATGCCGAAGCCGCCACCCGGCAATGCTCCGCGTCCATCCTCCTGCCCGCATGATCTTTGCCTCCGACATCCTCAAGGCCCGCATCCTGATCGTGGACGATCAGGCAGCCAACATAACCCTGCTGGAGCAGATGCTCGCCGGGGCCGGCTACGTCTCCGTCAGTTCCACCCGGAATCCGTCCGAGGTGAGCGCACTTCATCGCCGACACCACTACGACCTGATCCTGCTCGACCTGCTGATGCCCGGCATGGACGGATTCCAAGTGATGGAGGGCCTGAAGGAGATCGAAACCGGCGGGTATCTGCCGGTCCTCGTGGTCACCGCCCAACCAGAGCAGAAGCTGCACGCCCTGAAAGCCGGTGCAAAGGACTTCGTCAGCAAGCCCTTCGACCTCGCCGAGGTGCTGGCCCGCGTCCACAATATGATCGAGGTCCGGCTGCTGCACCTGGAGGCCAAGCGGCTCTACGACCAGGTGATAGCGGAGCGCAAACGCTCGGAGCAACTGTTGCTCAACGTGCTGCCCGCCTCAGTCGCCCAAAGCCTGCAGGGCCATGCCGACATCACGGCCGATAGCTTCCCCAAAATCGTCGCCGAAAGTTTTCCGGAGGTGACCGTGCTGTTCGCAGACATCGTTGGATTCACCAAATTCTCCGAGGGGCTGAGCGCCGGAGTGCTGGTGGGCTTGCTCAATGACATCTTCTCGCGCTTTGACGGAATCGCCGATCACCGGGGGGTCGAAAAAATCAAAACCAGCGGCCATTCCTACATGGCGGCGGCCGGCCTGCATGTTCCGGTGGCCGATCACGCCGTGCGGGCGGCGAACATGGCCCTCGACCTGCTGGAGGTCATGGACCGTTTCAACCAGCAAAGCCTCTACAAGCTCCAGCTGCGAATCGGCCTCAACTCGGGAACCATCGTCGCCGGTGTCGTCGGCCAGCGCAAATTCCTCTATGACCTGTGGGGCGAGGTGGTGAACACCGCCAGTTACATGGAATCCAACGGACTCCCGGGACGCATCCAGGTGACGGACGCCACCCGGCAGCGCTTGGGGGAGCCGTTTGTGTTCGAAGCGCGTGGGGCCATCGATGGCAACGGCCGGGGGCAGATGAACACGTGGTTTCTGACCGGCCGGAACGGCTAGCTCAACCCGATGACAACTGGCAGGGACTTTTTCAGGAGACCAACGCGATGATAAATGCAACTGATATTCTCCGGGCCAACATCCTGATCGTGGACGACCAGGCGGCCAACGTGGTCCTGCTGGAGCAAATGCTGGGCGGGGCGGGCTACGACACCATCTCGTCGACGCGCAATCCGCACGAGGTTTGCGCCCTCCACCGCAAGAACCGCTACGACCTGATACTGCTCGACCTGCAGATGCCGGGCATGGACGGATTCCAGGTGATGGAGGGCCTGAAGGAGATCGAGGCGGAAAGCTACCTGCCCGTCCTGGTCATCACCGCCCAGCCCGATCACAAGCTGCGCGCGCTGAAGGCCGGCGCGCGGGATTTCATCAGCAAGCCCTTCGACCTCGCCGAGGTGTTGCTCCGGGTCCGCAATCTGATCGAGGTCCGGTTGCTGCACCAGAAACTGACCATCTACAACTTCGCCCGCCTCGAGAATTCCCAGCACATCGCCGGTCTCGGTGATTGGGAATATGACTTCGCCAAGCAGCGCCTGGTCTGGTCCGAGGGCATCTACCGGATCCTCGGCATTGCCCGGAAGGATTTCCCGCCCAACCCCGCGACCTTCGACCGTCTCGTGCACCCAGACGATCTCGCCTTCGTGCAGCGGGAGAAGAAGGCCGCCGCGCAGGGTTCGCGACGCATGCATTTCGAGCACCGCATCGTCCGCCCGGACGGGGAGGTGCGTTACTTCCATCAGATCACCGAGCGAACCTTTGATGACCAAGGCCGGCCGGTCCGGGAATCGGGCACCATCCAGGACATCACGGAGCACAAGCTCGGCGAAGCCGCCCTCCGCCAAAGCGAGGAGCGCTTCAAGTTCGTGGCCCGCGCCGTGAGCGACGTGGTCTGGGATTGGGACCTGGCGGCCGGTACGCTCTGGTGGAACGATGGTTTCCTGACCACCTTCGGCTTCGGCGCCGGCGAGATCGAGCCCAGCATTGAGTCTTGGAGCCGGCGCATGCATCCCGACGATCGCGGCCGCGTGGTCGCCAGCCGCCATCATGCCATTGACGCAGGCGCGGAATCCTGGAGCGCGGAATATCGCCTCCAACGCAAGGACTGCAGCTACGCCTTCGTGCAGGATCGCGGCTACATTCTCCGTGGCGCAGACGGCAAGGGCACCCGCATGGTGGGCGGCATGCGCGACCTCACCGAGCAGAAAAAACTAGAGGCGCAGTCCCTGCGCACCGAGCGGATGGAAAGCATCGGGACGCTCGCGGGCGGCATCGCCCATGACCTGAACAATGTGTTCACCCCCATCATGCTTTCGATCGACCTGCTCAAACGCGACCCGGGCAACGATGCCCGGCGCAACAAGATCCTTTCCACCATCGATGTCAGCAGCCGGCGTGGATCCGACCTCGTGCGCCAGGTGCTTTCCTTTGCCCGGGGAGTTGACGGCCGCCGGGTCGCCATCCGGATGGGACCGCTGATCGACGACCTCAACGGCATCATCCGCGGGACCTTCCCCCGGAACATCCAGATTGCCACCGAAGTGCCGGCCGACCTTTGGCCCATCCGGGGGGATGCGACCCAGCTGCACCAAGTGCTGCTCAACCTCGCGGTCAACGCCCGGGATGCCATGCCCCGCGGCGGCACGCTCACGGTGGCGGCGAGCAACGTCGCCATCGACGCCCAATATGCCGGCATGAGCCAGGAGGCCAAACCCGGCTCGCATGTGCTGCTGCAGGTGACCGACACCGGCACTGGGATTCCGCCGGAGGTGCGCGACCGGATCTTCGAACCGTTCTTCACAACGAAGGAGCTCGGCAAGGGCACCGGCCTCGGTCTGGCCACCGTGCAGACCATCGTCAAAAGCCACGGCGGCTTCGTCAATGTTTACAGCGAGGTTGGCAATGGCACGACGTTCAAGGTCTACCTGCCGGCCGACCCGACGCTCCAGAACGCCGCCACCAGCCAGCCGCTCGTGGCCGAGCTGCCGCTCGGCCGGGACGAACTCGTGCTGGTGGTCGACGACGAGTTTTCCATCCGCGACATCACCCAGCAGACGCTCGAGGCTTTCGGCTACCGCGTGATCACCGCCAACGATGGCGTCGACGCGATCGTGCTCTACGCCAGCCAGGCGCCGCAGATTGCCGTCGT
>CAZZDB010000222.1:0-5155 GCA_964652485.1 uncultured Oleiharenicola sp.
TGAGCATCAGCTCGAGGCACATGTAGATCACGAGCGTGTTCTTGCGCAGCAGCACCCCGAAGAAGCCCAGCGCGAACAGCAGCAGGCTGACCAGGATGTAGGCGTTGAGGCCGACCGTCATTTGGCGGCCTCCAGCGGCTCGAATTTCTTGCTCAGCACGATGACGCCGAGCATGGCGATCAGCAGCATGAAGCCCACGACCTCCACCGGCAGCAGGTAGGTCGTGAACAATTGCTCGGCGTAATCCCGGAGCGACGGCACCGGGCCCGCGACCGGGACGGCGGCGAACTTGGTCCGCACAAACACCGACTCGACGCCCAGCCCGAGCAGGGCGGCGCCCAGCGCCGAGGCGGCGATGCTCATCGACTTGAAGGGCTTGAAGGAGCCCGGCGTCGTGTCGAGCAGCATGATGATGAAAAGGAACAGCGCGACGACCGCGCCCGCGTAGACCAGCAGCAGCACGAAGGCCAGCAGCGCGGCGTCGAGCATCACGAAGAGGCCCGCGACGCCCACGAGCGAAAGCAGCAGGAACATCGCGGCATTGACCGCGTTCTTGTTCACCACGACCAGGGCGGCGCCGGCGAGGGTGAGGAACGTGAAGGTGTAGAAAAGCAGGTTGGCCATGGCTCAGTGTGCGTTGCCGTGCTCTGCGGCGGCCTTCTTCTTGTCCCACTTGTGGTGTTGGTCCGGCAGCGTGCCGCCGAGTTCGTAGAGCCTCGCCTTGTTGTTCACCATCTCGGCGCGGGTGTAGCCCGTCATGGAATACTGGTTCTGCAGGAAGATGGCCTCCTCGGGGCAGACCTCCTGGCAAAGGCCGCAATAGATGCAACGCAGCATGTCGATGTCGAAGGCCTGGGGCGCCTTTTCGACGTGGGCCGTCGGCGCGTCGGCGGGGATCTCGCCCGGCGTGATGCGGATCGCTTTGGGCGGGCAGACGAATTCGCAGAGCTGGCAGGAGACGCACTTCTCGCGACCGTACGGATCCATCACCAGCGTCGGCACGCCGCGATAGCCGGGCGGAATGGCCGGGCGCTCCTCGGGATACTGCAAGGTGACATTGGGCGCGAACAGGTGCCTCAGTGTCACGCGCATGCCCGCGAAGATCTGCGGCAGGTAGAAACGTTCCGCGAGGGTGAGAGGTTTGCGTTCGACGACGTAAGGCATGGCGGAGGTCAGTTGCGGGTCTGCAGCCAGGCGATGGCCAACGCGTAGACGATGAGGTTGCCGATGGCGAGCGGCAGCAGCTTCTGCCAGCCGAGCTTCATCACCTGGTCGTAACGGAAGCGCGGCACGGTCCAGCGCACCCACATGAACACGAAGATGAAGAACAGCACCTTGCCGAGGAAGATGGCGATGGAGAGCAGGCCTAGCACGATCGGCAGGTGGGCGACGTGCAGCCACGCAGCGACGTCGGCCAGCGGAACCCAGGGCAGCGGGTTCCAGCCACCAAGGAAGAGCAGCACAAACACCCCGGAACCGACGGTCATATGTCCGTATTCGGCCACAAAAAACAGACCCCACTTGAGCGAGCCGTATTCCGTGTGGAAGCCGCCGACGAGGTCGGCCTCGCCTTCGGCCATGTCGAACGGCAGCCGGTTGGTCTCGGCGAAAAGCGAAACGAGGAAGACCAGTGCGGACACGGGCATGAGGAATATGAACCAGACGCCGCCCCAGCCGGGCGCCAGCCAGCTTTGCAACGAACCGCTCTGGAACTGAACGACCCTGGCGAGGCTCAACGAGCCGTCACCGCCCGGGGCGTTGACCCAGAGGAAAACCGGCAGCACCGCGAGCGTCATCGACAGCTCGTAGGAGATGAGCTGCGCCGAGGCGCGCACGCCGCCGAGGAAGGGATACTTCGAGTTCGAGGCCCAGCCGGCGAGGATCAGCGCGTAGACCCCGAGCGAGGAGACCGCGAACACCGCGAGGATGCCCACGTCGACGTTGGCCAGCACCAGGGGCACCAGCCGGCCGGCGTCGTCCAGGTAGGCGCCGAACGGCACGACGGTGACGGTGGTGAGCGCGGGGATCATCGCCACGACCGGGGCCAGGACGAAGTAGAACTTGTTCACGTGGCCCGGGACCGGGTCCTCCTTGAGGAACATCTTGCCGCCGTCGGCCAGCAGGTGGAACACGCCCAGCCGCTGCAGGAACGGACCGACGACCGGCACCCAGGCGAACCAGAACGGGATGGCGCGGTTCGGGCCGGGGCGGCCCTGCATCCAGGCGGAAATCTTGCGCTCGACCAGCGAGCAGGCGCCGCCAACCGGGAAGATGACACCGATCACACAGAGTCCCTTGACGATCATCTGCAGCAGCGGATGGAGCCCAGCCCAGAGTTGGATGACGGCGCTCATGCGTTGGCCGCCGCGGGCACCGCCGCAGGCTTGAAGTGGAGCGTCTCGCCCTCGACGAAGGGCAATCCGGCCCACGCGGTGCCATCGAGCAGCTGGCCGGTGGCGGGCAGTCTGGCGTAGTTGAGGCCGGCGAAAGTTCTGACCTCGGTAGTCATCGCGGCCCAGATTCCAGCGAGATCGGAGGGAAGCACGGAACCGACGATGGCCGCGGCGAGATTGCCGAGAGTCACAAGGTCATCGGCCACGTCCGCCGGACCCGGCACGGCCTTGGCAAATTTCTGCAGGCGGAACTGCTGGTTCACGAATGTGCCCGACTTCTCGAAGACGGTGAGCGTCGGGATGACGACCTTCGCCGCGTCGCTCGTGGAGTTCTTGTGCGTCCCAAGATAGATAACGGAGACCTTGGCGAGCTGCGCGGCGGTCAATCCCGCGCCGATGAGGTCTTCGCCCACCGAGAAAACGGTCGTCACCTTGCCGGCGTCGATGTCCGCGGAGACTGTCGCGAGCTTCTGCCCCGGCAGCGTGGAGATGAGGCCGGTGACGAGCGCGCCGCGAACGTTCGGGTTGCGGTCGGCGGAGACGAGGATGCGATCCCCCTGCCCTACCCGGCTGACCAACGACACCGGCGCCTTGATCGCATCGGCGATCTTCTTAGTCAGAAATTGTTCCTCGACCGTGCTACGACCGGAACCGACAATAGCCACCTTGCCTGCTTTGATCAAGTCGGCGGCGGCCTTGAGCGCCATCTCGGCGGCCGTGGTGGCGCCGTTGATCGAAGGCGCGAGGAGGCGGTCCGCCGCCTTCACCTGCTTGTAGAGCACTCGACCGGAATCGGCCATCCAGGTGTCGTTTACTTCGTCGTTCTGGCGCGGGGTGATGCGGTAAATCGTGCCCTCACGGCTCCAGACCTCGGTGTTCACGCCGACCGACGACTCGGGGTCGATCCCGGGCGTCTGCTTGAGAAACCACACGCGCATCTTGAAGCGGAAGTCGGTCGAGGTGAGCGCGCCGACCGGGCAGATGTCGACGGTGTTGAGCGAATAGTTGTTCTCGAGTTTCTTGCCCGGATAGCACGTCAGCGTGCTGTAGCTGCCGCGGTCGATGAAGCCGAGCACGTCGTCTTTCGCGATCTCCTTGGAAAAACGGACGCAGCGCGAGCAAAGGATGCAGCGCTCGTCGTCCAGCGTCACGCGCGGCCCAAGCTGGGTCCGCTTCGGCTTGACGTTCTTCTGCTCGACGAAGCGCGAGTAACCACGACCGTAGGCGGTGGAATGTTCCTGCAGCTTGCACTCCCCGGCCTGGTCGCAGATCGGGCAGTCGAGCGGATGGTTGATGAGGAGAAACTCGGTCACGCTGTTGCGGCAGTCGACCACCGCCGGCGTGTTCGTGCGGATGTGGAGGCCGGGCGACGCGTTGGTCGCGCAGGCGATGGTCGGGCGCGGCATCCAGTTGATCTTCTGTTTGCCCGTCGCGGGGTCCATGATCGGCGCCTTCGTGGCGGGATCCACCGCCGGCAGGCCCATTTCGACGAGGCACATCCGGCAGTTGCCCGAGACGCTCAGTTTCGGATGGTAGCAATAATGTGGCACCTCGACGCTGACCAGGCGGGCGGCCTCGATCATGTTCGTGCCCTTGGGCACGGCGATGTCCTTGCCGTCGACATTGACGGTCACGAGGTCGGGTTTGGGAGCGGAGGACATTTCAGGAAGATGGAATCAGACGAGTTCAGGCGCGGCGGCGGGCTTAGCCGTTTTCTTGGTCTCGTGGTAGTTTTTGAACTCGTCACCGAACTTCGCGAGGAAGCTCTGGGTCGGCCACGAGCACGCCTCGCCGAAGGCGCAGATGGTGCGACCGGGGATCTGGTCGGCGACACTCTTGAGCAGCGCGGCGTCCTGCTCGCGCGCCTCGCCGTGCACCATGCGGGTGGTGATCTTTTTCATCCACAGCGAGCCCTCGCGGCAGGGCGTGCACTGGCCGCAGCTCTCGTGCGAGTAGAACGCATTGATGTTGGCGAGGGCCTCGACCATGTTGACCGAGTCGTCCATCACGATGACGCCGCCGGAACCGCCCATCGTGCCGATCATGCCGAGCGAGTCGAAATCCATCGGGAGATCCTCCACGCCCCAGTCGTAATCGACCATCTCGGCGCCGATCTTGCGCTTGCCCTTGAAGCGTTCTCCGAAGCGGAGGATCTTGGCCGAGGAGCCGCCGGGAATGACGGCCTTGAACGTGCGCCCAGGCCGCGGGCCGCCGCAGACCTCGTTGAGCAGCTGGCCCAGCGTGATCTTGCCGCACTCGAATTCGTAATAGCCGGGCCGTTGCACGTGGCCGGAGACACAGAAGATGCGTGTGCCGGTGTTGTTGGGCGTGCCAATGCGCGCGTAGGCCTCGCCACCGAAGTCGGCGATGTGCTTCACGTGGCAGAGCGTCTCGACGTTGTTGACGATCGTCGGACACTGATAGAGGCCGAGGACGGCGGGGAAATACGGTGGCTTGATGCGCGGGTTGGCGCGCTTGCCCTCGAGCGACTCAATCAGGCCGGTCTCCTCCCCGCAGATGTAGGCGCCAGCGCCGCGGTGGACGAAGATGTCACACGAGTAATTCGACCCGAGAATGTTCTGGCCGACGAGATTGGCGTCGCGCGCCTCCTGGATGGCCTGCTCGAGGATGCGGGCGCCATGTGGCATCTCGCCGCGGATGTAGATGTAGGCCTGCTTCACGTTGTTCGCGAAACAGGAGATCATCGTGCCCTCGATCAGCTGGTGCGGATCCTGGTGGATGATGTAGCGGTCCTTGAACGT
>CAZZDB010000223.1:0-5141 GCA_964652485.1 uncultured Oleiharenicola sp.
CCTACGGGATGGGAGCGTTGATGGTCGGTCGCTGCAACATTGCGGCCGCTTCCCGGGATGCGACCACCAATGAGGTCGAGCTGGCTCGGGACCGGGGCGTCACGTTCAACGACCATGTGATCGGCGCTTATGATGTGGCGGTCGTCGTCAAGGCCAGCAGGAAGGAGTTGGCCAGCGCGCGCACATAGAGCGGGTCAGCCAGCAGCGACCCCAGGTAGGCGAAGGTCAGCCGCCCGTCCGCATTGAGGAACCCGCCCTTCAGGATTTGCCAGATCGGCCAGAGGAAGAACGCGCAGAAGAACAGGAGGGTCAGGGCAAACACCGAGCGCGCGAGGTTCTGGGACATGCAACCGATGGAATGCCTGCCCCCCGCAACGCAGACAAGAGCGAAGCACCCGGCGGGGAGAGTTCGGCGTCCCGGGATATTAGGCAAGACTAACTTTATTATTGCCACCAATCGGAAGTGCCTCCTTGCTTCGCGAACATGAAGCGAAAACCAACTTGGGGACTGATCGTTTGGGCAGTGTTGTCCGCCGCGACCGGCTGGGCCCAGATCACGGAAACGCCCGTGACGGTGGCCCCCGGCCGGTTTCTGCTCAGGATGGACGCGTTGTCCCTGACGCTGGACCATGACGCCGGCACCAGATATGCCGCGAACGGCGTGGCCACTACCTTCCTCACCACCGGTCTGACCGCCAACCTGGATGTGCAGGTCGGGGCCGAGGTCTTCGTCGACCAGCGATTCGACTCGGGTGGCCTGAATGACCGCCGCTCCGGCATCGGTGACCTGTATCTCCGCACCAAATGGAAATTCTTTCAAGACCCCGCCACCGGCACGGCCGTGGCGCTCCTGCCTTTCGTGAAACTGCCGACGAGCACGGGAGGCGTGGGACAAAAGGCCATGGAGGGCGGACTGATCGTGCCCTGGAAAGCGGACTTGGTGGGCGGGGTCAGCATGACCGCGATGGCGGAGCTGGATTTTTTGCGCAACTCCGCTGACAACGGCTACGATTCCTTCTGGTATGCCTCCATGGCGCTGCACCGGCAGGTGACCCGGGCGCTCGGTTTCTACGGTGAATTGACCGTGGGCAAGTCCTCGGGGGGCGCGCCGGGAGAGGGAAAACTGGGCGGGGGCGCCACGTTCGCGGTCTCGGACAGCGTGTCGTGGGACTACGCCATCTACCGTTCATTCACGAGCGGGACCTCCGACTGGAAGCACGTCCTGCGCCTCAACTGGGGGTTTTGAGTTGGCCTAAACTCACATGAGCACGGAGCCACCAGCCTCACCCGGCGAGCCCGGGTGGCGGCACGCGCGCGTGGAGCTGAGCCTGCCCGATTCGCACGGCAGCATCGCGGTGCCCGCGGGTTCGGGCTTCTGGCGCAAGCTCCTGGCGTTTTCCGGCCCGGGCTTCCTGGTGGCGGTGGGCTACATGGACCCCGGCAACTGGGCCACGGACCTGGCCGGCGGGGCGCAGTTCGGCTACACTCTGCTGTCGGTCATCATGATCTCCAACCTGATGGCGATCCTGCTGCAGCACCTTTGTGTGAAGCTGGGTATCGCCACCGGCCGCGACCTGGCTCAGGCCTGCCGTGACCATTACCCGCGGCCGGTCGTCTGGTTCCTCTGGGTCCTGTGCGAACTGGCCATCGCGGCGTGCGACCTCGCCGAGGTCATCGGCTCGGCCATCGCGCTGCAGCTGCTCTTCGGCATCCCGCTGGTGTGGGGCTGCGTCATTACCGCCCTCGATGTCATGGTGGTGCTGCTGCTCCAGCACCGGGGCTTTCGGTGGCTCGAGGCGGTGGTCGTCACGCTGATCCTGACCATCGGTGGCTGCTTCGCGGTGGAGCTGTTCCTCGCCCGGCCCGCGATCGGTGGCATCGTGGCCGGCTTCGTGCCGGCCGCGGACATCCTGCGGAATCCCGCCATGCTCTACGTGGCCATCGGCATCCTCGGGGCGACGGTGATGCCGCACAACCTCTACCTGCACTCTTCCATCGTGCAGACGCGCAAATATCAGCAGACCGCCGGCGGCAAGCGCGAGGCGATCAAGTTCGCCACCATCGACTCGACCGGCGCGCTGATGTTCGCACTCTTCATCAACGGCGCCATCCTGGTGCTGGCCGCGGCGGCGTTCCATGGTTCCGGCCATCAGGACGTGGCGGAGATCCAGGACGCCTACCACTTGCTCGACGGCGTGCTGGGCGTGACGTTCGCCAGCATCCTGTTCGCCGTGGCGCTGCTGGCCTCGGGGCAGAATTCGACGCTCACCGGCACGCTCGCCGGGCAGATCGTGATGGAAGGCTTCCTCAACATCCGCCTGCGGCCTTGGTTGCGCCGGCTCATCACCCGCGCCATCGCCATCGTGCCCGCCGTCGTCATCATCGGCCTCTACGGTGAGGCCAAGTCCACCCAGTTGCTCGTCGCCAGCCAGGTGTGCCTGAGCATGCAGCTCGGCTTTGCCTGCTGGCCGCTGATGCGTTTCACCGGCGAAAAGGCCAAGATGGGCGAGTTCGTCAACCCGTGGTGGATAAAAGTGCTCGGCTGGACGACCACTTTGGTCATCATCGGGCTCAACGTGAAACTGCTGCTGGACATCGCGGGCGTGACGGGAGGCTCCTGACCATGTATCGGAAGATCCTCGTGGCGTTGGAAAACGGGCCGGCAGACGCGAGGTTGCTGCCGCATATCCGTGAACTGGCGGGCCGGATGGGCGCCGGGCTGCTGCTGCTCCATGTCGCCGACGGGTGGGCGGCGCGCAATTTCGAGCAGCTCAAGCTCGCCGAGTCCGACGAGATGAAGGCCGACAGCGAATACCTGGAGCGCCGGGCCGAGGAGCTCCGCGCGGGCGGGCTCCACGTCGACACGTTGCTGGCACTCGGCAACCCGCCCAACGAGATCGTGCGGATCGCATCGGACAGCGGCTGCGATCTCATCGCGCTGGCCTCGCACGGGCACAAGCTCATCGGCGACATCTTCCATGGCAGCACCATCGATAAGGTCCGCCATAACACCGTCATCCCGCTGCTGGTGGTGAGCGCGGCCAGGGCGGGCAGTCAACCGCCGGTTTGATGCCGAGCCGGGCCGCGAGCGGAGGCTTGCCCGGACAAGTCCCCGGCGGGCGAATGGGCCACTTCAGAACAGACGGGCGAAGATGGCACGCAGGAGATGCAGGCTGAAGACCAAGGCGAGGATATAGGTGACGGGCGAGGCCTGCTTTGCGCGGCCGGTGGAGAGGTGCAGGACGGCATAGGCGATAAGGCCGAGGCCGATGCCCTCGGCGATGCTGAAACTTAGCGGGATGCCGGCGATGATGAGGAAGATCGGCGCGGTCTCGGCAAAATCGTCCAGTTTCAGTTGCGCCACGGACTGGAACATGAAGATGCCGACGATGACGAGGGCCGGCGCGGTGGCGGCCGCCGGGATGGCGAGGATCACCGGCGTGAGAACCAGGGCGAGCAGGAAGAGCACAGCCGTGGTCGCTCCGGTCAGGCCGGTGCGACCGCCCGCCTCGACCCCGGAGGCGGATTCGATGTAGCTGACGACGGTCGAGGTGCCAAGGAGCGAACTCAGGATTGCGGCGATGGAATCGGCGATGAGCGCGCGTCCGGCCTTGGGCAGCTTGCCGTCCTTGTCCAGCAGGCCCGCGCGCTGGGTCACGCCGATGAGGGTGCCGATGTTGTCGAACATGTCCACCAGCAGCAGCGTGAGGATGATCGGCAGGGCCTTGCCGAAGTCGTGAAACAGCAGGTCGAAGTTGAGCTGCAGCAACGTCGGGGCGGGGGAGGCGGGCAGGGAAAAGAGCGCGGCAGGCATGGCGGTGACCGTGCCGCCCTTGCCGTCGGAGACGAACAGGCCGGCGACCGTGACCGCGAGGATCGACAGGATGATGGCGCCCGGCACGCGCCGGGCGATCAGCACGGCGGTGAGCAGGATGCCGCCGAAGCAAAGCAGCACGCCGGGCGTGCCGAAGTCGCCGTGGGTGACAAAAGTGGCGGGGCTCGAGACGACGATGCCGCCGTTCTTCAGGCCGATGAAAGCGATGAAGAGCCCGATGCCGCAGGTGATGGCCAGCTTCAGCTGGTGGGGGATCGCGGCGATGATCCTCTCCCGCACGCCGGTGACGGAAAGCGCGAGGAAAATGCAGCCGTTGACGAAGACCAGGCCGAGAGCGGACTGCCACGACACACCCAGGCCGAGGCAGACCGTGAAGGCGAAATAGGCGTTGATCCCCATGCCCGGAGCGAGCGCCAGGGGGTAATTGGTGAGAAAGCCCATCAGCAGGGTGCTGATCGCGGCGGTGATCGCGGTGACCGTGATGAGCGCCGGTTGCGGCATGCCGGCGGCGGCGAGGATGGCCGGGTTGACCGCGAGGATGTAGGCCATCGCGGCGAAGGTGGTCGCGCCGGCCTGCAGTTCGCGGCCGACGGTCGTGCCGGATTGGTCGAGCTTATAGAGTCGGTTCAACATGGGATTCAGGGTTGCCTGGGAAACGCGGGGCAATTCTCGAGGAAACTGACGGTGAAACGTGCTGTCGTGACGGCGGCCGTCGGGTGGAAGCTGACGCCGTCGTAGGGTGCGTCGCTGACGACCCGAAAGGCGACGTAACGGATTCCGTACGCATGGGCAATGGCGCCGATGTGGCCGGATTCCATCTCTTCCACATCCATACCGAAGGTCTCGTGCGACCAGTGCACGCGGTCCAACTCCAGATTGACCTCATGGGCGGAACCGATCGTTCCCGGCAGGACCCGGCCCAACGGATTGGCGGTGCGCAAGGCGACCTCCACGCCGGTGGGGTCACCGTCGAATCCGTCGGGAAATGCAACGAGACGGTTCGTCGCGAGATCCCGCAGACGCTGGGAGACCGGAGTCCACTGGAGCGGAGCGCTGCCCTGGCCGGTCGCTCGCACCGGTGTGATGAAGCCGCCGTAGTCGAGTACCCGGCGGCCGACGATGATGTCGTGCAGCGCCAGGTTCGGCCGCTGGGCTCCACTGGTCCCCTGGTTGACAATTAGCTGCGGGGAGAACTCCTCGATGCCGAGGATCGTGGCCGCGGTGCAGTTGAGCAACCCCTGCCCGGTGAGCGAGACCGCCACGCGGTGAGTGCCGATATGGCCGGTCCAGAAGCTGAATCGACCGG
>CAZZDB010000224.1:0-5113 GCA_964652485.1 uncultured Oleiharenicola sp.
GTCGCGGCGGACGTCTATGCCGTCGCGCCGCACACCGGCCGGGGCGGCTGGACGTGGTATACCGGTTCCGCCGGCTGGATGTACCGGCTCTTGGTCGAGACCCTCCTCGGCGCCAATCTCGAGAGCGGGCAGTTGAGACTGGCACCGCGGATGCCGCGCTCATGGAGCACCTACAAGATCCACTACCGCTTCCGGGAGACGGTCTATCACATCACGATCACCCGGTCGGCCGCCGGGCTTAGCGGCGAAACCCGGTGTTCCCTCGATGGGCGAGAGCTGGCCGGAGCCACGATTCCGCTGCAGGACGATCATCAGGAACATTTCGTTGAATTGATGCTGGCCGACCAAGGGCAAACTGCGGGATGAAATCCACCGCGGCGGCCGGCTCCGGCCCCGACGAGAACCTCATTCCCCGGCGGGGAGCTCAGCCAGCGTCTGGCGTACGGTGTCGTCCTCGGTGATCGAATTGCCGCCGTGGGCGGCGATGGAATCGAATCGGGTCTGGGCGACCGTGCAGCGCCGCGCCGTTTCCTGAAGATACTCCATTAGTAACTTGTCTTGGAACGCCTTCACGGCGCCCGGCTTCGCTGTCTGGTCTATGAAGACCACGGGCAGTTTGCGGCCCAATGCCTGGGCGGCGAGCCGGTAGGCGACCGTCTTCGCATTCCGGTAGAATTCCTCGGTGATCCGGCGGTGCCCCTCTTCATGGGCGCGTAGCTTGGGCGGCGCGCCCGTCACGGTCCAGATGGTGATTGTCAGATGAAGGATTAGGCGGATGGAGGTGATGGTGGCCTGGACCGTGCCGAGCCCGAAGCGGGGCATTTCGGTGCCGGTGTGGAATTTGCAGGTGAACTCTGAATCGCAAAGACCGGCCTCGGGCAGCGTGAGTTTCTGCGACGTCTCCGCTGGTGGATTTGACGGATCGTAGCTCCGGCGCTCGATAAGCGGGCCCGTCTTGGTGACGACGATACGCAATCAGGCAGACACAATAACGGAGCCCAAATGACTAATAAAAGTCGCAGTTCTGGCAGGCCGGCGGTCAGCGCTTGTCCCTGCCATTGTCATCACGTGCTGGCTTGGGTCGGGGATTATCCGGAATCGATGGAATCGAGCGCGGGGCCGCTCGTTGCGCGGGCGCAGCATGTTGAACCGGAGGTTGGCGTTCTGGAGTGTGTTTCCGTGCGGGTGCGGCTTGTTCCTGGCGACGGTTGTCTTCATTTCGGCGATCCCCATCCGAGCGTCGGAAGGGTGGGGCGGCAATGTAGCCTCCCTCGACCTCGACCCGGCCGCTGTCCCAAGGTCCGACGTAGCCGTATTCTCCGTAAACCGGAGTAAAGCCGCCGCCCGAAACCACGCCGCCGCATCCGCCCAAGGCCAGCGCAAGCGTCGGAAGCGTGACCGAGATGACCATTCGTTTGGCGCCAGGCTTCATGGCAGTTCGTTGGGTTTGTCCGGCTCCTGCAATTGCACCAAACCGATGACGGCACCCGTTGGGTCGGCGATTACTGCGCGCCAATACTCGGTGGGAGTATCGCTCGGTGCGACGACGACCCGGCCGCCGAGGCTGATCGCCTTGGCGGCGGCGGCCTTCACGTCCGCCACCCGGACGAAGAAAAGCCAGCCGGGCCGAGCCTGCGATGTGGGCAACGGCGCAACGCTGGCGCGCGAATAACCACCGCTGGCGAGGACAAACACGTTGGGCCGGTCGGTGCGAGTGTCGGGAAAGACCTCCCAGCCGGCGATGGCGGCGCCAAAACGGCCGGCGGTGGCGGGATCGCGCGCGAAATGCTGGGCCCAGACAAAGTCGCCGGGTTCCGACGCATATTCCCCGGGATCGCCGGAAGTGGAGTGAAGCACTCCGAGTTCGGCCCCTTCGGGGTCGACCATTACCGCCTGCGTTCCGCGCTTCGGAAGATCCTTCGCGGGGAAAAGCACCCGTCCGCCGGTCTCTGTCGCTGTCGCCAGCGCCTTTGCCACGTCGGGCACGGAAACATAGCCCACCCAGCGGGCGTGGTTCGCCGCCGACATACGCGAGGGCCCGCGGGCGATGCCGGCGACGGGTTCGCCGCCATTTGTCAGGATAAGGTATGAATGCGGGCCGGCAGGTGTCGTGCGCTCGATCTTTGTCGCCTCCCATCCGAAGAGTCCCATGTAAAATGCCTGAGCCGCCGCCGGATCGGAGGTGAACAGATCCGCCCAGATGAACTTGCCCGGGAAGTGCTCGCCACTGGGTGTGGTATCGCTCAGAGGAGGAAGATCAGCAGCGCCCGAGGTCGCGAAGGCTCCGCAAAGAACCAAACCCAAGAACTTCGCAGACATGATTGCCATGCGGACAGCGTTCAACGGCTGGTCCATGAACTCAACCATTGAACCTTGGGGTCTTACCCTACCACTCTGACCCGAGATGGAGCCGCTGAAAGGATTGTCTTCGCCGGCGACAAGGTGTCAGAGGCGCAGAGATCTTCTCGATGTAGGCCGAGCAGTTCCTGATGTTTGATGACGAGGCGGTCTTGCGGGGTCGCGTGGTTCATCCGCCATCCTGGCTCGGCAGCTCAAGCGAGCTGCGCGGATGCGACTGCCGTCAAAAAGACGACCGGCACAACGGCCACTGCTGCCCGGACTAAGAAGCCGCACGATCGAAAATGCCCAGTTCACAGGATGAACCATCCACTTTATCGGGAACGCATCTTTGCCGGGAGGAAAAGCGGGAGGGGAGCGGCAGGAAGAGCGATATGTGCGCGGTCGCTGGGAACATTCTCAAATGGCTCTCCGAAAGAAGAACTATCTGTGAATCCTGCGTCCCGCGGCGTCGCCGACCGCGCGATGATTCAGCTCCGGGACCAGACGCTGGTCACCCTGGGTCTCGATAGCGGGTCCGGCATCAGAGACGGGACGTGAGCGGGTGGTGGATAAACCCCGGAATTGCCCGCGGGAAAGCGGCGATGTCTCAGCCAAGATCCGCTTGCAGAAATTTGAGCCCGGCCCGGAGCAGCTCGGCCGCTTTTTCATGCTGTTCGATCATGCCCGTGAGAAAAATGGTGTTGTCGGTGGCACTCATACGCTCGGCGCTCAGATCGACGATGATCTCCTCGTTTAACGCGAGTAGTTCGGCGAGCAGTTTGTCGTGGTTCCGGTCATGGGGTAGTCTGGCAGAATGCTGGTGGGAGGGAGTGACGGTTATGGGGTGTTCATCGGGTCGGGAGTTGGTTGTTATCGGCCGGGCCTGCCATTGTCCGCCTCACCAAACCGGCGGCCCGTGCAAGTGGACCGCCTGGAGACCGGCAGCGTCATTCAATCGCGGGCCGCCCCGACGCATCGCGAGGATGGGTTCAGCCTTTCACCGGCATGTTGTTGTCGACCGAGGTTACGCCGCGGATATCCTTGGCGAGTTTCGTGACGAGGGACTTCTCGGCGTCGGAGGCGGCTTCACCGGAGACGCTGACCACCCCATCGATGGTTGTGATCATCGTCTGGAGCGCGCTGGTGGATTTGTGGCTGAGCAAAGCATATTTTACCTGCGTGGTGATGGAAGCGTCGTCGATCCTTTCGCCGATCGTCCCGTCCCTCTCGGTGCTGTCCTTCATTGCCAAGTCGTTTTTGCCCATCAGGCCGTCCTGCACCACGAGGTCGTTTCGGACCACCTTCACCCGTCGATCTCCTTGGCATAAACCTCGGTGAGGTCCCTCTGCGCTTGGTTGGTGACGGTGCCGCTGAGCGTGACGACGCCGTCCTGCACCTTTACCTTGGCGGCGGTTGCACTCACGTTGGCTTGCACCAGCAGGCATCCGCGAATCTTGAATGCCATCCAGGCGTCAGAGTGCTCGGCATAGGTGGGGTTTACCATGATGTCATTCTTGGTGCTGGTGACGCCCGGGATGTTTTCCAAGGTGGCGGCCGCGAGGGTCTTGTCATCCTGTCCTGCACGGTTCCGCTAAACGTGGCCACCCCGTCATTTGCCACCACCATGACGTGGTCAGCGAGAACCGTGTGATAGCTGCAGGAGGACTTGGTGGCTTCCTCGATTTTGCGATCAGCGACTGACGAGGCGCGCAGGGCGATAGGCCCGGTGAAGATCACTGCCAGGAGCAACGTTTTTTTCGTTTCATAAGGATGAGTCTGAGAATACGCGGCGCCGGGTACGGACTGATTTGGGGCAATTGCCTACCAGCCTCCAACGGCCTGCCTGCTAGGTCGCGGCTGGCCGCGCTTACAGCGCAATGGCGGCCCACGCGGGCAGCTCGATCCGTTGCCGAGGGCCGAAATCCGTCAGGAAATTTTGCAACCAGGGACGCGTGCAGCTGAACTCGGTCGCGCGGACGAATTTCTTATCTTGCTCGGATTCTACGATGTAATTTCCCACCCGGATCGTGATGGGTGACGATTCACCATCGAGCAGGCAGGAGACTTCCAGGGTTTTCCGGCGGGAATCGATCTTCAGATCCTGCACCTTGCCATAGCGTTCGATCAGGTTGTTGGCCCAAACCCGGGCGGCCTGGCTGGCCATGGCGTCTTTGGCGGCGTTGAACACAGGGTGGAGCGCCGGTTCATGGCGGTGCTTCGCAGTATTGGAAAGCCAGCGCGGTCGCTTGGTTCCCTCAAACCGGCGTCTTCGGCGGCTCCCGCTCGAAAAATCGCGGATGGCAGGTGACTACGAGATGAATGACGTGTCATAAGACAAGTCAGCTCTGTACCGCCGTGGACCACCACGCCGGACTGAATCCATTCATGAAACACTCGGGCCTGCATCTGAAACGTTACCGCCAAATTGCCGCGTTGCTGTGGAAATACGGGCACTCCGACCTCGCGCAGCAAATGAGCGCGGAGGAGGGGTTTGGCGTCGATGAACCCCAGTCCGAGGGCGGTCCGCCGCTGACGGACAAACCTCCGACCGCTGCGGGTGACGCGTCGCCCGAGAATCTGGCGAATGATCTCGAAGCGATGGGGCCGACCTACGTCAAGTTGGGGCAGGTGCTCGCCGGCCGGCCGGATTTGTTGCCCGATGCCTATTTGAAGGCGCTCGCGCGACTGCAGGACAAGGTGAAGCCGTTTCCCTACGCCGAGGTGGAGGAGGTCGTCATGGCCGAGCTGGGCGTCAGGATTTCCAAGGCCTTTT
>CAZZDB010000225.1:0-5077 GCA_964652485.1 uncultured Oleiharenicola sp.
CCATGCAGCCGACGCGCCGCACCTCGACGTCCGCGTCGAGCCCCTGCGCCTTCACCTCCGTCTCGAGGTTCTTCTTGATGACGTCGGCCTGCGAGGACATGCAGCCGGCCGACATGCAGGTGCGCAGGCAGATTTTCTTGCGCGAGGCGTTGTGTTTGTCCGCGAGGGCCTTGAGGTCTTCCAGTTGCATGGTTCAGATCCAGTCGTTGAGGCGGGCCATGGTGTCCGCCGGCGTTTGTTTCGGCGCGACCTTGCCGTCGTAGACCACGGCGGGCGCGATCCCGCAGGCGCCGATGCAGCGCGCGGTCAGCAGGGAAAGTTTGTTGTCCGGGGTGGTCTCGCCGGGCTTGATGTGGGTGCGCTCCTCCACGGCGGCGAGGATGCGGTTTGCGCCCTTCACGTAGCAGGCGGTGCCGAGACACACGACGCAGGTGTGCTCGCCCTGCGGCTTGAGCGTAAAATAATGGTAGAACGTGGCCACGCCGTAGACGCGGCTGGCCGGGAGCTTGAGCTGCGCCGCGGTGTAGCGGAGCACGTCGTCCTCCAGGTAACCAAAGAGCTCCTGCGCCTTGTGCAGCACCTCGATCAGGGCGTCCTGCCGGTGCTGGAACTTCTTGATGTGCGCCTCAAGGATCTTGTAGCGCTTGTCGCCGGCGACCTGCTGTTGGAAGCGGGCGGCCGTCTTGGATTTTTCCGGGGCGGACGGGAGGGCCATGGGCGGATTAGTTTGAAGGTGTGCCGGCCGGCGGTTGCATCGGGCCGAAGGTGATGTTTGCCGGGAAAAACCCTGTTCCCTCCGCGTGGGTGACGCAGAGCGGACGATGCGGTTCCTGGCTCGGTGCGTGGGTCCGGGCCACCGCTGTTGTGGCCGGATTCATCGAAGTGATGACAATATGCCCGCCCGCGGCCCCGGGGTCTCATCATCGATTGCCGAAAGTAAGGCGTATCTTGTTCCGCGTGACATAAAACCCGTGGCGCCGGGCTGGCCTCGTCACCACCGCATAGCGCGGTGGAGCGTGGCGACCCGGTCAAAACCCGTCTGGTCGTGCCGCCTGGGCGCGTAGGTACCATTAGCGCCACTTCACCTCAGCACGGTGATCGCCAAGCAGGGCGATCACGTTTCTGGCATTTCTCCCCGACAAAGCATCGAGGCTTCCGGCATCGAGGGCCCGCTGCAGGTTGCGCTGAGTCGCCAACACCATTTCTGAACCGGGCTGCACCAGCCCAACAGTGGAGACCGGGCCGAGATCATATAGCCACACCTCCCGTTCTCCGACCTTCGCCGAATCCCAAAACGCCTGGTTGAGTCGCAACCTGTAGCTGCCATCCTTGGCCGCAGCGGTGACGATCATCGACCCTCCGTCCAGAAGCAGCTCAAGCCGTACCTTGGTCGGCGTGAATCCGTCGAGAATTTCTACCGATGTCAGTTCGGCATATTCTTTCCGCCCATGCGACGCGACCAGCCAAGCCCCGCAGGCTATCACCGCGGTCCACAACACCACTGCCACCGTCATCTGGATCCGATTTTTGTCCGAGTGCATGCTTTACGATGACGCTTATCGGGCTCTATTATTAGAAAAGATTCCCCCAAAATCGCACGCCATTAGAAAATGCCCGACTTTCGCGCCTACTGCCAGCCCACCGAACGCGAGCCCGTCGAAATCCGGCTCGCGCCGGAGGAGAGTCATCACCTGGTCGCGGTCAATCGCTGCGGACGCGGCGATCCGGTCGTGGTGTTCGACGGCTTGGGCCGCGAATGGGTCACAGAATGCACCGACGCCAGCAAGGCCGCCACGGTGCTGCGGGTAAAATCGTCGCGCCAGGCCCCGCCCCTGCCCCACCAGATCACCCTCGCCCAGGCGCTGCCCAAGGGATCGACGATAGACGATATCGTCCGTCAGGCCACCGAGGTCGGTGTCACGCGCATCGTGCCCCTGCTCAGCGAGCGCACCCAGGTCCATCTCGACGCTGACCGGCAGGACAAGAAGCTCGAGAAGTGGCGCACCACCGCCATCGAGGCGGCCAAGCAATGCGGCAATCCCTGGTTGCCCGAGATCGCGCCGATCCAGGACCTGGCGGCGTTCGTGCCCGCCGCTCAGGACTACGACCTGAAGCTGATTGCCAGCCTGCACGGCGGCGCGACGACCTTGAAGCACGCCCTCGCCCACTATCGCGCGCGGCACAATGCCACCCCACGCAAGGTGCTGTGGCTGGTCGGTCCCGAGGGGGACTTCTCACCCGCGGAAATGACGACGGCCATCACCGCGGGCTTCCAGCCAATCACGCTCGGCCCGCTCGTGCTGCGCAGCGACACAGCGGCCATCTACGCGCTGAGCACATTGAGCTACGAGTTGGGGAGTGCGTGAGGCAGGACAGGTCCCTGACGTGTTGCTCTCGCTCTGCAGGCAGGGCAACGACCTGCCAGATTTCACTGCCTCGTCGCCAGATACTTGGTCACGTCGTCGCCCGAGACACGACCGCCGGGACCGGTGGCGGTGATGTCAGTGGTCTTGGCGTGATCCAGTCCGGCTTCCTGCGCCATCTTAAGGGCACGGGGCGTCCAGACGAGGGTACGGTGGACAGCGGACGGTGAACCGGCTACCGGAGCGTCAGCCGCCCTTTTGACCTCCAGATGCCTCAGGCTTCTGTCGGCCGTCTCCATGCGGAAGAGCGACTGGCCGGAGGACATGACGCCCCCGGCCTGGCCGTTGACGGTGACGATGGTGCCGTCCGCCGGCGATTCGAAGTCAAACGCGGACTTGTCGCTCTCAAGTTCGGCCAATTTCTGGCCCTTGGCGACCGTGGTGCCGGGCGTGACGGCGAGGCTGACGATGGTGAGTTCGCTTACCGTGGCGCCCATGGCAGGCATGGGCACGTCAATGATGAAGGTGGGCATGGGGATGTTCTATTGGCCGCCAAGATGCTGGGCCGGCAGTGCGCGTCAATTCGGGACGTCAGGGGTTTGTCATTGCGAGCAGCCTCCTTCCTGCGGGCGACGAGGCAATCCATCCAGCTGGATCGCCACGCCCGGTCATGCCGGGCTCGCGATGACAGGGAGGGCGGAGCAAGTCTACGCCCCTACACCATCAACCCCTGACGGCCTTCCACACGGCCAGGCACGACGCGATCAGCGCGGGCAGCTCGGCGGTGGGAATCTGGTTGGGACCGTCGGAAATCGCCTTCGCCGGGTTGGGGTGCGTCTCGATAAAGAGACCGTCCGCCCCCGCCGCCAACGCGGCCCGGGCGAGCGGCGGCACGAACTCGCGGCGCCCACCCGTCTTGCCGCCAGCGGCACCCGGCTGCTGCACGCTATGTGTGGCATCGAAAATCACCGGAGTACCGAGTGCCTTCATCTGCGCAAACGAGCGCATGTCGACGACGAGGTTTTGATAGCCAAAGGTGGTGCCACGCTCCGTTTGCCAGATCTCCTTCGCCCGGCCCTGTTTCAGCTTGCCGACGACAAACTCCATCTCCTGCGGCGAGAGGAACTGGCCTTTCTTGACGTTGACGACCCGGCCGGTCGCAGCCGCGGCGAGCAGCAGGTCGGTCTGGCGGCAGAGGAACGCGGGGATCTGCAGCACGTCGCATACGGCGCCGACGGTGGCCGCCTGCTGGCGCTCGTGGAAATCGGTGAGGACCGGGAAACCGTAGTCCTGCTTGATGAGGGCGAGCAGCGCGAGGCCCTCCTCAAGGCCCGGCCCGCGGTCGTTGCCGAGCGAGGTGCGGTTGGCCTTGTCGAATGAACCCTTGAAGACGATCGTCAGCTCCGGGTGCTTCTTCGCGAGCTTGGTCAACGTCTCCGCCGCCGCCCGGCTGACCCGCTCGTCCTCGAGCGAGCACGGGCCGGCGATCAGGAGGAGTTTCTTGGGATCAAAGAGCATTGGTCACTTGCGCTTCTTCTGATTCCGGATTGCGGCGGCGATGAAGGCGGCGAAAAGCGGGTGGGCCCTGTTCGGCTTGGACTGGAACTCGGGGTGACATTGCACGCCGAGGAACCACGGGTGGTCCTTCAACTCCGTGACCTCGACGAGTCCCCGTTTGGGGTTCCAGCCGCTGATGACCATGCCGGCCTTCTCGAGGCGGGCGATGTAGTCGTTGTTCACCTCGAAGCGATGCCGGTGGCGTTCGGAAACCACCTCCTGACCATAAGCCTTGCGGGCCAGCGTGCCGGGCTTGAGTTTGCATTCGTAGGCGCCGAGGCGCATCGTGCCGCCCTTCTGCACGACATTGCGCTGCTCGTCCATGAGGGCAATGACCGGCTCGGGCGTGTTGACATCGAACTCCATCGAGTTGGCCTTCTTCAGGCCGAGCACATTGCGGGTGAACTCAATGACTGCGACCTGCATGCCGAGGCACAGGCCGTAGTAGGGAATCTTGTTCCGGCGGGCGTAGCCCGCGGCGGCGATCTTGCCCTCGATGCCGCGGTCGCCGAAACCGCCGGGCACCAAAATGCCGTCGAGCTGCTTCAACCGGTCGAGGCCCGCCTTGCTCTCCAGGTTCTCGGCGTCGATGCGGACGATCTTGACGCGCGCGTGGTTGGCGATGCCCGCGTGACTGAGCGACTCGTAGACGGACTTGTAGGCGTCCTGCAACTCGATGTACTTGCCGACGACGCCGATCTTCACCTCGTGTTTCGGCGTCTTGATGCGGCGGACCACCTCGGCCCAGATGTTCTTCGGGTTCGGCCGGTTCTTGAGGCCCAGCTGGTTGACGACGAGCTGGTCAAGCCCCTCTTTCTGCAGCATGAGCGGCAGCTCGTAGATCGAGGACTCGACATCCATCTCCTCGATGACGGCCTTCGCCGGCACATTGCAGAACATGCTCAGCTTCTCGCGCATCTCGGGGGTCATCGGGTGGTCGCAGCGACAGCACAGGATGTGCGGCTGGATGCCGATCTCGCGGAGCTTGGCCACGCTCTGCTGCGTGGGCTTGGTCTTGAGCTCGCCGGCGGCCTTGAGAAACGGAATCAGCGTGACGTGGATGAAGACGCAGTCCTTCGGACCGACCTCGAGGGCGAACTGGCGCATGGCCTCGAGGAACGGCAGGCCCTCGATGTCGCCGGTCGTGCCGCCGATCT
>CAZZDB010000226.1:0-5067 GCA_964652485.1 uncultured Oleiharenicola sp.
TTACGGTGATCGAGGAGGCGAGGTCATCGAGCTTCGTGTTAAAGCGCGTGCCCGACATCGTATTGGCCGAATAATAGCCCTTGTTGTTGGCGACAACCTGGAAGGGCGAGAGCTCGACCACCTCTTCCTTGGCACCTTCGGGAGAACCGGCCGAGACCTCGACCGGAACCGGCTTGGGACTAGATTCTGGCCTCGCGGCGGCAGAGGGGACCGGGGCCGTTTGGGCGAGGGCCAACGGGGCGGACATCGCTAGACAAAGCTGTGCCAGCAGCAGCGGGCGCAGCGACCGGGACAGTCGGATGCTTGAGTTCATTGTGGGGGTGTAAGGGGTAAGACCTGATTCCGAACGCCTGACAGTTAGGTACCCGTTAATCGTATTTCAATACCATTAATGAACCCAGCGTTCATTAGTGAACTTCTAGCTTCGCGCCATTTCGGCAAGAGTCCCGGAGCGCCGTTCCCAACGCGCGGATCGATCCCACGGTCCCGTTGGCCGACCAACCTCGGTCGGCTACTGGCTCCAATGCATCAGTAGACGGCGGCCCTTACAGTTGGGCCGCGGCGTGGCGGATGGCGCGCTGATACGCCGTGAGCCCGGGATCCTCGGTCGTGTCGCAGAGGGTTTCCAGCACGAGTCGCATCGCCTCGGCATGCTTTCCCTGTTGATGCAGGGTGAGGGCGAGGAAGACATCGAACTCACGGTTGTCGGGAAACTGTGCCTTGCCGGAGCGCAGCACGTCGGCCGAGCGATCATGCTGTCCGAGATTGCGCAACGTGGAGCCGAGCCCAAGCAATGCGCCGGAGAGTTCGTTCGGCGGCAGGCCGAGCGCAACAGCCTTCTCGTAGTAGGGTAGTGCCTCCTTGGCCCGCCCGAGCACGTCGCAGGACCAAGCGAGCTGGTAGTTGATCTCGGCTACATTTGGGTGCGCCGTGTCGAGTTTGTGTAGTCGCGGCAAAATCTCCACCGCCTGCCCGTAGGCGCGGGCACCAACAATGGCGGAGAGTTCTTCCTGCCAAGGCATGTCAGGAGGCGGCCTTTCGTTTGTTGAACTTGTTATACAGGCGGACGGCCACCATCAGGCCCACGAAGACATAGATTGCGCGCGCGGGGGCGATGAAGGCGACGGCCAGGCCGACACTGCTGGCTAGGAACAATGTGACGATTCGGCGATTCAAGTTGACCAGTTGCCCGGGGGGCGAGTCATCCAGAAACAGACCCTGCTTGGTGGCGAGCCAGACGTGGGCGGTGAGACCGAGCGATATGCCCAAGAAGTTCCCCAGGTAAAGAACCGTCGGCGTTGTCAGGCCCTGGAAGCGGCTGAACAATGCCATGGTGAACGGCAGCAAGGCCACGAAGCCGAGAAAGAACAGGTTGGCCACTACGAGCGTCGGGGTCGTGTGCTTTATGAACTGGAAGCTGGCGTGATGCAGATACCAGAAGAGACTGCCGACGACGAACGTGATGAGATAACCCGCGAAGGTCGGAAGCAGGCGGACCAGGCTTTCGTTGAGCCGCCCCGCCGCCTCCGCATGGGACATCTCCGGCACCTTCAGCTCCAATACTAGCAGCGTGAGCACCACGGCGAAGATGCCGTCGCTCAGCGCCTCGACGCGGCCTTTGTGCAGGGTCAGCGGGAGGTGGTGATCGTGCGGCATGCTCAGGCCTTCTGCGGCTGGTTGCTGCCGGGCGCGGGCACGACCTTCTTCTCGGGCAGCGCACGGGTGGCGACCTCGGTCTTGAAACGCGCGAGCAGGTCGGCGACCTTGTGGATGCCCTCGTCGCCCTTGGCGCGGGAGCGGAGCGAGGCGCTCTGGGCCTCGGCCTCCTTCTGTCCGAGCACGAGCACGTAGGGGATCTTCTCGAGTTCGGCGCGGCGGATCTTGGCGCCGAGCTTGTCGGAATGGGTGTCCAGCGTCGCGCGCACGTCCGCGGCGAGCAACTGGTCGAGCGTCGCCTTGGCGTAGTCCATGATCTTGTCGCTGATCGGCACGAGCCGTACCTGCTCGGGCGCGAGCCAGAGGGGGAAGTCGCCGCCGAAATGCTCGATGAGCACGCCACAGAAGCGCTCCATCGAGCCGAAGGGGGCGCGGTGGATCATCACCGGGCGGTGGGAGGCGTTGTCCGCCCCGATATAAGAGAGATCGAAGCGGACGGGCAGGTTGTAGTCCACCTGCACGGTGCCGAGCTGCCACTCGCGGCCGATGACGTCCTTGATGACGAAGTCGATCTTGGGCCCGTAGAAGGCGGCCTCGCCGGGCTCCTCGGTGAAGGGCACGCCGAGGGTCTTCGCGGCCTCGCGGCAGGCGTGCTCGGCCTTGTCCCAGTTGGCGGCGTCGCCGGTGTACTTGTTGGAGTCGGGATCGCGCAGGCCGACGCGCACGCGGTAGTCGGCCATGCCGAGCGTGGTGAGCACGGTCTTCACCAGCGACAGGCAGCCGATGATCTCCTTCGGCACCTGTTCCTCGGTGCAGAAGAGGTGGGCGTCGTCCTGGGTGAAGCCGCGGACGCGGGTCATGCCGTTGAGCTCGCCGGACTGCTCCCAGCGGTAGACGGTGCCGAACTCGGCGAGGCGCACGGGCAGGTCGCGGTAGGAGTGCGGCTGCGACGCGAATATCTTCACGTGGTGCGGACAGTTCATCGGCTTGAGCAGGAAGCCGTCGATGAGCTGGTCGTCGGGCAGGACGCGATCCTTCGTGATCGTCTCCTGGCCCGTGAGCTTGTTGACCTTCTCGGCGAGATGCGCGGAGACCGCGTCGATGCGGTTCGACATCTCGGCGCAGGAGCAGCCGGAGGAGATGAGCTGGTCGAGGAAATCGCGCTCGACGACCGGCGGGAACTGCGAGTCCTTATAGTAGGGAAAGTGGCCCGAGGTCTTGTAGAGGGAGAGCCGGCCGATGTGCGGCGTGAAGACCTGCGAGTAACCCTGTTTCTTCAGCTCCGCGGAGATGAAGTTTTGCAGCTCCTGGCGCAGAATCGCGCCGTTGGGCGTCCAGAGGATGAGGCCCTGGCCGACGTCCTCGTCGATGTGGAAAAGCTTGAGTTCCTTGCCGAGCTTGCGGTGGTCGCGGAGCTTGGCCTGCTCCAGCTGCACGAGGTAGTTGGCGAGTTCCTCCTTGGTGGGGAAGGCGGTGCCGTAGATGCGCTGCAGCTGCTTGTTGGTCTCGTCGCCCCGGTGGTAGGCGCCCGCGATGGAGAGCAGCTTGAAGGCCTTCAGCTTGGCCGTGTAGCGGATGTGCGTGCCGGCGCAGAGATCGGCGAACTCGCCGTTGGTGTAAAAGGAGATTTTCTCGCCCTCGGGAATGTCGGCGAGACGGCCGAGCTTGTAGCGCTCCTGGCCGCGGGACTTGATGATCTCGACGGCTTCCTCGCGCGAGACCTCCTTGCGGTCGAAGCGTTGGTTCTCGTCCGCGATCTTCTTCATCTCGGCCTCGATCCTCACCAGGTCCTCGGCCGTCAGCTTGTGGTCGAGATCGATATCGTAGTAGAAGCCGGTGTCGGTCGGCGGGCCGATGTCGAGCTTGGCGTCGGGAAAAAGACGGAGGATGGCGGTCGCCATCACGTGCGAGGCGGAATGGCGGAGTTCTTCGAGCGGTGTCATCGACATGGCGGTGGTTGGTTTTGGTCCTGCCTACGAATGCAGGGCCGAAACGTCATTTGGCCATGCCGGCTGGCCGCCTGTCAATGCCGGGCTAAGGCCAGTGCGGGTTGGCGACTCAAAACTCACGGGAGTCGACGCGCACGGGGCCCAGCAGGAGGTGCTGGTCCCGGGCGGGTGCCCAACCCGGGCCGTCGCCGCCATAGAAGACATCGTGCATGTATTGGGTGAGTTTCCAGTCCTGACCGGGAGCCAGGAAGCGAAAGGACTGGGTCAACCGCAGGGCACCGTCGATCCACAGCCGCACGCGGCCATCGGCCTCGGGGGTGCCCAGTTCGACGCTGAGCTTGATGCGGTAGGTATGCCCGGCCTCGACCTGCTGGACGAAGAAACGGTCGCCATACTTCTCCGGCTGGTTCCGCCAGTAGAGATAGAGCTCGAGGTAGTTTTGCGGCTGGGCCGAAAACCGTTTGTCGCGCCGCCACATCGGACGCGCGCTCATGCCGTCCGGTTTGCCCCGACCACCCGAGGGGTGCGACCCGCCGCTCAAGCCGGGGAGTTTGCCGCCCCCGTAAGCCTGAGTGTTGTTCTGGCTGAACTCCCAGCCGGCGGGGAAATACACGTCGTATTCCAGGGTGTAGGCGTCGCGTGACACCAGGTTGGCGGCAAACTTCTGGCCGGACTGGTCGCCGCCGAATCGACCGGCGGGCAAACCGACTTCGAGCCAGTGCCGGCCGGATTTTTCCGGAAACTCGCGGATGTGCCCGACGCCGGGTTCATCAAACCAGGCCAGCGTCGGCCAGTCGGTCCGGACCTCGGCCTTGCCATAGACGTGCCCCGGTGTCCAGCGGGCGTAGTCGACCTGCCAGGCGTCAGGCAGGTCGCCGCCGGTCGCGCCGAACAATGGTGCGGCGACAAACAGGACAAAAGTGGAGAGGAGCAGTCGGGACATGACTCGGCGAAGGCACCCGGGGAAGATGCTATTTCTTCAGCGGCTCCAGCTTGTAGCCATCCTTGCCGTCGAGCATGGACCAGCCAGCGGCGGTCAGTTCCTTGCGCAGGGCATCGGCCCCGGCCCAGTCCTTGGCCTGCTTCGCGGCCCAGCGCCTGTCGGCGAGAACGGCGATTTCGCCGGGGACAACCGCTTGGCTCTGGACAGGGGCTCTGAGATCGAAGCCAAATGCCTGCATGATCAGGTCAAATGTGATCAGCAACCTTGCGGCGTGCTTGGGAAATACACCCTTAGAGAACAAGTGGATCTCCCCAAACAATTCACCGAGCGCAGCCGGAAAATTCAGATCATCATTTAGGCTTGGAATGACAGTTGCGAATCCAGAGCGACTCTCGTCCGGAGCTTCGTTGCCAGCGTTCGTTGCCAGACCGTCGCGAAATTTCCTAAGGTTACCGAGAGCGCTCTCCGCCGCGTGCAGCGAATCGAGCGTGAAGTTGAGTTGCTTGCGCGGGTGGCCGG
>CAZZDB010000227.1:0-4881 GCA_964652485.1 uncultured Oleiharenicola sp.
TGCGCGCGCCCCGCCTATGAATCTCGAACCCGCCCCCCGCCTCCCCAAGTGGACCTTCCTCGCGATCGACGCCGGCCTCCTGCTCACGGCCTTCCTCATCGCCTACTTCGCCAAGAATCCCTATGCTCCGCTGCCCTTCATCACCGCGGTGCTGCTCGTCGCCGCCGCCGCCGTGGTCGGCCTGATCCCCTTCCTGATTGATTACGCCGCCGATTCCGCTGAATACGTCCAACAGGAGCGCGCGCGCGTCAGTGACCAGGTGCAGCGGCTCCACGCCGCCGGCGAAAGCCTCAGCCGCGCCGCCGCCCAGATCAAGGCCGTCGAGGAGGCTGTCCACAAGACCGCGCACGCCGCCGAGAACCTGCCCTACCGCATGCAGGAAAAGCTCGCCGAATTCAACGAGACGCTCGCCGGAAAGGAAGAGAGCGACCGCGAGGCGCTGGAGCAGGAGCTCGCCGAGCTCCGCTCTGCCAGCAGCGAGAGGCTCAAGGCCGTCGCCGACAAGATCGTCGCTGCCACGACCGAGTGGACCGCGCTTGAGGCCGCCACGCGCAAGCAGCTCGGCGCGGCCGAGGCCGCCCTCGCCCGGATCCAGGGTGCTGCCGGCGACACCGCCGCCAAGTTTGAGGCCAGCCTGGCCGCCGCCCTCGCGACGCTCGACGCCAAGCTTGCCACCCTTGCGACTGCGGTCGCCGCGCCCAGACCGGCCGCCCCGGTAGTGGAAACGACTCCGGAGCCGGTCGCCCAGCCGGCCGCCGTGGTTGAGTCGGTCTCAATCGTTGAATCCGCGCCCCCGCTTCCCACCGCGATCGTCGAGGAACCGAAACCGAAGAAGCCCCGCGCCCCGCGCAAGCCCAAGCCCGAGGAAACCCTCGCGGCGATGTCCGAGGCCCCGACCCCGGAACCGGCGCCCGTCAGTGGCGAAGAGCCCTCGGTCTTCCCCCGCTCCGAGCCCGTCGAGGCGGCCGCCCCGGCCGAGGCTTCCGTCTCCTCGGACGGCGCCACGCGCCTGCTGGCCACCGCCTACATCGGCATCGGCAACAAACTCTTCATCCGCGGCGACGGCCCGGGCCTCAGCTGGGACAAAGGCGTGCCCATGCAATTTGTCTCCATCGGCAAATGGGGCTGGGCGACGCACGACGCCACCGGCCCCGTGGCCTGCAAGCTCTACAAGAACGACGAGACCGCCGCCCTTTCCGGTGAGATCCTCCTCGAACCCGGCAAGCACGTCGAGGTCACCGCCCTGTTCTAGATCAATAATGCGGCGGGCGTTCGTCCGCGGCTTCGCCAGACTCCGGCGTGCCACCCGTGACCTGCGCGCGCAGCACCAGCAGCTCCTGCCGCAGCTTCGCCACCTCCTCGCCAAGCCCGAGCATGGCCTTGTCCTGCTGGCCGACGTGGCGCTGCAGGTGCGCGTAGCGCTCCTCGAGGAGGGTCAGTCGTTCGGCATCGGACATCGGCGGAAGAATGTGAATTGCCGCGCCGCACACAAACCCTACTTTCACCGACACTGATGTCCCGAACGGTCACCTCCCTCGTCCTGTTGATTTTCTGCCAGCTGGCATCGTCTTGCACGACGCCGGCCCATGACCCTGCCCCGGCCGCGCCGTTGATCCTGGTCTCCATCGACGCCTTTCGCTGGGACTTCCTCCAAAAATACGACGCGCCCACGCTGCGGGCCCTGGCCGGCGGCGGCGTCCACGCCACCCGGATGACGCCGAGCTTTCCGTCCAAGACCTTCCCGAACCATTTCACGCTCGTGACCGGGCTGCGACCCGAACACCACGGCATCGTCTCGAACGGCTTCTTCGATCCGGTGCTCAACGCCATGTTCAACAAGAACGTTGCCGCAGACAACGACGACGCCCGCTGGTGGCAGGAAGGCGAGCCGGCGTGGATCACGGCCGAGAAGCAGGGCGTCCGCAGCGCCTGCTATTTCTGGCCGGGCAGCCAGGCGGAGATCCACGGGTTCCGGCCGTCGTTTTTCCGATACTTCGAAAAGAACACCAGTTCGAACCAGCGCGTGGACGGCCTGCTTGGGTGGCTGGCCCTGCCGGCGGCGCAACGCCCGCGGTTTTGCGCCCTCTATATCGAGGTGGTCGACAACATCGGGCACAAATACGGTCCGGACTCCCCCGAGGAGGCGGCCGCGGTCAAGGAGGCCGACAACGCCGTGGCCCGGCTGCTCGCCGGGCTGACCCGGCTCGGGTTGCGTGACACCGCCAACCTCATCGTGGTCTCCGACCACGGCCTGTCGGCCACGAGCACCGACCGGGTCATCTTTCTCGAGGACCTGATGGATGTCTCGAAAGTGCAGGTGGAGTCGACCGGGTCCAACGGCGGCGTGCGGCCGAAGTCCGGCACAGCGGCGGAACTCGTGGCCCAGATCAGGAAGAAGGCCCCGCCGCAACTGCAGGTCTACCTGCGCGAGAAGGTGCCGGCGCAGTTCCACTACCGGGACAATCCCCGCATCCCGCCGGTGGTGCTGATGGCGGACGACGGCTGGATGATCGAGAGCAAGGTCGGCTGGCCGAAATTCGCCCCCACCTACAATAGGGGCAACCACGGCTGGGATCCCGCCCTGCCCAACATGGGCGCGCTCTTCCTCGCGAACGGACCGGCGTTCCGGCGTGGCGTGGAGATCCCCGACGTGGAAAACATCCATCTCTACAACCTGCTCTGCGCCACCCTGGGCCTGCGGCCCGCACCCAACGACGGCGATGACCGGCTCGTCCGCGCCACGCTGGCCCGGTGACGCCGCGGCACTAGCGCTGCTCGACGCGGGGCGGCGGCTTGACCCCGACGGCGATCATCTGGGGTACCAACACGCGGTCATAGCACTCGGGGCAGACCCCGTGGCTGAAATTGGTGCCGGCATGCGCGTTCATGTAATGCTCGATCTGCTGCCAGTAATTCTTGTCGTCGCGCACCTTCCGGCAATAGCTGCAGATAGGCAGGAAGGACTCGAGTCTCTGGACCACGGTGGTGAATTCCAGAATGCGCTCGGCCACGCGCAAACGCATCCACAGCTGGCCGGCATCAACCGGCTTCCCGAGAAAATCATCCACCCCAGCCTCGGTGGCCGCTGTCAGGTTCGCCTGGGTCGCCATCATCTGGGTCAGCAGCACGAAATAGATGTACTCGCCGTTGCGGGCCCGGATGCGCCGGCAGAGATCCAGCCCGTCCAGCCGGGGCATTTTCCAATCACTGACCACGGCCCGCACCGGATGGGTCCGCAGGATTTCCCAGGCGGCCTCCCCGTCTACGGCAAACAGGGGCTCGTGGCCCAGCTTCAGCAAGGCGGCCTCGATCACCCGGCTGGCGATCGGGTCGTCCTCGGCGATTAGAACCTTCATGAAGCGGATGGGGTGGCCAGTTTTTGCAACGCGGTTCGCATACGCTGCCACTCCCGTTCAAGGGACGTCAACCCCTCCGCTGCGACCGTCCAGTCAGAAATCTCCGCCGCCCGTTCCACGGCATGTGCCGCCTGCCGCATCGGCCCGCTGCCCAGATTGGCGCAACTGCCCGCGAGCCGGTGGGCCAGCAGGACCGCCCCGGGCGAGTCCCGTTTCTCCACCAAGCCGCGCAAGGCTGCCAAGGCCGCCGGTGTTTCCCGCACGAAGATTTCCATCACTTCCTGCAGCAAGCTCGGCGCGTTGCGCCCCGGCAGCTCCCGGAGCTGCTGGATCTGCGCCATCTGCAGCACCTCATCGTTCACCGCGGTTTCCGCCGCACCGGCTCCGCCTGGGGGCATGATCAGATTGCAGCGCTGGAAGGCCAGCCGCAGCTGTTCGGCGCGAAGGGGTTTCGGCGCATAGTCGTTCATACCGGCGTCCAGGCATTTCTGCCGGTCGCTCGGCATGGCGTAGGCCGTCAGCGCAATGATGGGAATGGCGGGATTCACTCCCGGCACCAAACCGGCCCGGATCTGCCGGGTGGCGGTGTAACCGTCCATGACCGGCATCTGGCAGTCCATCAACACAACGTCGTAGTGCTGTTGGCCGAGCATTTCCAGGGCCTCGGCCCCGTTGCTGGCAAAATCGATCCAGGCGCCCATTTTCTCCACGAGTCCCTGCACGACGAGTTGATTCGTCGGATTGTCCTCGGCCACGAGCACGCGGAGCGCCGGCTGCTGCCGGTTCGGGTCGGGACGGGACCGTTCCGCCGGAACCGACGCGGCGGGCGTCTTCCCCTTTCCCCGCGGCAAATCGAGCTGGAACCAGAAGGCGGAACCGCGTCCCTCCTCGCTCTCCATGCCGATCTCGCCACCCATAAGCTCGACCAGCTGCCGGGAGATCGCCAGGCCCAGACCCGTGCCGCCGAACCGGCGGCTGGCGGACCCGTCGGCCTGGATGAAGGGCTGGAAGAGCAGCTTTTGCGTCGCCCCCGGGATGCCGATGCCGGTATCGCTGACTTCCACCCGCAGACGGACCAAACCGGCGGCCGTCGTCTCCCCCCGCACACCGACCACGACCTCGCCCCGCTCGGTGAACTTGATGCCGTTGCTGACCAGGTTGAGCAGCACCTGCCGGATGCGCCCGGGATCTCCCGCCAGCCGCATCGATTTCAGGTCCGAGGCAAACTCATGCCGCAGGCGCAGGTTCTTTTGCCGGGCGCGCGGCGTTAGCAGGGAAAGCACCTCGTCCACCAGCGGGTCCAGGTCGAATTCCACCGTGTCGAAACGCATCTTGCCCGCCTCGATCTTGGAAAAATCCAGAATGTCATTGATGATGGTGAGGAGGTTCTCCGCGCTGTTCTGGATCACGCCCCCCATGTCACGCTGCGTCTCGCTCAGAGGCGTGTCCATCAGCAGCTCGGTCATGCCAATGATGCCGTTCATCGGCGTGCGGATCTCATGGCTCATGTTGGCGAGGAATTCCG
>CAZZDB010000228.1:0-4871 GCA_964652485.1 uncultured Oleiharenicola sp.
TCCACCGCCGAAAAAGTCACCGCGGTCTCCGGCCGCGGCGTCGGCATGGACGTCGTGAAGCGCAACATCCAGAAGCTGCGCGGCAAGGTCGAGATCTCCTCCGAGGTCGGCCGGGGTTCCACCTTCAAGATCATGTTGCCACTCACCATGGCCATCATCGATGGCCTCGTGGTCCGCGTCGGCGAGGACCGCTTTATACTGCCCAGCACGTCCGTGCAGATGGCGCTCCGCCCGGCGCGGGAGAACATCGTCACCGTCCAGGGCAACTGCGAGATGCTCGAGCTGCGCGGCCGCATCATGCCGCTGCACCGGCTGCACCGTCGCTTCGGCATTCCCGCCTCGGCCGAGAAGCCGTGGGAGGCGATCGTGGTCATCGTCGAGGCGAACGGCAAGGTCTGCGCCCTGCTGGTGGACGAGATGGTCAGCAAGCAGGAGGTCGTCATCAAGAGCCTCGGCGCCTTCATGCAGGGCCTGCCCGGCGTTTCCGGCGCCGCTATCCTCGGCGACGGCAACATCGCCCTCATCCTCGATCCCAGCTCCCTCCTCACCGCCGCCTGATTTCCCATGCCCGAAGCCCTTCAACCCCCCACTCTCGATGCGGTCTGCGCGGAAGCGATGCGCCTGCCCTGCTCGCCCGCCCTGCTACCCCGCCTGTCGCTCGCCCTGCAAAGCGATTCCACCTCCACCGGGGAGATCAGCCGCATCATCCAGATCGATCCGGCCCTGGCCAGCGCCACGCTGCGCCTGGCCAACTCCGCGTTCTTCGGCGGCGCCGGCCGTTCCGTCGACACGGTCGAGCAGGCCATCCTGCGCCTCGGCGCCAAGGAGATCTACCGCCTCGCCGCCCTCGCCCTCATCGGCCGCTGGCCCGCCGGCAACAACGGCGGCTGCAACTGGGAGCCAAGCGATTTCTGCCGCCACGCCCTCTGCACTGCCATCGCCACCGAGGTGCTGGCCGAGGTCACCGAGCAGGTCAACCCCCAGATCGCCTACACCGCCGGCCTGGTCCACGAGCTGGGCAAGCTGGCCCTGGCGCATGCCTGCGGTTCATTCTTCCCGCTCGTCCGCGCGTGCCAACAGCAGCGCCGCTACACCTGGGAGCAGGCCGAGAAGGACGTGCTCGGTTACGAGCACGCCGAGGTCGGCGCCCGTCTTTTGCGCGCCTGGCGCTTCCCGGAGCTGATGGTGGCTGCGGCGGAATACCAGCACCGCACTGCCGAGGCCCCCGCCGACGCCCTGCCGTTGCTGGTGCACCTCCATGCAGGCCGCTACGTAGCCGCCAGCATGGGTCCCGGCATCGCCGAGGACGGATTTCTGTTTCACGTCAACGGCCACCTGCTGCTCGAGTGGAATTTCACACCCACCGTGCTGGAGGAGGCCATGTTGGTGGCGGTCGACCGCGCTTCGCAGCGCTTGGGGGAGAAACTCTCCCACGGATCGATCCAATTCTGACGGAAAGCGCGGCTGGTCCGCGCCTTTTACGTTTCGGCCTAGCTGCAGGAATATGGCTTCAGCCAGCCGGCCGACGGACCGATATACAGGGAGTCAGGGCGAATCAAAACGATCCAAACACATGGAACGTAGTATCGGTTATGAATTTTTCACCATCACCTTCCCGTCAGGGCAGGTTGCGCCGCCTTGCGCGGATGCTTTCAATCCTGCTGGTCCAGCACGCCCTGGCACCGGGAATCACGGAGGCGAACATGCGTTCACGCCTGCCCGGCAACACGGGCGGCAGCCAACCCGCCGAATCGGACGGGTTCCCCTACCTGCGGATCACGGGTGCTCTCGCGTTGCGCTTCAGCGCCCCGCCACCTCCCCCGCCCGACCTTACGACGAAACCCGCCGCCAGCGCTCCGCCCTTCCCGATGTCCGTCACACCCGCCGTCACCGCACCGGTCCCGACGCCCGCCCCGATTGAGTCCGTGGCCAAGCCCGTCGAATCAACCCCCGCCACCACCACGCCCGCCACCCAACCTGCTCCCGTCATCAACAACCCGCCACCCGCCATCCTACCCGATGATACCCGTCCTTCCACCCGTCCCGAGGATTTCCTGCCGTTCTTCCAATTTCCCGGCAGCACCAGCGACGTGAGCGTCGGCGTGCCCCCCCGCCCCCCCGTCCCCGGCCAGTTGCCGCCCAGTTCCGCCACCTACCAGCAAAGATGATTTTCCGCCGTCCGTCGTTAACCTGCGTATGCTTCCTGCTCGCCTTGCCGGTGGGCGCCATCAACGCCCGCGCCGATACAGGCTCCCCCGCCGGCCATGCCTCCAACCAGCCCCAGCCTCCGCCCGAGCGCGCCGCGCTTCCCGCGCCGGGTCCCATTGTTTCGGAATCAGGACCAGTCAAGACTGTCGCCGAGGCCCCCGGCTATCCGGCGGTTGAAACCGCTGCTCCGGTTCCGGCTGCCTCAGCTACCCCACCGGAGAAGACCGGTGAACCCGAGGCCGCCCAGGCCGGGCTGGCGGAGCGTTTTGAGGCACCCAAGCCCGCGCGGCCGCCCACCTCCCCGGCCCAGTGGCCGGAAACCAACCACGAAGAAATCATCGGCCTCCAGAACCTCGGCGTCAGCCTGACCGAGCGCGGCGACTTCGACGCGGCCGAGATCGCCTTCCGTCAGATCATGGCCTCGCGCCGCGCGACCGGCGACGACCTCGCCCACGCGCTCCTCGGCCTCGCGCGCTGTTTCCGCAAGCAGGGCACGCTCACCAAGGCAGCCGCCATCTACGAGCGCTACCTGAAGGACTATCCTGCGGACAACCAGGTCCCGGACGCCCTGCTCGAACTCGGTCGCACCCATCGCGCCCTTGGTGCTCACCAACTCGCCCTCAGCCGCTTCTACAGCGTCATCAACTCCACGCTCAAGCTCTCCTCCGAGGGCTTCGAGCACTACCAGATGCTGGCCAAGACCGCGCAGTTCGAGATCGCCGAGACCCACTTCCAGCTGGGTGAGTTCGCCGAGGCCAACAAGTTCTTCTCGCGCCTCCGGCTGCTCGACCTCGCCCCGGCCGACCGGGCCCGCGCGCATTTCAAATCCGCCTATGCCCTCTACCTGGGCAACGACTTCGAGGGCGCCGTCTCCACGCTCCACTCCTACCTCGAGCAATGGCCGCTGGACGAGAACGTGCCGGAGGCCCGCTACCTCCTTTCGCTCTCGCTGCGCACGCTCGGCCACAAGCAGGAGGCGCTGGAAGCCACGCTGGAACTGCTCCGTTCCCAGCAGGCCACGGGGGACGCGAAGCGCTGGGCCTACTGGCAGCGCCGCACGGGCAACCAGCTCGCCAACGACTTTTTCCAGAACGGCGACACGCACAGCGCCCTCCTCATCTATCAGGGGCTGGCCGCGCTGTCCTCCGAACCCGCTTGGAACCTGCCCATCACCTACCAGATCGGCCTCTGCTACGAGCGCATGCGCATCACCGAGCGCGCCATGGCCGCTTACCAGACCATCATTGACACGGCCAATCCTCCCGCCGTCGCCCCCGCGCCGGCGCCCAAGACCGGTCCCGAGGAAAAATCCGCCCCGGGCCTCGCCGCGCTCAAGCCCCTCAGCCCCGAGTTGACGGAACTGGCCCGCATGGCAACATGGCGGCTCGCCCAACTCGCCTGGCACGACCAGACCGAGCGCCAGCTGACCAACATCTTCTCCACGAAGCCCGCACCCGCCAAACCCTCTCCGATCCCGGCCAACGCCGTCGCCCCCAACATCGACAGCCCGGCCGCCGGCCCTGAGCCTGTCGAACGGGTCGCCCCCGCGCCCGTCGCCGCCAACACTTCCCTCAATGACCACCCCGGCAATCCTGCAACAGCACCTGCAAGTCTGTGACGAGCTCTACCAGCTCGCCCACGAGGAAAACCGCCACCTGAAGGAACACCGCCGCGCCCCCGGCCCCGATCTGCTGGAGCGGAAACGCGCGCTGCTCGAACGGCTCGACCGGACGTTGACAGACCTTCGCACCACCACGGCCGAGGGCCAGGCCGCGCGCGACGCCCGCCAGTTGGTCGAGAAGGTCCGCGACCGCATCCTCCAGATTCTCCAGCTCGACAAGGAAAACGAGCAGCTCCTGCTCCGCGCCAGCCTGACCCGCGGGATCGAACCGGTCACCGCCGCCCCGGCGCCCTCGCCCGCTATGCTGCAGAAGATCTACGCCCGCGCCACCTCGTAGAAGCGCAGGCTTGCTGCGCCTGATTTGCCGTCGGATAGGAAAGGAGGAGGGGGTAGGTCACTGGCAAGATCACGTGCCGTATGATGAGACTCGCCACGTCGCCGCCCTCCAACCGCGCCGCTCATCGCTCGCCGCCCAACTCTCCGCCGCCTGATCTTGCTTGCTCAGTCGGCCTCAGGAGTTGGTTCGGCATCATTTTCATGATTAGGGAGCTCGTGCAATCGGCTGAATTCCTTTATCACTTCCATCGTCGTCTTCTCGTCCGACCAGAACTCAACCATATCGCCTTCCCAATTAAATATCGTGAGACGCGGCTTAGAAATGTAGATGTAGGAACTCCAACCATACGCAATGGTGAGCGCGAACAACCCACGCAGAGATTTAGGTCCGCTGCTAAAAACATATGCCCGGGTGACTTAATAAGCCAACGAGTCTCGCCGAACGAAGCGCGCACGGACTGCTCCACTGCCATCTCGTCTTCCTGATATGTCGACCAGTCTGTGATCTCCAGCAAATGGTCGCCTTTGGGCTCGACTGCACGAAGCAAGCTGCGGGCGAATGCAATCGACCGCCGAGCATCTGTCAGACCTCCGGTCATGTAATGATGAGAAGCCTCGCCCACCCCTCGACAAGGGTCGTGACGGATGCCAGCATCTTTCAGCCACTTCGGACACTCTTCGGGCGTGAGAACTTTCATTGCCTAAC
>CAZZDB010000229.1:0-4835 GCA_964652485.1 uncultured Oleiharenicola sp.
GCCTTCCGGTTGTTATCGGAGACACCCCACTCCGCCTTGATCCACCCCTGGTCCTCGAGCCGGTAGAGCGCCGGATAAAGGGAGCCCTGCTCCACCGTCAGCATGTCCTTCGACATCTGCCCGATGCGGACAGCGATGCCAAAGCCGTGCATGGGCTCGTTCTGGAGCGATTTCAGGATCAGCAGGTCGAGGGTGCCTTGCAGCAGGTCGGCTTTGTTGTTCGGCATAGGTTCTCCTAGAATGGCTAGGAGAAAGAGGCTTCTCGCCTAGAGTGTCAAGGGGAGAAGTATCGACACGACAACTCTCTCGGCGCGTGCTGCGGGCTTGCCTCGCGGGGGTGTCCGCGGTTTCGTGTCCGGTCGCCCATGGCCGCCGAAGACTCACCGCTGCTATCCCCCGCCCAGCGCAAACTCGTCGGCTTCGCCCTCGGGCTGGCGGCGCTGGTCGGCATCGGCTGGCTCCTTTACCTCGTGCTGTCCGGCGTGGCCCGCTTCGTCAGCTATTTCTCGGGTGTCCTCTGGCCGCTGTCCGTCGCGGTGATTCTCGCCTTGCTGCTGCGACCCCTCGTGTCGCTGTTCGAACGCCGGCTGAAGATCGGCCGGCCGGCCGGCGTTGTCCTGCTCTACGGCCTGTTCCTTTTGGTGATCGGCGGACTCGTCGTGAGCCTGGCCCCGGTGATCATCGCCCAAGTCCTGGACTTCATCGCCTACGTGCCCACGCTGTGGCACCATACGGAGGGTTGGGCCCGAACCCACTTTCCCGAGTGGCTGGGAGCCACGCGGCATTACCTCGACAACCCGGCGGTCCGGAACGTGCTCAGCAGCCTCGCCCAGCAGGCGCGGGACTTCTCGACGCAGCTCATTCCCTCCCTCAAGCAGGCCGGAGCCGGCCTGTTCGGCTTCTTCGGGGTGGTGGCCTCGGTGGCCGTCCTCCCGGTCTACCTGTTCTTCTTTCTGCTCTCCGATGTGGACCCGACCGCGAAGCTGCCGGAGCACCTGCCTTTCCTGCGCAAGGAGCAGCGCGACGACGTCGTGTTCCTCGTGCGCGAGTTTCTCGGCATCCTCGTCGCGTTCTTCCGCGGACAGATGCTGATCGGCCTCATCGTGGGCATCCTGTATGCGATCGGCTTCTCGATCGTCGGGCTGCGGTTCGGCCTGGCCATCGGGCTGACCATCGGCCTGCTCAACATCGTGCCTTACCTCGGCTCCATCCTCGGGCTGTGCGTGGCCCTGCCGCTCGCCCTGCTGCAGCCCGATGGCGGGCTCTGGCTGGTCGGCGCGGTGTTCATCGTGTTCGTCGCCGTGCAGGCCATCGACGGGTGGCTCGTCACGCCGCGGATCATGGGCCGGCAGACCGGCCTGCATCCTGTGACCATCATCGTCGCTGTGTTCTTCTGGGGCCACGCGCTCGGGGGCATTCTGGGCATGATGCTCGCCGTGCCGCTCACGGCGTTCTTCGTCACGGCCTGGCGGCTGGTGCGGAGGAAGTATTTCGTCGCAAATCAGTGAACCTGCTGCCGCGGACGCGGTCCCAATTCCAGCCCCATCCGATGAAACCCCTGTCCTTGCTTGCCTGTCTCGCGGTGGCCGCCACCGCCTCAGCCGCCGACCTCAAGGACCCCGCCGTCGTGGCCGACGACTGGAGCAAAACCATCGAGCAAGCGCGCACGCCGATGCTTTCGCCCGGTCCGCTCGGTCCGAATGTTTCCGATGCGGGTGCGACCATCCTTCCCCGCGGTGCAACTCCGCCGCCTCCACGCCGCCAACTGAACGGCGACGTGGTCGAGGTCCCAGCCAACATGACGGACGACTCGCGCATGGTGAAGGTGGTGCCGGGGGAAAGCCCACCTCCCGGCGCGAAGCCTTGGGTTTACCGTGGGGAGAAATTCTGGATTGTTCCGATCGCCGCCCCGGTGGAGCCAAAGGCCGGCCGTTAGGGTGCCCGCAATCTTTGACTTCCCGGTCGGATGCGGCTTTCTCTTCGGGCGATGAGTTCCGCTTGGGAAGTGCATTTCAACCGGGGCGTCCACCTCCCGCAAATCGGCTGCTGGCTGGACGCGCAAAAATCCCAGCAGCGCTCGTTCGTCTCGCACTCGCACTCCGACCACATCGCCGCGCACCGCGAGATCATCGCCACCCGCACCACCGCGAGCTTGATGCGCCTGCGCGTCGGCGGCAAGCGCCGCGAGACCATCCTGGGTTTCGGCGAGCCCTGGGTGGCGGAACTCGGCTGCGAAGTGAAGCTGTTTCCCGCCGGGCACATCTTCGGCTCGGCGATGTTTCATGCGACCACCGAGCAGGGCGCCCTGCTCTATACCGGGGATTTCAAGCTCCGGCCCAGTCCCGCGGCGGAGCCGTGTGTCGTGCCGCGGGCCGATGTGCTCATCATGGAAACCACCTTCGGCCTGCCGCGATACGTCTTCCCGCCGGCCGCGGAGATCGAGCGGGGCATCGTCGAGTTTTGCCGGCAGGCCCTCGCGGACACGGTTACGCCGGTGCTCTTTGCCTACAGCCTGGGCAAGACGCAGGAGTTGCTCCAAGTCGTCGGCAGGGCCGGCCTGCCCGTGATGCTGCATGCCCATGGCTTCCGCATGACGCAGCGCTATGTCGAACTGGGCATGAAGCTGCCACCCTATGTGCTCCTCGATTCCAACAATCACGCAGGGCACGTTGTCATCTGTCCGCGCATGAGCGGCCAGACCGAGCCGCTGAGTTGGATCCATCCCAAGCGCACCGCGGTGGCCACCGGCTGGGCGATGGATCCGGGTGCCACCTACCGCAACGGCTGCGATGCCGCGTTCCCGCTCTCGGACCACGCCGATTTCCCCGATCTGCTCGCGTTGGTTGAACAGGTCCGGCCCAAGCTGGTTTACACGCTGCACGGCTTTGCCCGGGAGTTCGCGGCCACGCTGCGCGCCCGCGGAGTGGAGGCTTGGGCGATCGGCCAGCAGAACCAGCTGGAACTGACCATGTGAAGCACAATAGCTCGACGAGCCACGCACTTTTGCCCATTGGTGCTGTCCCTCTGGTTGCGTGAAAAAACTCCTGCCCATTCTCTGCCTGCCCTGCCTCGCCTGCGCCGCGCCGTTCACGGCCTTTCACGACGGCGAAAGCTTCACCTACAAGGTCGGGTTCGCGATCTTCCTGCATGCCGGCGACATCACGATCGCGGCCCAGGAGCAAAAACTGAACGGAGCGGAGGTTGTACGCGTTACCACCAACACCCGGTCGCACGGCATCGTCCGCGGACTCTACCCTTTCGACAACAAGGCCGAGGTCGTGATCGACCAAGCCTCGGGCCGGATGCTGAGCGTGAAGGAAAGTGGCGCCGACTCCAATCGGACTACGGACACGGAGATCGTCTTCGACTATGCCGCCCGGATGGCCAAATACACCGACCGCGTCCGCCCGGAGCGCAGCGCCGACGTTCCCATCCCCGCGGGCGACCCGGTCGATCTGATCAGCGCGCTGGTCGAAACCCGCAACTGGAACCTCAAGCCTGGCGAAAAGCACGACGCACTCGTGCAGTTCGGCAGCGATTTCTACGCGTTATCGATCTATGCCGACCACTTCGAGGAAGTCAGCACGCCGCTGGGCACCTACCAGACGCTGGTGCTCATTCCGCGCATGGACAAGAATCCCCAAGGGCTTTTCAAACGAGGCGGCCAGATCAAGGTCTGGATTTCCCAGGACGCGAGCAACCTGCCTGTGAAAATGCAGCTCAAGCTCGGCTTCGGTGCGGCCACGCTTCTGCTCAGCGAATATCAGGCGCCGGGGGCGGCGGGCAAATCCCCCGCGTCGAAATAGAATCGCCACGGTTTCGCCGACCAGACCGGGCCGGCGTAGTCCACGCCGATGCGCGGCGTTGCCACGATGCGCCGTCGGGGAATCTCGAGCCCTGAATCCTCCAGATGCAGGCCGGTTTGGGGCCGGGCCGGCAGGCCGTTCAGCCGCCGGTCGATCTGCAGTGTTTTTGTCAGTCGGCCCGGCCCGCTTATCCCGCGCACTCCGCGAATGAGCACCGCGGCCGGATGGTCGGCGGGGCCGGTGACGAGGTTAAGCATCTCGTGCACGCCATAGCACAGATACACATACCAGATTCCGCCCACCTGATACATGACCTCGGTTCGCGTCGTGCGGCCCTTGCTCGCATGACAGGCGAGGTCGTTTTCGCCGTTGTAGGCCTCCACCTCAGTGATCATCCAAGCTGTGCGGCCCCGTGGTGTGGTACGGACTAAACTCTTGCCCAGCAGCCACCTTGCCATGATCACCGGATTTCGTTCGCGAAGTTCCGAGAGTTTGATCACGCGGGCCATGTCGTCTGGTTTGCCGGCCAGAATCGCGACTCGCAAGCCGGCACTTGGCCGCCAAGATGATGCGCGCCAGAGCGATTTCCCCGAAATCGTAAATAAATCCTTGATTACCCCCGCGGGACTCCCCTTATTTCGCCCCTTTGAACTTATGAAAGCCACTATCAAAACGCAGGGGAAGCAGTTCTCGGTCAGCGAGGGCGATATCCTCATCGTCGACCGCTATCCCCAGACCGAAACCGGTTCCACGGTCGAGATCAACGAAGTCCTCGCCGCGGGTGAAGGCGCAAATTTTAAGGTCGGCACCCCCTTCCTCGCCGGCGCTTCCGTCAAGGCCAAGGTGCTTGAGAACAAGCGCGCCAAGAAGGTCATCGTCTTCAAGAAGAAGAAGCGCAAGGGCTACGAAAAGAAGCGCGGCCACCGTCAGGAACTCTCCGTCATCAAGATCGAGTCCATCACTGTTTAAGGAATCACTGCCATGGCACATAAGACAGGTCAGAAATCCTCCAGCAACGGCCGCGACAGC
>CAZZDB010000230.1:0-4792 GCA_964652485.1 uncultured Oleiharenicola sp.
CGATCGGGGCGTCGGAGTGCGCGCCGCCGTTCATGATGTTCATCATGGGGACGGGAAGCACCTTGGCGTTGGGGCCGCCCAGGTACTTGTACAGCGGCTGGCCGAGCGCGGCGGCGGCGGCGTGTGCGGTCGCCATCGAGACCCCGAGGATGGCGTTGGCGCCGAGGTTCGATTTGGTGGCGGTGCCGTCGAGCTTGAGCATCGTGCGGTCGACGCCGAGCTGGTCGGTGGCGTCCATGCCGGTGAGGGCCGGGGCAATCTTGGCCTTCACGTTGGCGACCGCGTTGAGCACGCCCTTGCCGAGGTAGCGTTTCTTGTCCCCGTCGCGCAGCTCGAGGGCCTCGTGCTCGCCGGTGGAGGCGCCGGACGGGACGGCGGCGCGACCGAGCTGGCCGGACGCGAGCTTGACGTCCACTTCAATGGTGGGATTGCCGCGCGAATCGAGGATCTCGCGGGCGGTGATGGCGGTGATTGTGGTATTCATACAAAAATGGAGTGCACAGGGTGGGCCAGCCGGGCGGCGCAGTCGATCCCAACCGCCGGACGCCTTCAGGTATAAGGCGGGCGGGCCGCGCCGATTTTATAAAGGAATTTCTGCCAGGCCGTGGGTGGCTTGGGCGTGAAGTCCTCCGGCAGCTGGTTGGTGAACCCGTGGCGGATGGCGGCGCCAATGGGCGTGCCGCCGTTGTAGTTGCGGATGGTCAGCGTCGCGCGGTTGAGGAACTCCCGCGGAATCTCGTTGAGGTGGCCCTCGACGGCGGCGGCATGCAACGGCGTGTCGCCAAAGTCATTGCGGGAGATGAGCAGGTCGACAGTGAGCCGGTCGCGCGGGATCTGGCTGATGTTGCCGGATTCGGCGGCGGCGTGAATGGGCGTGTGGCCCGACTTGCTCGACATGACGAGGTTGTCGTGGGTGAGGAGCTCGGGCGGGATCTGGTCCAGGTGGCCGGCAATGGCGGCGGCGTGCAGGCAGGTGTCGTGGTTGGCCGTCTTGGCCAGCAGGTGCTCCGCGGTCAGGAACTCGCGCGGGACCTGGTCCAGGTGACCGTTGAAGACGGCGACGTGCAGGACGGTTTCGCCGCCGATGTTCGGGACGGCAACCGTCTGGTGGGTGATGAACTGCGCCGGGACCTTGTCGAGCGTGCCATTCTCGGCGGCCTCGTGCAGCAGGGTGTTGCCGTGGTCGGTCTTGGTCTGCACGAGCTCAAGCGTGAGCAGGCCGGGGGGCAGCTGGCCCAGGTTGCCGCCGGCCGCCGCCAGGTGGAGCGGCGTGTAGCCGCTGTTGGAGCGGACCAGCAGGTTGTCACTCGTGAGCAACGCCGCCGGCACCTGGTCGAGAAAACCGTTGCGCGCCGCTAGGTGGAGCGAGGTGTAGCCGGCGTCATTCTTCAACAGGAGATTGGCCGGCGTGAGGAGGGCCGCGGGCAACTGGCCGAGGGAACCGTATTTGGCCGCGAGGTGCAACGGTGTGTTGCCCGAGGAATTCCCCTTCGCGAGGTTCTCGATTGTCAGCGTCTCGACCGGCACCTGGGAAAACGTGCCTTCGCGTGCAACTGAATGAAAATCAGGTGTGGCCATGCCAATCTGTCCAAAGAAATGACCGCGGCGGTGGCAGGCAAACTAAAACCGGTCGCACCTGTGGATGCGGCTCATTTGGTTTGCCATGATTGTGAACACCCGCAGCCTAGTGGTGGATGACCACTCCCGGCAAAGAAGCTCCCGCCCCCGCCAAGTCAAAGCTGGGTGCCGTTTTGCTCATCGATGACGAGAAGCCGCTGCTTTCGCTGTTCGCGGAAGCCCTGTCGCCGCTCTTCGACGTCACGATGGCGACAAGCACCCGCGAGGCGGGCTACATCATGCACAAGAAATCCTTCAAGGTGGTCGTGTGCGACCACCTGATGCCGGGAGGCAACGGCCTGAGTTTCCTGGTGGATGCCCGGGAGGAGTATCCCGACACGCAGCGCGTCCTCGTCACCGGTTACATGAAGCCTGAGATGCTGCTGCGCAGCGTCAACGAGGCGGCGCTTTACCGCTACCTGCTGAAGCCCGTGTCGCTGCCGGAACTGATCAAGACCGTCCAGGAGGCCGCGAAGTTGCACGACCAGTCCGTGGCGGCGGCGGGAAAATAGGCCGTCGGCCATGAGCAGCGAAACCAGGCCGCGCCCGTCGGTGCTCATGCTGGAGGATGACACACCGCTGGCCGACATGATCCTCATGACGCTGGGCGACGAGTTCGACATCGAACGCGCCGAAAATGCCGAGGAGGCCCGGTTGCTGCTGGCGGCGCGGCCTTTCGATGTCTTGCTGTGCGACCACATGGTGCCGGGCAAGCAGCAGGGGCTGGAGTTCCTCGTGCATGCCTACGAGCACCAGCCCAAGCCCCGGCGCATCCTCATGACCGGCTACATTAACCCGGACATGATCTCCCGCAGCATCACCGTGGCGGGGCTCACCGCCTGCCTGATGAAGCCGTTCGACATGCGGGAGCTGCGCCGGCTGCTGCACGAGAGCGTCGGGGCCGGGCCCTAATCGTAGCGCCGGCGCAGGTTGCTCGGCAGCAGGCCGAGTTCCTCGCGGTATTTCGCCACGGTCCGGCGCGCGATGTTCAGCCCCTTGGCCTGCAGCAGGCCGACAATGTCCTGGTCGCTCAGCGGCTTGCCGGGATCCTCGCCCGCGATGATATCGGCGATCATTTCCTTCACGCTGGTGTTGGCCACCGCGGCGCCGGCGTCCGATTGGTAGCCCGACGTGAAGAAGTACTTCATCTCGAAGACCCCGTGCGGGGTCTTCATGTACTTGTTGGCGAGCGCGCGGCTGACGGTGGTCTCATGGACGCCGATGATGTCGGCAATCTGGGTCATCGTAAGCGGTTTCAGCTTGGAGACGCCCTCCGCAAAGAACTCGTGCTGGTGCTTGATGATCTCGCGGGTGATGCGCTCGATGGTGCGCTGGCGCTGCTCGATGGCGTTGATGATGAACTTGCCCGAGCGCAGTTTCTCGCGCAGGTAGTCGCTCTCCTGTTTGCTCAGCTTGCCCTTCGCGATGAGTTCCTTGTAGGTGTTGCTGAGGCGCAGGCGCGGGATGTAGTCGTGGTTGAGGGTGATCTTCCACTCTTCGCCGTCCTTCTCGACCGTGACGTCGGCGATGACCACGCGGTTGGCGTCGTCGGCGAACCGGCGGCCGGGGGCGGGATCGAGCGTGCCGATCTCCTCGATGGCCTCCTGGATGACCTCCGGGGAGAGGCCGGTCTTGCGGGCGAGGTCCGGGATGCGGCGGCGCATGAGCAGCGTCAGGTGGTCGCGGATGATGCGGGCGGCCACGGATTTCCCGCGGCCTTTCTGGACCAGCTGGATCAGGAGGCAGTCGGAGAGGCTTTCGGCGCCGATGCCGGCGGGGTCGAAGGTCTTCAGCAGCTGCGAGGCCTCCTGCATCGTGGCGAGGGGCAGGCTCGCCAGCAGCGCGAGGTCGGAGAGACTGGCGGTAAGGTAGCCCCGGTCGTCCAGGCTGCCGACGAGGAAGCGCAGGGCCTCGAGCGTTGGCGCGGGGCAGTCGGCGAGCTCGGCCTGCTGCATCAGGTGCTGCTGCAGGGAAGTGTCGGTGGTCAGCGAATCGAAGAAGTGCTGCCGGCGTTCGTCCTCCTCGCCGGTGGTCTGCCGCACGCCGCCGGTGTCCGACATGTGGTCGCGCCAGTCCTGGCCGATCCTTTCCAGCACCTGGAAATCCTTGGAAAAATCCATCTCGTCGCGCGGATCGTCGCTGGGCGAGGCATTCTCATCGCCGCTGGTCGCGGATTTTTCGAGGCTGACATCGTCCATCGGCTGCTCCTCGAGCGTGGGATTGGACTGCAGCTCTTCCTGGATCGTGGCGCGCAGATCGAGGGCGGCGACCTGCAGGATCTTCAACGACTGCCGCATCTGCGGCGCCAGCACAAGCTGCTGCGTCTGCCGCTGGTGGAAACCCTGATGGAGTCCGGGACCGCTCATACACGCACGTGGTTATCGCTGGCTTTCGAGCGTGGTGATGCTGGGGAGAGGCGGGGTGGAGACGGCGGGGTGTTTTTGGGGCGGGAAAACCTCAGCGAGGTAGACGGCCAGCTTCTCATTGGTGGGGCCGTAGCGGTCGCTGTAGAGATAGAGCTCCAGGTCGGTCAGCATCTCGAACGCGGTCTGGTAGCGCTTGTCGCGGTCGCGCTGGAGGGTCTTGTGGATGATGGCCTCCAGCTTGGGGTCGATGTCGGCGCGCAGGGTGGAGAACTTCGGCAGGGTCATCGTCAGCACGTTGCGGCGCGATTCCAGCCGGCTGGTCCCGCGGAAGATATTCCGGCCGAGCAGAATCTCGGTCATCACGATGCCGAGGGAGAACAGGTCCGAGCGGCCGTCGGTCACCGCGTAACTGGCACCCTCGGGCGAAAGGTATTCGTCCTTGCCGGGGATCACCTTGCCTTCCTCATTGTACATCAGGTCGAGGGCCTTCGCGATGCCGAAGTCCGTGAGCTTCACATCGCCTTCGACGGCGAGCATGACGTTCTTGGGGTTGACGTCGCGGTGCACGATGCCGAGGGGGCGGCCCTCGCTGTCGCGCTTGGAATGGGCGTAGCTGAGGCCGCGGCAGACGCGGGAGGCGATGAACACCGCCATGTCGAGCGGCACCTGCCGGCCGAGCTCGGTATGGCGCTCGATAAACTGCTCCAAGTTGACCCCGGTCACGAATTCCATCGTCATGAAATACTGGCCGCCAATCTGGCCGAGATGGTAGGTCTGGACGATGTTGGTGTGGATGAGGTCGGCCACCA
>CAZZDB010000231.1:0-4773 GCA_964652485.1 uncultured Oleiharenicola sp.
TCAGCATGCGCTCGTAGGCTTCGTTGATCTGGTCCATGCGGATCATCTCGATGTCGCAGGTGATGTTGTGCTGCCCGCAGAAATCGAGCATCTCCTGCGTCTCGGGCAGGCCGCCGATCAGCGAGCCGGAGAACGACCGGCGGCGCATGATCAGGGGGAACGCGGCCACGGGCAGGGGCTTCTCGGGCGCACCGACCAGCGTCAGGTTGCCGTCGCGCTTCAACAGATTGAAATAGGCGTTGAGGTCGTGGGTGGCGGATACCGCGTCGAGGATGAAATCAAAGCTGCCGGCCTGCGCCGTCATCTGGGCCTCGTCGGTGGAGATGACCACCTCGTGGGCCCCGAGGCGCTTGCCGTCGGCCACCTTGCCCGGCGACGTGGTGAAGAGCACGACCTGGGCGCCAAAGGCCTTGGCGAACTTGACCCCCATGTGCCCGAGACCACCCAGGCCGACGATGCCGACCTTCTGGCCGGGGCCGACCTTCCAGTGGCGCATCGGGGAGTAGGTGGTGATGCCCGCGCACAGCAGCGGGGCCGCGGCGGCGAGATTGAGGTTGGCGGGCATCCGGAGCACGAAGTCCTCCGTCACCACGATGCTCTGCGAGTAGCCGCCGAGGGTCGGGGTGCCGGAATACTTGTCCATGCCCCCGTAGGTCCCGCCCATCATGCCGGCGTCGCAGTATTGCTCGAGGCCGTTGCGGCAGTTCGGACACGTGCGGCAGGAATCGATGAGGCAGCCCACGCCGACGGTATCACCGACCTTGAACTTCTTCACGCCGCTGCCGACGGCCGTCACGCGACCGGCGATCTCGTGGCCCGGCACGGCGGGATATTGGGTGAAGCCCCATTCGTTGCGCGCGAAGTGCAGGTCGGAATGGCAGACGCCGCAGTAAAGGATCTGGATCTGGATGTCGGTGGGTGTCGGCTGGCGGCGCTCGATTACCGTGGCGCTGAGCGGCGACGTGGCGCCGGAGGTGGAGAATGCCTTGGTGGAATAGCAGACGGGGCGGGTCATGGTTGGAGAGAGATTCCCCTGAAGGTTGCCAGAGCGGCGGGAACTGCAACGAACTAATCGCGGGAGGAACCGGGAGACGTGGAGAACCTGGGCAACGAGATTGACTGGCGGCGTGCGCCGGTCTGGTTTGTTTGGATGTATTACGCTGACGCTTGTATCATCTGCGGAGGGAAGGATCTTGTCAGGCGGCCCGCGCCCGTGGCCGGGTTCATTCGACACTATGTCCTGCAGGACAATGATGCACCGGTTCAGGTTTGTTTTTGTCGGAACTGCGGGATGTTTTTTTTCGACCTGAGATTCGATGCGGCGGAGGTGCAACGGCTCTATGCCGGATATCGGGGCAAACACTATGTCGAGGTCCGCGAGAAGTTCGAACCCAACTACCGTCTGATCAACGATCGGATCGGGAACAATCCAGCTGAGATTGCCAATCGTCATCAGTTCATGGAAACGGTGCTGGCCAAGGGGAGGATTGAGCCGAAAAAGATTCTGGATTGGGGCGGGGATCGCGGGGTGTTTGTGCCTCCCGGTCTCCGGAAAGCGAAGGTCTGCATTTACGATGTATCGGGGGCTAGGCCACTTGAGGGCATGACCACCGTTGCGCAGGACGATCAGGAGGCGCCCTATGACTTGATCATCTGCACCCATGTTCTAGAACACATGTCCGAGCCCTTGGCGCTCACCCGCCGCCTCCGTGATTTGGTGGTTCCCGGCGGGCATATCTATTTCGAGGTTCCCATGGACATGAGGATTCAGGCCTTTCTGTGGTCCCGCTTCTTTCGCTGGGTCCGGATGCCGCTGCCGTGGTGGATGCATGAGCATATCAATTTCTATTCGCGGAAGCCGATCACCAACCTGCTGTATGCGGCGGGCCTGGAATTGATCGAGTACCGGCTTCAGCTGGTCGATTTTGGCTGGATCAGATTTCCCACAATTGGGTTCCTTGCGCGGCGGCCCCTGGCGGACGAAATCCTGATCAAAGGTAAAGCAGGTGCGGGTGGGGAACTGCTCCGTTTCATTTCGATTTTCCTGCGGCGGAAATATCTCAAATAGCTTCGGCGGACAGGTGCCCGGCCGACCCGGCCGGAGGAACACGGCTCAGAGGCGTGACTGGCCCAGGACGACCTTGCCCCGCGGTTGGGAGGGCTGGGCCGCGGCGCCTTGGTCCTCGACGGTGACGAAAAGGTCGGGACGGTCGGGCATCGGGCTGTCGTCAGACCCGAGCGCGAAGGAATAGAGGCCACGGCTCATGCCGCCCAGTGGCAGGACGCCGGCATCGTGGATGCGGGTGGTGGAGGGATCGCGGACCCACAGGTGGTAGCGCTGGCCCTCGGCCACCACCGGGAGTTGCTCGATGGCGATGAAGCCCTGCCGGCTGCCGGGATCGAGGAGGGCGTAGCCGCTGCTGGCCCCGGACGCGGCCACCGGCTTGAGCGGCCGGTCGCCGGGTTTCGCCCAATAAGTCTCGGCGAGCGAGGCCAGCTGGATGAACCGGGCGTCGGCATCCTGCGCAGGGGCGTGCAATGGCAGTTCGGAGAAGGTGCTCCGGTCCGGGTCCAGCCCGACCACGACGATCATGGGCCGGGCGGTGGTGGGGCGCAGGCTTTGCACGGCAAGCGTGGCCAGGCTGACTGCGATCACCGCGGCGAGCCCCCATCGGGCGAAGGTCGCCCAGCGCACCGGGCGCCGGGGCGAGTCTGCGATCGCGGCCAGGGCGCGCAATGCGTCGATGCGCCCTTCGATCCGGTCGAGTGCCCCGGCGGGCGGTTCGTGCGGGGGCAGGGCGCGCACGCCGCCCTCGAGGCCGGCTTCAAGATCGTGGACAAGGGCGGCAAGGCCGGGCTCGCGGAGGAGGCGGGCCTCAAAGTCGGCCCGGTCGGCGGGGTTGAGCTGGTCGAGCACGTAGAGACTGGCGAGTTCTTCGGGTGATTCGTTCATGGCACGGGGACGTGGAGGGAGGTGCGCAGCGCGAGCAGGCCGCGGCGGATCCAGGTTTTGACGGTGCCGGCCGGTTGCGAGAGGCGTGCGGCGATCTCGGCGTGGGTCAGGGTGGAGAAGAGGGCGAGTTCGAGAGCGGTGCGCTGCGGCGGCGCGATGGCCGCGAGGCTGGCGCGCAGGAGATCGGCCGTCTCATGCTCCTCGGTCGTCCGGCGGGCGGCTTCCGGCGTGGAAAATTCCCGTGGCGCGGTGTCGTCCGGCGGCAGCGGGACGGCGTCCGGCATACGGCGCTTCCTTCGGAGCTGATCGAGACAGGTGCGCCGCAGGATGGTGACGGCCCAGGTGAACGGGCGGGATTTGCGCGCATCGTAGCCGCCGGCGTGGCGCCAGAGCTTGACGAAGGCGTCCTGCAGCGCCTCCTCGGCAGCCCCGGGATCGCCCAGGAGTCGGATCGCGAGAGAAAACAGGGCGGGGCTGTAACGGGCGTAGAGCTGGCGGAACGCAGGGCGGTCGCCGGCCGCCACGGCGGCGAGCAAACGAACTTCCTCCAGGACCTCGTGCTCCGGTGACGGCATGGCGGCGCTCAGGTGTTGGGGACACCGGGCTTGGGAAATAGGATGGGTTCGATCTTGTCGGCAGCGGCCCGGGCGACGCCCCGGAAAACCTTCTCCAGTGCGTCGTCGTTGAATTCTCCGGACCGGCGGTAGTAGGAGTAGCTGATGATGCCGAGGTCGTGTTTCACGCCCTGGACGGTCAGGGTCATCCAGCCGCGGAAGGTCAGGTCGTTCAGGGTCTCCTCGCGCAAGGGCTGGTGGAAGATGCGCAGCTCGGGGTCGTGCGCGACCGTGTTGGCCGCGAAGCGCTCGGCCGCGATGGCCACCGGCCATTTGCGCTCCCGTGCGATTTCCTGAAACGCTAGGTCGAGGCGATCAAAATCAGTGAAGGCGCCGTACTGACCGCGGAGATTCTCGACGACGACGATCGCGAGCGCGGTCCGGGCGGGCGCCACCTCGGCGGCCCGGGAAAAACCGACGGTCAACAGCAGGGCGGCGGTCAGGAGGAGAAGATTGCGGGATGTCTTCATGGCGGGAGGGGAAGGTTGCTGGCGACTTCTACGCAGATTTGCCCCCGGTGGATTCAAAGCGAGGCGGGATTTGGCCAGGGAAGGGAGTCGGGAGGCTTACTTTACACCAGGAAGGCGCCGGAGGCGAAAATAGGATCCGCCCGCCGCATCCACCGCGGCCTTCCAGGGCGGGGATGCGGCTCCGCTGGCCTCAGCGGTCGCGCCAGTGGCGCAGCACGCGGTGGCGCGGGGTGGCGGTCGCATGGTCGCGTTCCGTCTGGATGAGCTTGCGGTCGCGCAACCGGACCATCGCGGCCTGCACCGCGCTGCGAGACAGGCCCGTTTCCTCCGCGAGGGCGCCGAGGCCGGCCGCGACCGGCCGCCACTTCTGCCGGGCCGCCCGGCCGTACAGGAACAGGTAGACCAGGAAGGCGGCGGGCTGCTGGTCGTGGCCGACGATGTCGCGCAGCAGTACGTCGAGCACGTAGTCGTCGACCGGGATGATGGTTTTGAAGCGCGGCATGGAACGAATGTGCGCTATGCCGATAAACGGACAAGAGTTTTTGCGCCGGCCGGCCGGGTTGGGGTGGACGGCGCGCCGCCGGGGTGTTTACGGTCGGGGCATGATCAAGCAAATCAAGTTCGTGAGCATCCCGGTGCGCGACCAGAACCGCGCCCTCGACTTCTATACGGAGAAACTCGGCTTCACCATCATCACCGACCAGCCGTTCGACGGGAAGCAGCGCTGGATCGAACT
>CAZZDB010000232.1:0-4764 GCA_964652485.1 uncultured Oleiharenicola sp.
CCTCGAACTCGTCCCACAGCGCGCGGAACTCCGCGGCCTGGTCGGCCGGCAGCAGGCCGAAGACGCGCGTCGCGGCCTTCGCCTCGCGTTCGTGCTGGTCGGCCATGTTCTTCACGTCGTAGGCGAAAGTGTCGCCGGCGTCGATCTCCACCAGGTCGTGGATGAGGACCATCTTGAGGATGCGGAGGACGTCGAGCGGCTGATGGTTCGAATGCTCCGCGAGGACGACCACCATTAGGGCGAAGTGCCAGGAATGCTCGGCGCTGTTCTCCGCCCGGCGGCTCTGGGTGACGATCGTCTGGCGGAAGACCTCCTTGAGCTTGTCCACCTCGGTGATGAAGGCGATCTGCTGGCGGAGGCGCTCGGCGGAGGCGGCGTTCATGGCTGGAGCAGAGGCGTGAGCAGGCGGATCCAGATCGCGTAGCCCTCGGGCTTCATGTGGAGCCGGTCGTCGCGAAACAGCTCCGGTCGGGGCTGGCCGCTGGCGTCAAGCATGGCCGGCCAGACATTGACGAAGGTGAGCCGGGGGTCGCGGGCGCAGGCCGCGGCGATGAGGGCGTTGCCCTGCTCGAGCTGGGCGCGTTTCGCCCAGCGCGACGGGCTGGGTTTCATGGCGATGTAGAGGATCCGGGTGCCGGGCAGGGCGGCGCGAATTCTCACGCAGAACTCCCGAAAGTCACTGGCGACGGCCTCGGGCGTCTTGCCGGCGGCGATGTCGTTTTCCCCGGCATAGAGCACCACCGTGCGCGGCCGGTACGGAAGGACGACGCGATCAAGATAATAGACGCTGTCGGCGAGCTCCGAGCCGCCGAAGCCCCGGCCGATGACCGGCAGCCCGGGAAAATCCGCCGCGAGGGTTGTCCAGAAGCGGATGGAGGAGCTGCCGACGAAGACGATGCCCCCGGCCGCGGGCGGATGGACGGCGTCGTCGCGGGTGAGGGCGTCGATCTCGTTGAGCCAGCTGGCCGGCTTCGCCGCGACGGATGCCGGCGGCAGGGCGACGCACAGGGCAACGCAGGAAACGCGGAGCAGGCGGAGGGGTGCAGGAAGGGAAACCACGGAACCAACGAATACACCGAACGGGCGGAGGGCAAGAGGACAGACGCGGAGGGAATGAGTCACCAAATCCGCCTGGTCCGGAACCGGGTCGCTGATACCCGCATCGTTCGTTCCGCTTCTCCGCGCACTCCGGCCTCCGCGTGAAATCCCCGGTGGCTTGGGGCCCGGTTCGCGGTGGACCGCCGAGGCTTGCACGCGCCGGGGAATTGGTTCCCATGGCCGGATGCAAAATCCGCTCCGTCTTCCCCTCGTGGCGGCGCTGGCGCCCGCGGTGGCTCTGGCCGCCTGGAACTATCCCGTCACCCGGACCGTCGAGCACGTGGACGACTACCACGGCACGAAGGTCGCCGATCCCTACCGCTGGCTCGAGGACCTCGACTCCGCCGAGACCAAGGCCTGGGTGCAGGCGCAGAACGCCTTCACCGACGCCGAGCTTGCCCGGATGCCCGAGCTCGCCGTCGTGCGGCAGCGCCTGACGGAGCTCTGGAATTACCCTCGTACCGGCCTGCCTTTCAAGGAGGCCAACTGGTATTTCTTCACCAAGAACGACGGCCTGCAGAACCAGTCGCCGCTCTACGTGATGGACGGCCTCCATGGCCCGGAGCGGCTGTTGCTCGACCCGAACGCCCTGTCCAAGGACGGCACGGTGGCCATCGCGGTCACGTCGCCGTCGCCCGACGGCAAGTGGCTGGGCTACGGACTCGCGAGCGGCGGCTCGGACTGGCGGGAATTGCACCTGCGCGAGGTCGCGACCGGGCAGGACTCGGCCGATCTGGTGAAGTGGGCGAAGTTCACCGGCATGAGCTGGACGCATGACAGCCAGGGTTTCTTCTACGCCCTTTATCCGGAACCCGCCGGCGGTGACCAGAAGGTCTTCAGCAAGCTGGAGAACCGGCAGCTCCGCTACCACCGGGCGGGAACGCCCCAGGATGCGGACCGCCTCGTGTTCTCCATCCCGGAACATCCCGAGTGGAATTTCGGCGGCACCGTGTCGTCCGACGGGCGCTACCTGGTGATCTCCGTTCTGCAACCCGGCAAGCCGGGCAACAGCATCTACTATCTCGACCTCGGCGACGCGCTGCGGCCGGGATTCGATGCGGCGGTGGTGAAGCTCGTCGACCAGTTTGCCGACCACTATGAGTTTCTCGGCAACGAGGGCGGCCGGTTCTTTTTCCAGACGGATGCGGGTGCGCCCCGCAACCGCGTGGTGGCGATGAACGTTGAGGCGCCGGCCGGGGCGGCGGTGACCGTGGTGGCCGAGGCGCCCGATGTCATGGAGGACGCCCGCATCTCGGCCGGGAAGCTGGTCGTGACCTATTTGCACGACGCCGTGAACCGCATCGCGTTGTTCGACCTTGCCGGCAAACCCGCCGGGGAAATCCCGCTGCCCGGCATCGGTTCGGTCACGGCCGTCACCGGCCGGTTCGCGGACGCCGAGCTGTTTGTCGGCTACTCGTCGTTCCTCGCGCCCGGCACCATCCTCCGGCACGATCTCGCCACCGGCCAGACCGAGACCTGGCGGGAAACCAGGACGGCATTCGCCGCGGAGAAATACGAGGTGAAGCAGGTGTTCTTCCCCTCGAAGGACGGCACGCGCATCCCCATGTTCATCGCGTACCGGAAAGGCCTGAAGCTCGACGGGACCGCGCCGGCCTGGCTCTACGGCTACGGCGGGTTCAACATCACCCGCAAGCCAGCCTTCGCCGTGCCGCCGCTCGTCTGGATCGAGCGCGGCGGCATCTACGCCGACGTCTGCCTGCGCGGCGGCGGCGAATATGGCGAGGAGTGGCATCGCGCCGGGACGAAGGAGCGCAAGCAGAACGTCTTCGACGACTACATCGCGGCGGCGGACTGGCTGGTGGACCAGCACTATACAGCGCACGGCAAGCTCGTGCTCGACGGTCGTTCCAACGGCGGTCTCCTGCTCGGGGCGGTCGTCAACCAGCGGCCCGATCTCGCAGCCGCCGCCGTGCCCGCGGTCGGCGTGATGGACATGCTGCGCTACCACAAGTTCACGGTGGGGGCCGGCTGGGCCTCGGACTACGGCAACTCTGACACGCCGGAGGGGTTCAGTTATCTTGTCGCCTACTCGCCGCTGCATACCGTGAAGGCCGGCGCGAAATACCCGGCAATCCTGGTCACGACCGGCGACCATGACGACCGGGTGTTCCCCGCGCATTCCTACAAGTATACCGCGGCGATGCAGGCGGCGGCCGACCCGGCGAGCGGCCCGATCCTCATCCACATCGAGGCCAATGCCGGCCACGGCGGATCGAGCGGCACGTCGCCGGTCTCCAAGACCATTGCGGACTGGGCGCTGCGCATGGGTTTTGGCGCCCATTACGCCGGTTGGGGAAACCAAGGCGCAGCCCCATCGCGCTGATCAGATGGTGGTTCCAGTTGCGGAATGGCCGGTCCTGACTACATCGCAGGCCATGTCACTTCTCCACGAACCGCTCCGGGTCGGCGGGCTTACCCTGCCGAACCGCATCATCATGGCCCCGCTCACCCGCTGCCGCTCCGGCGCCGGGCGCGTCCCGACCGACCTGATGGTGGAGTATTACCGGCAGCGGGCCTCGGCCGGGCTGATCCTCTCGGAAGCGACCTCGGTGGACCCGATGGGCGTCGGCTATCCTGACACGCCCGGCATCTGGTCGGACGAGCAGGTGGCCGGCTGGAGAAAGGTGACGACGGCGGTTCACGCCGCCGGCGGCCGGATGTTTCTCCAGCTCTGGCATGTCGGCCGGGTGTCTGACCCGGTCTTCTTGAACGGCGCGCTGCCGGTCGCCCCCAGCGCGATCGCCGCGACCGGCCACGTCAACCTCGTGCGTCCCCAGCGACCCTACGTCACCCCACGGGCGTTGCTGCTCCCGGAGATACCGCGCATCGTCGCCGCGTACCGCCTCGGGGCGGTCAATGCGCTCCGCGCGGGCTTTGATGGCGTCGAGGTTCACGGTGCCAATGGCTACCTTCTCGACCAGTTTCTGCAGGATGGGGCCAATCACCGCACCGACGAATATGGCGACTCGATCGCCAACCGCGCTCGCCTGGCTCTTGAGGCCACGGATGCGGCGATTTCCGTCTGGGGCCCCGACCGGGTGGGTTATCATATTGCGCCGCGCGGCGGTTCGACCGGCATTCAGGACAGCGACCCGGCGGCGACCTTCGGTTACCTGGCCGGCGAGCTGGGCCGGCGGAAGATCGCCTTTCTGTGCGCGCGCGAATCACTTGACGGACGGCGGTTCGGGCCGGAGCTCAAGCGGATCTTCGGCGGCGTCTATGTGGTCAACGACGGTTTCACGCCCACATCGGGGGAGAAAACTGTGGCGGCCGGCGAGGCCGATGCCGTGGCCTGGGGCAAGCTGTTCATCGCCAATCCCGACCTGCCGCGCCGCCTGCAGCTGAACGCGCCGCTCAACGTGCCCGACAGCGCCACCTTCTATGGCGGCACGGAGCGAGGTTACACGGACTATCCGACGCTGGCGGCTTGAGCGGGTATGAGGCGTTGTCGCCGGTTTTATTAGATGATTGCGGCCTCCCGCCGGCCGAGGACCGCGCGATGACGCCTGAGTCATAAAACTGTCCTCGACTGTGCGGGTAATCTTGTCTGCGGGATTGCCTTTTCGTCCGGGGAAGTGCTTTTCTGGCGATTCCCATGAAAATCCTCGTCGCCGACAAGATCTCACCCAAGGGAGTCGCCTACCT
>CAZZDB010000233.1:0-4690 GCA_964652485.1 uncultured Oleiharenicola sp.
ACATCCTGATGAACATCGGCATCTTCGTGCTCTTCGGCCACCAGTTCTCCGCGCCCATGGTCGCGGCCATCCTGTGCGTCGCCGGCTATTCGATCAACGAAACCGTGGTCGTGTTCGATCGTATCCGTGAGGAGCTCAAGCTCAACCCGACCGGTGCGCTGAAGGACGTCATCAACAACGCCATCCGGAAGGTCTTCGCCCGCACGATCATGACGGCCACGACGACCTTCCTCGCGGCGCTGGCGCTTTTCCTCTTCGGCGGCGGCCAGCTGCACGACATCGCCTTCACCTTCCTCGTGGGTATCGTCACCTCGACCTTCTCCGCCATCTTCATCGCCGCCCAGGTCTTCTACTGGTGGCACAAGGGCGACCGGAAGCACGTCGAGGCGCACCACGACATCGCGCCCAAGTACGAGTGGGCCGGCTCCTCCCGCGCATCGGAATAACCGGGCGGCTTCTCGCCTCCGATGCGCTGGAACTATACGCCGGCCCACGCCGAAAGCGTGGCCGCCCTCGCTCGCAGCCTCGGCACGACCCCGATCGTGGCGGAGCTGCTCGTGCGCAATGGTTTCACCGAGACCGGGACGGCGGCGAAATTCCTGCAGCCCGCGCTGGCCACTCTGGCCGACCCGTTCCTGCTGGTTAATCTCGACCTGGCGGTGGAGCGCCTTCTGCGCGCCCTGCGCCGGAAGGAAACCATCGTGGTGCTCGGCGACTACGATGTCGACGGCGTGTGCAGCACCGCGATCCTGGTCAGCCTGCTGCGCCGGCTGGGCCTGTCGCCCCGCTATGTTGTGCCGCGCCGGGCCGAGGAGGGTTATGGCCTGACCCGCACGTCCATCGACCGCGCCCTCGAGGCGGGGCAACCGGACCTGTTCATCGCCCTGGACTGCGGCACCAACTCCGGCGACGAGGTCGCTTATCTCAGGTCGCGCGGGGTGGACGTCATCATCGTGGATCATCACCGCTCCACCGCGCCGTCGGCGGCGGGCGCCGTGCTCATCAATCCCCACGTCAATCCCGCACGGGATGACGAGGCGTGGCGCTATCTTTGCACGGTCGGCCTCGTCTTCAAGCTGGCCCACGGGCTGTTGAAGCGCCTCCGGCTGGAAAACGATCCCGTGGCCCTGACCATTGTGTTGCGGGACTACCTTGACCTGGTCGCCATGGGCACGATCGCCGACCTCGTGCCACTGACCGGGGAAAACCGGGTGTTCGCCCGGCACGGTTTGCGGGTGATGGCCGAGACCCGCCGCCCGGGGCTGCTGGCGTTGATGAGCGTCTCAGGCCTGAAGAGCGAGCAGGGCCTCGTGCCCAGCGACATTTCCTTCCGCATCGGCCCGCGGATCAACGCCAGCGGCCGGCTGGCTGACGCGGCGCTCTCGGTCGACCTGCTGCTCAGCGAGGACCGCGCCTTTTGTGAGGCGACGGCGCGCCAGCTCGACGACCTCAACCGCGAGCGCCAGGAGATCGAGCGCCAGATCACCGAGCGCGCCGAACGGTATGTGGAGGAAAATTTCAGCACGGCGGGCGGGCTCGTGCTCTTCGACGAGGCCTGGCATCCCGGCGTGGTGGGTATCGTGGCGGGCCGCATCTCCCGCAAATACAACCGGCCGACCATCGTGCTCGGCAACGAGGGCGAACTCGCGAAGGGCTCCGGTCGCGGCATCGCCGGCTCCAACCTGGTCGAGATTCTCGGCGCGTGCGCCACCTGTCTCGACAGTTGGGGCGGTCATCCGATGGCCGTCGGGGTTTCGCTCAAGAAAACCCGGCTGGACGAGTTCCGCGCGCTGTTTGACGATGTGATCCGGCGCAGCCGCGACGGGGCCGCCACGGAGCCGGGTCTCGAGTTGTCCGGCTGGCTGGAGGGCCCGCAGATCACCGAGCAATTGATGACCGAGTTGGAGCAACTGCGGCCGTTCGGCATGGGCAATCCCGAGGCGGTGTTCGGCGTGCGCGGCGTGCGGCTGCGGAACCGGCCGGACGTCTTCAAGGAGGTGCATTTCCGCTTCGCCGCCGAGACCGCGGACGGACGCCGCATCAGTGGCGTCGCCTGGAAGCTCGCGGACCGTTTGCCACCCGTGGGGCCGGCGCTCGAGCTGGCCATCCAGCTCAATTGGAACCACTACAACGGACGCCGTTTGCTGCAGATGGAGCTCCTCGACTGGCGCCTCGCGCCGGAATCGGGACGCACACAAAATTCTGCTTGAAGTCGTCTGCGGATATTCGCTTATTCGCCCTTCCTTCGTGCGGGCATAGCTCAACTGGATAGAGCGCCAGACTACGAATCTGGAGGTTTGGGGTTCGACTCCCTATGCCCGCACCACTTTAGAAGTCTTGGTGGTTGTTTTGGTGGCGGCCGGGATTTTACAACTACCCGCTTGATGATGGGTCAATGTCTCGAGACTCGATTCCTGTCTCTTTTTCGAATTGGTCGAAAACCTCAACACGCGCTTTCTCTAAACTGCCTATGGATAACACGCCCACAATTGCCCCGGTGCAACGCCGGTGGGTGGTCCCAAAGTCAGCGACCGTGCTTCGGTGATATTTCTGAACGATCCCGAGGAATTAGGAAACTAGATGGTGATGAAACTTGCGGTTATAATTCTGCTTGGCCTATTGCTAGTTTCCCCTCGGTCAGGTGTTGTCGGGCAGTATGAAATCGTTGCGTGAGGGCCTTATGCTCACGACGGAGCCAAATTGCACTGACTCTTGGCGGGGACTGCTTTCGGGCATTGCAGGTTTGCCGATTTGGTTTGTCGGCGGGCTATTGGCATTCATCGCGTTTTCAGCGGAGGTCTCGGCGCAGATCAACTATGCGACGCCGTATACCTTTTCCACCTTGGCCGGCACTGCTGCGGTGGGCAGTGCAGATGGCACCGGTGCCTCCGCGCGGTTTAACAAGCCATATGGAATGGCGGTGGACGGCACGGGCAATGTCTATGTGGCCGACTCCGTCAATCACGTCATCCGGAAGATAACGCCAGCCGGGGTGGTGACGACTCTGGCCGGCATGGCTGGCGTGGTCGGATGGACCAATGGCACCGGCAGCGCGGCGCGGTTCTGGTCGCCACAGGGGGTGGCGGTCGATCTTGCGGGCAACGTATACGTCTCCGAGGCCAGTTGCACGATTCGAAAAATCACCCCCGTGGGCGTCGTGACCACCTTGGCTGGGTCAACCAACGCCTTTGGCTCGGCGGACGGCACCGGCAGTGCCGCCCGGTTCTTCTTCCCGCAGGGAGTGGCGGTGGATAGCTCCGGCAATGTCTATGTAGCAGACCCCTCGAATGCCTTGATCAGGAAAATTACTCCCGCCGGGGTTGTCACCACCCTTGCCGGATTGGCCGGCCGTTACGGATATGTCGATGGCCTGGGCAGTGCGGCGCGCTTTTCTTATCCCCGCGGCGTGGCGGTCGACAGCGGGGGCAATGTCTACGTCGCCGATGGCAGCGTCATTCGGAAGATCACGCCGGCCGGACTGGTTTCAACCTTTGTTGGTAATGCCAGCTCCGGTGGCCTCTCCGACGGTAACGGGACTGGCGCGCGGTTCACTTATGTCACCGGCCTCACCGCCGATAGTGCGGGAAATATCTATGTGGCAGACACTGGCGCCGACAACATCAGGGCAATATCGCCCAGCGGCGAAGTGACCACGCTGGCTGGATTGGGCTGGAACGCCGGATCGGTTGACGGCACGGGCAGTGCGGCGAGGTTCGATGCTCCCTGGGACATTGCGGTGGACACATCGGGCAACGCGTATGTGTCGGATTCCGGAAACAACACGATTCGCAAGATAACCTCGGCCGGGGTGGTCACGACCCTGGCAGGTTACGCTTCGCGAGGTTCTGCGGACGGCACAGGCGCGGCCGCGCAGTTCAATTATCCTGCCGGCGTCGCGGCGGACGGCGCAGGCTATGTCTATGTGTCGGATTCCGGAAACAACACGATTCGTAAAGTCAATTCCGCCGGCGTTGTCACGACCTTCGCTGGCACCCCTGGCGGCGTTGGTTCGATTGATGCCACCGGAAACGCAGCTTCGTTTTGGGGTCCTTGGAGCGTGGCGGTGGACGTGGCGGGCAATGTCTTCGTCGCCGACACCAACAACCACACGATCCGAAAAATCACTCCAGGCGGAGTGGTGACCACGGTAGCCGGCACGGCCGGTGCAAGCGGCTCGGCCGACGGGACGGGCAGTGCGGCACGATTTAATTACCCCGAAGGCCTAGCGGTGGATGGTTCGGGTAACATCTTTGTCTGCGATTGTTACAACAACACGATCCGGAAGATCACCCCCGCCGGGGTTGTCACCACATTCGCTGGTACCGCGGGCGCCTTTGGTTCGACGGACGGCGCTGGCGTCGCGGCGCGGTTTAGCGGCCCCCAAGGCCTGGCGGTCGACGGCGCCGGGAACGTCTATGTCGCGGATTCCAACAACGGGACAATCCGGAAGATCACCCCTGCCGGGGTGGTGACAACGCTTGTCGGCTCCGCGGGCAACATCGGCCCCTCAGATGTCATGGGGGCAGCCGTGCATCTCGATCGACCTTCCGGCGTGGCGGTGGATGGGGCGGGCAATATTTTTGTGGCGGATTCCGGCTCCAACCTGATCCGCAGGATTACGTCGACCGGCGTGTTGACCACCACCGGCGGTTTGGCCTACACGAATACCACCGGCTCCTCCGACGGCACG
>CAZZDB010000234.1:0-1581 GCA_964652485.1 uncultured Oleiharenicola sp.
AGCAGGGCATGCGCAACTCCAACGTCCTCGCCATCGCCCCCACCGCGACGATCTCCAACATCACCAACACGTCGCCCTGCATCGAGCCCACCTACAAGAACCTCTACGTCAAATCCAACCTCTCCGGCGAGTTCGTCGTGTTGAACCCCTTCCTCGTCCGCGACCTCAAGGCCCGCGGCCTCTGGAACCAGGAGATGAGCGACGCCCTGAAGTATTTCGACGGCGAGTTGAAGGACATCGAGGCCATCCCGACCGACCTGAAGGAGAAATACCTCACGGCCTTCGGTGTGGACTTCAAGTGGGTCATCGCCGCCGCCGCCCGCCGGCAGAAATGGATCGACCAGTCCCAGAGCGTCAACCTCTGGCTCAAGTCGCCCGACCTGAAGGTGCTCAGCCACATGTATCGCTCCGCCTGGCACGCCGGCCTCAAGACGACGTATTACCTCCGCAGCATGGGCGCCTCCGGCATCGAGAAGGCCACCCTCACCACGAAGAAGGACGTCCGCGGCGCCGCCGGCGAGACCAAGGCCGAAACAGCCACTAGAGACACTCGTGACGCTGCGGCTGCGTCAGCCGTCCTGAGCGGAGTCGAAGGGGCCACCGCCGTCAACAACCTCTCCGCCGAAATCACCACGGCACCCTTCCCCACTCTGGCTCAAGGCTCCGAGCTCCCTGCTCCCAGCTCTTCCGCCAAGAAGGTTTATACGGCGGAAGAAAAGACCGTCTGCTCCATCGAGGCCATGAAAAACGGTGAAGCCTGTGAAGCCTGCCAGTAGGAAATCACCGTGAGATAGTCTCAATTATCGTGATGCGCCGGGGGCCAGGCGCATCACGAGAGAGTGAGTTACGTGAGATCCTGAACCCAACCTTCAAAGATGCCCCTCGAGTTCGTTAAAAAGCAGAAGAGCTCGAAGCATCGTAAGCGTCCGGTCGGGTGCCTTGTAGACGACGCGTAGTGGTGGCTACTACGAGGAGGTCTCCAACGGTGTGGCCCTCGTAATGGCCACCATTGCCTTTGGAGGCTACGAAGCCGGCTGCCAGCAGGCTGGCGTCAACGCTCCAAGGTCGTCGCGGTTGGTCATCGCCGGCAAACGGGTGAGCACGTCGCGCAGGTAGGCCATCGGGTCCTTGCCATGACGCTGGCAGGAGACGACGAGCGAGTAGATGATGGCGGAGCGTTGGCCGGCGTCGGGGTGCCCGATAAACAGCCAGTTTTTCTTGCCGAGGGCCGACGGGCGGATGGCGTTTTCGATGAGGTTATTGTCGAGCCGGGTCTGGCTGTGCTGAAGGTGGGCGGTCAACGGCGCCCAGTGTTCGAGTAGATACGCGCACGCTTTGCCGAGCAGCGAACGCGGCAGAGCCTGCGCCCGCAATCCTAGCACGACACGATGCAGCCAGTAGAGCGGCCGAGCAAAGTGGACCTGCCGCAGGGCCGCCCGGTTTTCAGTCACACCCGCCTCGTCCCACTCCCGCTCCCACTGATAGAGCCGCCCGATCAATCGCAGCACCAACTGCCCCGCCTTCGGGCGCTCTTCAAGTGCCTCGACGAAGTAACGCCTGGCATGCGCCCAGCAGCCAACC
>CAZZDB010000234.1:1681-4515 GCA_964652485.1 uncultured Oleiharenicola sp.
GCGCTCTTCAAGTGCCTCGACGAAGTAACGCCTGGCATGCGCCCAGCAGCCAACCCACGTCACGTCCGCCCGCTCACGGGCAAAACTCGGATAGGCCGCATAGCCGTCGGACTGCAAGATGCCGCGGTAGCCCTCCAGCAACGAGGTAAGTTCGCCATGGCGACGGGACAGTCGCCAGTCGAAGACTACGTCGCCACTAGGCCGACTGATCACCCAGAGCCAACCTTGACTGGTGCCGCCGCGTTTTTCATCGGGGTCATTACATCGGATGGGCGTTTCATCGGCTTGGACGTGGCCACCGGCCAGCAGCTCCCGATACATGTGGCGGTAAATCGGCTCCAGCCACTCGGCCGTGATCCGGATCCAGTCGGCCATCGTCTGCCGCGTGATCGTCGCGCCCCAGCGCCGCGACATCTGCTCAAGGCGATAGAGCGGCGCATGGTCGACGTATTTGCTGAGCGCCACCCAGGCGAGCAGTCCGGCCGAAGCGTAACCGCCAGCCACCGGCCGCGCCGGTGCCAGGGCGACCAGCGGCGCCCGGCTGCGGTCCAGCCGGTGCCGATACTTCGGCCGCACGATCTCGCGCTTGAAGAGTTTCGGGGGCACCACATCCACCTCGAAGCTCCGCTCCTCGCCGATACGCGCGTAAAGTTCCGGCTCCGCCTGCACCGCCGGCGGCACCAGCTCGATCGTCTCCTTCACCGGCAGGTGCGCAAAGTTTTCCGCGGGCAGGCTCCGCGGCGCGGCCGGACCCTTGGCCCGCTCGTAGGTGATCGTCTCCACCGCGGGCAGCTCCGCCGCCAGCTTTTCCAGCTCGCCCAACTGCAGGCGCAACTGTGCCCGGTCCAGTTTCTCACTCTTGCCCGGCCCGAAGAGCTGCTGCTTCAGCCAAGCGATCCGCGTGCGCAGATGCGCGATCTCCTCCCGCAGGAGTTGCACTTCGCTGGGACTGGAGGCCGCCACGCTCATCGCGCGCACTCTGTCAGCGCCGACGACACAGGGTTCCCGCGCGACGGGATTATTTTTTATCCACGCTCATACCACGGCTTCAATGAGCCGTGCTTGAGCTCGATGCCGCCGACCAGCAACGCGAGGGCCTCCGGCGCGAGCGAGAGTTTCGTGCGCTGCGTGCCCGTGGGCCAGGAGAAGCGGCCCTGCTCGAGCCGCTTGGCCAGCACCCACACGCCTGTGCCGTCCCAATAAAGCAGCTTCAGTCGCGTGCGCTCCTTGTTGATGAACCCGAACACCGCTCCGCTCTTTGGATCCTCGTTGAGCTTCTCCTGCGCCGCCGCCCACAGCCCGTTAAACTGCTTGCGCATGTCCACCGGTTGCACCGCCACGTAAATCTTGATCGCCGCCGGGAAAGCCAGCATCGCTCACGCCCTCACGGCCCGCACCAGCGCGGCCAGTTCCGTGGCGTCGTTCCCGCTCAGCACCGTCCCGTCGGCCAGTCGCACTTCCAGTCGCGCCCCGGCTTGTGCGCCACTCGGCGCCGGCAGTGGCAGCCGCACCTCGGCAAATCGCACCGCGCTCTTCCCTGGCGCGGCCTTCTGCGCCAGCTGCACCCAGTGCGCAAAGGTCGAGTATTTCACCCCCTCCCGCCGCGCGAACGCCGCCTGCGTCAACCCGCTGGCGGAATACGCCCTCACCAACTCCGCCTTCCGCGCCGCCGGCACGATCCGCCGCCCCAACTCGTCCCGCCGGTCGCCGGTTTCAACCAGCTCTGTCCTCTCCGTCGTAGTGGTGGCCATTCCAACAATCTATCACCTCTGGCCTCCCGCGCCTATGAGGTCCTCGGCCGGACGCTTACGAAGCATCTTGTGATTCTTGTTCATGGTTTCACTGGCGACTCGAAGACATTCCTGAACGCAGATGGCGAGTGTCTATGCACTAAGCTTTCGAAACCCGTGCGGGAAGCATGTGACTTTGCTCTATTTACTTATCGCTAATAGCCCAGCAGAATAGAGCCATCGTAACTGCCGAGCCGGTCGTCGATCAGCCCCGCCTGGGACCCCGTCTCGCCATCCCCGAAACCTTCCCGCCACGATTCGGGTATTGCCCCATAGAAGAATACGGTGGAGCCGCTAGGGTGGTGGCATGGCAACCTCCAAGTCCTCCAACAATCGCGAACCTGTTCGCGCCGCGGGAATAGATCTCAGCCGCCAAAGCCCGCTCGTCAGTTCACCTGCCATGGCAAAGCGGGAGTCGGCCAAGCTCCGCCAAGGGCGGGAACAACTCAAAGCCGAACCCTCGGTGGCCGAGACCGTGGTGCGTTCCTCGCTTATCTGACGGGCCCGCTTGAGCCGCCCACTTTCCAAGGGACGGTTCACCCGACAGGCACAACAGGTGTCAGCCTAGGCTGGTGATATTTGGGCCGACTCACGAGACCAGGTATCAGGTCTTCCAGTCGCCGGTCGCTTCCGCGCCGTTCATGAGGTTACCGATATTTGCCAGCCATCAGCAGAGCAAGCGAGGGGGCATGCTGCGGAATTGATTTCCGGCAGATCTGGCCAACCTCGGCCCGCGCAAATGAAGAGCGCGCAAGCTCGACCCCTCCGGCGGAACGACCGCGGTGCTTGAGCGCTGGGCGTCGGGCAGCGAAACGGGCGCGCCCCGACCGGCGTCCAGCAACCGGCGGTCAAAGACGAACGCCCCGGCAACCGTGCGACGTTAGCGCGACAGAACGAATGTGGTCACGCTCAGTCCGGGCAGGTTCACGGCGAGGTCCCCGGCGTCGGGGCCCGGCACCTGCACCGGCGCGAGATCTTCGCTGGCGGAGGTGCGGTACGCGCTGACCCGGTCGCCGGCCTCCGCCAATTTCGGGAAGAGCAGCT
>CAZZDB010000235.1:0-4468 GCA_964652485.1 uncultured Oleiharenicola sp.
GCAGCACACGCCGACGATGGGCGGGCTCATCATCTTCATCGCGGTCTTCGTCAGCACCGTGCTCTGGGCCGAGCCGAACGTCTGGGTGTTCGTCGCGATGTTCGTCTACATGGCGCTGACCGTGGCGGGCTGGCACGACGATTACCTGAAGGTCGTCCACAAGAACAAGGACGGCATCAAGTCGTGGGAGAAGATCGCCTGGCAGACCATGGTCACGGTCGTCGCTCTCGGCATCCTGTTGTGGCATCCGCAGAGCTCGGCCAAGATCCGCGAGCTCTGGGTGCCATTCTACAAGACGGCCATTATCCAACATATGAAGTGGTGGGTGCTGCTCGTGCTGATCTATCTTTGGATCGTCGGCTTCAGCAACGCCATCAACCTGACCGACGGACTCGATGGCCTCGCGGTCGGCTGCACCATCACCGTGGCGCTGGTGTTCGGCATCATGGCCTACGTGGCCGATCACGTTTTCCTCGCCGAGTATCTGCTCATCAGCCATGTGCCCGGCACGGGCGAGTTGACCGTCGTTTGCGGCGCGCTGATTGGCGCATGCATGGCGTTTCTCTGGTTCAACTCGCACCCGGCCGAGGTGTTCATGGGTGACACCGGCTCGCTCGCGCTCGGCGGGCTCATCGGCGTCATGGCCTTCATGATCCACCAGCCGTTCACCTTGGTGATCGTCGGCGGCGTGTTCGTGATGGAGGCGCTCTCGGTCATTTTGCAGGTCGGCTGGTTCAAGCTGAGCAAGCGCCGCACGGGCACCGGCCAGCGGCTCTTCCTCATGGCGCCGATCCACCACCATTTCCAGAAACGCGGCTGGCCGGAGACAAAGGTCGTGCTGCGCTTCTGGGTTCTTTCGCTGGGCTTCGCCCTCGCCGGTCTCGCCACGCTCAAACTCCGCTGACCCTCCACGCCCATGCCCATCGACTACAATTTCGAAATCACGCCCAGTTTCCGCGACATCACCCGCACCAGCCTGTTGCTGCTGGGCCAGCCGGTGGTGCGCTCACTTTCCAAGTTGCGCCGCCTGCGCTCGGGGCAGGCCGTGGTCCCCGAGGGCCCCATGGTGCGCAGCGCCAAGATTTTCGCAGGAGCCCGCTGACAGGTTCTTTATACTATCAATCGGAACCTTACCTTTTTGCTGTCAGCGGGCACCTGCTCTCTTTCCCAACCACTCACGTCTCCCGGATAACGTCAGCCCATGCTCCCGGCTCCTCCCGCCAACATCGCCGCGCTGCTCGCGCGCCCCGTCGCCATCTTCGGCGCGGGCGTGAGCGGACAGGGTGTGCTGGAGTTGCTGGCGAAGATCGGCGCCGTGGGGCGGGTCTACGACGAGCACGCGGCGGACGCCGAGAATGACTTCACGCCCGAGCATGCGAACCGGCATGGTCTCGTCGTGTTCAGCCCGGGTTTCATCCCCAACCATCCTTGGCTGGAGACAGCGCACGATGCGGATTGCCTGTGCCTCGGCGAACTCGACTTCGCCTCGCTCTTCTGGCGCGGCCAGCTCATCGCCGTCACCGGCACCAACGGCAAGACGACCCTCACCGAATTTCTCACGCATGCGCTAGTCCATGCCGGCCGGGCGGCGCACATGACTGGCAATGTGGGGTATTCCTTCAGCCGTTTCGTCGTCGAGCAGACCGGACGCGTGGACATCGCCGTGTGCGAGGTCAGTTCCTTCCAGGCCGAGACGCTGCAGCACCTGCACCCGACGGCCACCCTCTGGACCAATTTTGCCGAGGATCACCTGGAACGCCACGCCGGCATGCTCGCCTATTTCGCGGCCAAGTGGCGTTTGATAGAACGCACCGCTCCCGACGCGGTCTTATTGGGTTCATCCGTGCAACAATACGCCACCCAAACCGGCCGCGTGTTACTAGCGTCGGCCCGCATCGCCACCGAAGGACAGGCGGCGGATCCGCGCCTTGCGGGCACGGTGTTCGCCAGCTACCCGCAGTTCGAAAACTTCCTGCTTGCCGCCGCGTGGTGGCGGCAGGCAGGGCTGTCCGAGGAGACGCTTCGCGCGGCCGGGCGAAGCTTCCACGTGGGCGAGCACCGGCTGGCCAGGGCGAGGGAAAAACAGGGTGTGACCTACTGGAACGATTCGAAAGCCACCAACTTTCACGCCGTCGAGGCGGCGCTCGCCACCTTCGCCGCGCCCGTGCTTTGGATCGGCGGTGGCCGGGGCAAGGGCGGTGACCTGGAGGGCTTCGTGCGCCGGATCGCGCCGAAGGTCCGCCATGCCTTTCTCATCGGCGAGACGGCGCCGGCCCTGGCGAGTCTCTGCGGCGGACAACACGTCGCCTTCACCTCCTGCGCGAGCCTCGACGAGGCCGTACGCGACGCCGCCGGTCGGTCCGCGGCCGGCGACCACATCTTGCTCAGTCCGGGCTTTGCCAGCTTCGACATGTTTCGCGGCTACGACGACCGCGGCCGCCAGTTCGTCAGCATTGTGGAAAAGCTGTGAATAACCCCAATTTTTAGATAGCAAACAACCAGTCCTGCCACTCATATTCCAGCCATGAAAATCCTCCAGATATTCGGAGTAGTCGTCGGCATACATCTTGCCGCGTTTTTCGTCATTTTCGCCAGTCCGGGTTGCCAGTCCGGTCCTCGCACCGTTCCCACGCCGGACGCCACGGCGCCGGGCACGGGCGCCGCGGTCGCGCCGATTTCCTACAACGCCACCGCGCCGTCAGCTGTCGACCTTGGCACCGCCCCGGCCGTCACCTACGTGCCGGCCAACGAGTACGGCCACGCCACGCCGACCCGCCCGGGTTCGCCGGCCGCCGCCGCCGTCATCCCGGTGAAAGCCACCGCCGATGTCGCGCCGGTCTCGACCTACACCGTCGCGAAGGGCGACAACCTCTGGAACCTGGCCAAGAAGAACAATCTCACGGTCTCGGAGCTAGCCCGGGCGAACAACCTCAGCACCGGGGCCACGCTGCAGCCGGGCAAGAAACTGATCATCCCCGGCAAGGTTGGCGCGGCGCCGCGGGATCTCGGCACCTCGGCTCCGGTCACCGGCAAGCCCGCTCCCGCGGAGAAGTCCGCGGCCAGCGCAGCCCGCGCGGGCGGCGACGCCGTCCGGCATACCGTGCAGCCGGGCGAAAGCCTCGGCATCATTGCGCGCAAATACCAGGTGACGACCGGCGAGCTTGCCGCGGCGAACAGCATCACCGATCCGTCCAAGGTGCGCGCCGGCCAGCAGCTGATCATCCCCGGCTTCAAGGCCGTTTCCGGCAAGGGCACGACGACGGCCGTCAGATCCACCGCCAAGCCCGCCACCGCGGCAACCACGACCCCGGAGGCCACCCCGGTCGCCGACAAGCTCGCGGCACCCGCCACGCCTCATTTTGAAATCGCCCCGCCGCCCCCCGGTCAGGACCTTGATTCCGGTCTGAAGGACGGCGGCACGGAGGTGCCGACGATCAAGGTGGAGACGCCCAAGGCCGACCAGCCGCCCGCGAAGTAAACCGGCACCACCATGGTGAGTTCGCCGAGTGCCGCCGTTCCCCGCCGACCTCTCACGATCACCCCCGCGAGCGTCATCGTCGTCTGCGTGGTGGCGCTCGTGTCGATTGGGCTCGCCGTGCTGTTCAGCGCCAGCTCGCCGATCAAAGGGGGGCCCTATGCCTACCTTTACAAGCAGTTCATCTTTCTCGCGCTGGCCATCGGCGCCGGCTGGCTCGTGGCCATCGCCGACCTGGAGCAGCTGCGCAAGTTCGCGTGGATCGCCTCCGCGGTCGCGCTGATCGCCCTGCTGTTCGTCCTGATCCCGGGCATCGGCATCAAGGTCAACGGCGGCCGACGCTGGCTCGGTTTCGGCGGCGTGCGGCTGCAGGTGTCCGAGTTTGCCAAGCTTGCCCTGGTCTTCTCGCTCGCGCACTATCTGGCGCTCACCCAGAGCCGGCTGCATGACTTCTGGCGCGGATTCGTGATGCCCGCGGCGTGGGTCGGGCTGTTCACCCTGCTGGTGCTTGTCGAGCCGGACTTCGGCGCGGCGTTCCTGCTGGGCAGCATCGGCGTCATCCTGCTTTTCCTCGCCGGGGCGCGCCTGAAGTTCCTGCTGCCGACCATCGGGACCGCGTTGCTGGGCTTTGTGATCCTGGTCATGCACAACCCGGTGCGGCTCGCCCGCGTGATGTCGTTCCTCGATCCCGAGGCGAACCGGCAGGGCACGGGATACCAGCCGTGGCAGGCGCTGCTGGCGTTCGCCGCCGGCGGGGTCGACGGCGTCGGCCTCGGCAACGGCCGCCAGCAGAACGCCTTCCTGCCCGAGGCGCACACTGATTACATCTTCGCCATCCTCGGCGAGGAGATGGGCCTCGTCTTCACGCTGCTCGTCGTGGCGTTATTCACGACGATCTTCGTCGCCGGGCTGATGCACGTGCGGCGTGCGCCGAACCTTTTCCAGTTCCTGCTCGTGACCGGCTGCCTGCTGCTCATCTGCCTGCAGGCGATC
>CAZZDB010000236.1:0-4439 GCA_964652485.1 uncultured Oleiharenicola sp.
GCCTCCATCTGGCGCATGAGCTTCTTCTGGTTACCACCTTTCATCATCTTCATGAGCTTCTGCATCTGTTCGAACTGCTTGATGAGCTGGTTGACCTCGACGACCTTGACGCCTGCGCCCTTGGCGATGCGGATGCGGCGGTTGCCATTCAGGATGCCGGGCTTTCGGCGCTCCTGAATCGTCATCGAGTGGATGATGGCCTCGGTGCGTTTCATCTGCGCGTCGGCGTCGTCGGGCAGTTGCGCGCCGCTCATGCCGGGCATCATGCCTATGATGGACTGCATCGAACCCATTTTTTTGACCTGCTGCATCTGAGCGAGGAAGTCCTCCAGGTTGAAATCCGCCTTGCGCATCTTCTCCGCCATGCGCTCGGCCTCCTTCTGGTCGATGTTCTCCTGCGCCCGTTCCACGAGCGAGACGACATCGCCCATGCCGAGGATGCGGGAGGCGAGTCGCTCGGGATAGAAGACATCGAAGTCGCCGGTCTTTTCGCCGGTGCCGATGAACTTGATCGGGACGCCGGTGACCGACTTGATGGAGAGCGCCGCGCCGCCACGGGCATCGCCGTCGAGCTTGGTGAGAATGAGGCCGGTGAGGGCGAGGGCGTCGTGGAAGGCCTTGGCGACGTTGACGGCTTCCTGGCCGAGCGCGCCGTCGGCGACGAGCAGTACCTCGTCGGGCTGCACTTTGGCGTGGAGTCGCTTCACTTCCTCGATCAGATCGTGGTCGACCTGGAGCCGGCCCGCCGTGTCGAAAAGAATCACGTCGGCGTTCTGCAGCAGCGCGAGGTCGAGACCCTGCGCGGCGATGGCGGTGACGTCCTTCGACACGCGGTCGCCGTAAAACCCCAGTTCCTCCTGCTTGGCGAGGATCTCCAACTGATCGATGGCGGCGGGACGGTGGACGTCACAGGCGACGACGAACGGCCGGGCCCCTTTCTTCTTGAGCAGCTTGCCGAGCTTGGCGGTGGAGGTCGTCTTGCCGGAGCCGTGCAGACCGACCATGAGCACTTTCAGCGGGCGCTTCGGCAGCAATTCGGTGGCGCCTTCGCCGAGCAGTTTCACGAGTTCGTCGTGGATGATCTTGACGATCTGCTGGCCGGGCGTGACCGACTGCAGCACCTGCTGCCCCATGCATTGGAGTTGCACGCGGTCGATGAATTCGCGGGCGACCTTGAAGTGGACGTCGGCGGCCAGGAGGGCGGCGCGGACCTCCTTGAGGGCGTCCGCCATGTTGGCTTCGGACAGTTGGCCGACGCCGCGCAGGTTGCGCAGGGCACCGGTCAGTTTTTCAGTGAGGGATTCGAACATCGGAGCCGCGAAATGAAACCACTAATGCGCACTAATAAACACTATTCTGCGGCGCCGGCACCGCGCGGGACTGGAGGGACGGCGGATTCGGTTGGAGGGCCCGGTCGTCGACGATCAGAATCCCAGTAATGAGGCGGCCTGCTGGGTTACCATCGGCGCCCAGCCGGCCGGATCCAAGCCCGGCTGGTCACCCGGGGTAACCTCTGGGTTGGCGCCGCGTTACTTTGCCGCCACTTCGATGGCGGCGGTGATTTGCCGCAGTTTCTCGGTAATCGTGGCCTCGGTGCAGGGCTTCACCAGGTAGTGCCGGGTTCCAAGCTCGATCGCCTGGGCGATGGTCGGGCGGTCGTTGGACGCGGTGCAAATCACGATCTGGACCGAACGGTGGAAAGGCGATTCGCGCAGGCGCTGCAACAGCTCCAATCCTCCCATCCCGGGCATTTTGACATCCAGAAAGGCCAGGTCAAAAGAGCGGCCGGTGTCGTTCAACATCGCCCAGGCACCGACGCCGTCGTTCACCACCGTGACATGGTGTTCCGGCCATTTTCTCAGGATGGCTGAAATCGTGTCGCGAAAGATGACATCGTCGTCAGCAACGAGAATTTTCATGCAACGGGGAGTGTTAAGGGCCCATCGGCACGCGGGGGCCTATTCTTGAGCGGCAAGTATCGCTTGCCAGACGGCCTCTCCGCCCCGAAGGTCTGCCGCAAATGACTCCCGCTCCGCGCACTGCCGCCATCGTCGGACGCCCCAATGTGGGGAAAAGCCGCCTGTTCAACCGGCTGGCGCGCAAGCGCATCTCGATCGTCCACGACATGCCGGGCGTCACCCGCGACGTGGTCAGCGCCGAGGTCAAGGACGGCGGTTACACCCTGCTCGATACCGGTGGCCTCGGCCTGACGGGCAGCGACACCCCGGCGCGGATCACCAAGGCCTCGGAAGAGCAGGTCGGTTTCGCCATCGAGGCGGCGACGGTGATTCTTTTCATCATAGACGCCCGCGAGGGTGTCACCGCGCTCGACGAGCGCATCGCGCAACAGTTGCGGCGTAGCAAGAAACCGGTGGTCCTGGTCGCGAACAAGGCGGACAGCGGCGAGGAGAAGATCGCGGAAGTATCCGAGTTTTTCCGGCTGGGGTTTGGCAAACCATTTTACATCTCGGCCGAGCACGGCAGCGGCGAGGCCGAGTTGCGTGACGCCATCCTCGCCAAGCTCGGCCCCGTGCCGCCGGAGACCGACCTCGACCGCGAACGCCTCAGCGTCTGCTTCGTCGGCCGGCCCAACGTCGGCAAGTCCTCCCTCAGCAACCGGCTGCTCAACAGCGACCGGCTCATTGTCAGCGACCAGCCGGGCACGACGCGCGATGCCGTCGAACTTGACTTCACCTACCACAGCCGCGAGGGCAAGCCCTGGCCCTTCCGCCTCATTGACACTGCCGGCATCCGCCCGGCGACCAAGCTGTCCTCGTCGGTCGAGTATTTCTCCCGGCTGCGTTCGCTCGAGGCCATCCACCACGCCGACGTCGTGTTCATGGTGCTCGACGCCATGGACGGTGTCACGCAGCAGGACCAGGCCATCGCCGGCGAGATCATCAAGGCGGCGAAGCCCATCGTCATCGTCGTCAACAAGTGGGACCTCGTGCACCAGGCCTTCAACCAGCACCTGGTCGACAAATTCAAGACCGAGCGGGAATACCGCGAGAATTACGAGAAGACCCTGTTCGAGAAGCTGTTTTTCACGCCCGGTGCGCCGGTGATGTTCGTCTCCGCGCTGACCGGCCATGAGATCACCCGCATGTTGAAGTCGGCCCGGGCGCTGGATCGCCGCCTCGACACGAAGATTCCGACCGCCAAGCTCAACGCCGCCATTATCAAGCTCGCCGAGCGCACACCGCCGTCGAGCACCTACAACATCCGCTTCCGCATCTACTACGCGACGCAAACCGGCACCCGGCCGTTTCGCATGAAGATCTTCTGCAATCAGGAGCGCAGCCTGACGGAGTCATACCGCCGTTACCTCGAGGCCGGGTTGGTGAAGGAGTTCGACCTCGACGGCTGCCCGATCCACTTCGACCTCGTCGGCAAGAAGAAGGTGAGTGTCGCCGACCGGCTCGCCGCCAAGGGGCACCGGCAGAATCTCTCGCGCGCCGATTCCGGCGAGACCGACGCCGGAGTGTTCGATGATTGAACCATGCTGCGAATCGTCTTCATGGGTTCGGATGCGATCGCACTGCCCGCACTGAACTGGCTGGCGGGCGAGGGGAGCAATGTCGCGGAAGTGGTCGGAGTGTTCACGCAGCCTGACCGGGCCACGGGCCGCGGCCAGAAGGTCCAGGCCAATGCCATCAAGCTTTGGGCGCTGGCGCACAAGCTGCCCGTGCACCAGCCCGCTAAGTTCGGAGTCGCGGATCGCCAACAACTCGCCGGATTCAAGCCCGACCTGACCCTCGTCATGGCCTACGGGCATATCCTGCGACAGGAGGTCATCGGCACGCCGCGACTCGGCACCCTGAATCTCCACACCTCGATCCTGCCGGCCTATCGCGGCGCCTCGCCCATCCAGACGGCCATCGCTGGCGGTGAGACGGAGACCGGCGTGACCTTGATGCGCATGGTGCTGTCGCTTGACGCCGGTCCCGTGGCGGACGTGGAACGGGTGATGATCGACCCGCTTGACACGGCGCATGAAGTCGAAGGCAAACTGGCCTACGCCTGCGTGCCGCTGCTGGCGCGCTGCCTGCCGCGGGTCGCGGCGGGCACCCAGCCATTCGCGGACCAGGACGACGCCCGGGCGACCTATTGCCGACGGCTCGAGAAGGCCGACGGGGTGCTGGACTTCACAGCGCCGGCGGCCGAACTCGCTTCGCGGATCAACGGCCTGATGCCCTGGCCCGGCTGCTCCGTCGCGATCAACGGCCAGCCGGTCAAGCTGGGGCAGGCAGACGTTAGTAGTTTGATGGACGACAAACCGGCCGGGCCTGGCGTTGTGGTCGGGGCGGATGCGGCCGGCGTGCTCGTTTCCACCCGGAAGGGCGCTCTGCGGTTGCGGCTCCTGCAGCGGCCGGGCGGACGCATGTTGCCGGCGACTGAATTCCTGCGAGGGTTTCCGGTCGCGGCCGGCACGGTGCTAC
>CAZZDB010000237.1:0-4358 GCA_964652485.1 uncultured Oleiharenicola sp.
TGGGGAGCTTCTCGGAGCTGGCCACGACCCCGTTCGCGGACGGCGTCAACGCCCTCTGCTGGCCGCGCCACTTGCCGGGAGACTTCGGCGAAGTCGCGGCGAATCTGGGCGCGGGCGACGGGATCGCGCCCGTCGATGAGTCCCGCCTCACAGCCCTCGCTCTGAGCCCCGCGGGCAGGGCCGCCCGGGATGTTCTCATCGCCGACCTGCAGTTGCTCCGCGCGCACGACCTAGCCCCTGAGCTCAATTGCATCCACAGTTACCCGCGCGATGACGACGACGTGCCAACCGACGTCTATTCCTTCCACGCCGACCGCGCCCCGATCGAGGCGGCCACCTGGCTTTGCACCTACCACGGGCCGGCTTCCGAGGGCCTGCCTAACGAGAACGCGCAGCGGCGCGTCGACGTCGCCGCTACCCGCGCCAAGCTGCTTCGGAAATATGGCGGAGCCGACGACCACGGTTTCAAGGAATTTTTGCGCGAACATTGCTACGACCTCCACTACGCCCCGCTCCCGCACGCCCAGCCGTTTTCCTTCGGCCGCGGTCACCTCTGGCGTATCGCGGTCGACTGGCCCGGCAGCCCCGTGCCGCCCTGCGTTCACCGCGCGCCCACCACTCTCCCTGGCGAGGTGCGACTGCTGCTGATCAGCTGACGGCTTGGAGCGATCGCCCCCTCGGCCGGGTCCGGCAGCGGGCTTGGATTCCCGACAACTGACGCCCATCCCACGGCTCAGCCCGGCTTGACGCTGGAGACTGGATGCTGGGCCGGGTTGGCGGAAACCCGGGCCCGCACCGCCCTGACCGCCCGGTCGTGCTCCGATCCCGGCTCGTCCTTGTGGTCGGGCAGCAGGGCGTCCACGTAGGCCTCCATCAGGGCCGATACCTCCTCCTCGCCGAAACTCGTGCGCGCCCGCACCACGGTGGAGAACATCACGCCGCGCCGCATGCCTTCAATGGCCTGGCGGATGGTGGGCCTGGCGATCAACATCGCCCCCTTCACGGCCGTGCGGGCGAGGAAGCCCGCCTTCTCTTCCTTGAGGGCGTCGGCGATGAGGCCGTCGAGGACCGACTCGAACGCACCTCGCGGCGGTAGATAGAAAACCCAGTCGAAGTGCGCGAACAGATTGCCCTCCAGGTCGGCCGGCCGCAGCGCCCGCAACCTGGCGTCCACCTTCGCCTCGTCGAATCCCTCCGCCCACGCCAGTTGGTAGAGCCTCGCCCCGATCCCCTCCAGCGGAAGGGGCAGGGCCGCGATGATCTTCTCGAAATCCAGGTCGACGTCTCCCTTAGGGTCCTCTCCGGCCGATTTCCCATCGCTGACGGTGCTCTTCCAGTGGTCCAGCAGGGCAAATAGTTCCGGCCCCCGCGCCGCCACCGCGGGATCGAGTTTACCGTCGCCCGCCAGCGCCAGGAACTTCCGGAAAACAAAGACCGGATGCGGCTCCCCCTTCCGGCCGATGATGACGAGGCCCTTCCCCGTCGATTCGGTCACGGACTCATAGACCACCTTAACCACCTCCCCGGCAAAATCCTCCGCGTAGCGCCGGTCGCTCTTCGAGCGCGCGTAAATCGAAATCGCCAGTTGCTTTCCATTCACCACGAATGGCGCCAGTTCCACATACGGCATGAAACCATCCGGCGCCTTGCCTGGCGCAGTCGCCGTGGACTCCGTGGCTCTTCCCTGCGGCAACAGGCCCACCGCAGCCAAGAGGACAAAAGCCCCGGAAAGCCGTCCCACCATCCCCCGGGTGAACCCGCTCAACGATTCGACGCTCCCGCCCCTCGCGGCTGACATGCGGTTGAACAGATGAATACCCATGGTTCTTCTGGCAGACAACACCCTGTCGGCGGCGAAAGTTGCACGCAATCCTCGCTTCCCGGAAGCCCGGGCTGGTCCCCGGGGCTCGCGCTACTTCCGCGTCACAAGGCTGGGCATCGGATGCAGTTCGTAACGGAATCCGAGGCTGGACTTGATCACGGGGTCGCCGGCGCAGATCGCGGCTACATCCACGTCATCGGGCACCTCCCAAAGACCGACGCCGAAGGCACCCTGCGGGTCCGCCACCGGACCGAACGCCACGGCCCAGCGTCGCTCGGCAAAATGGCGGAGATACGCGCCGTGTTCCTGCATCAGCCTTAGCTCGGCGGGCGTCATCGTCCGGGCAAAGTCGGCGCGCGGGCCGTGCAGCTTGGCGTAGAAATACTTCATGGCCACACTCCATACCCTTTCCGGAAAACCGGGCAAGCGGACAAACCGCGCCGCGGCCATCCTCCCGGCCGGGAGACGCGGTCGCTGCGCTTGGCGCCGGATCTATTTCGGGGTTTGCAGGACGGGACAAATCTGCATGCTGCAGACCTTCTTACCCCCATGAAAATCCGTCTCTTCGCTTTGCTTGCACTGATTATCGCCGCCGCTCTCCCGGCCCACGCCGCCGAACTCATCGGCAAATGGACCGCCGAGTTCGATTCCCAGATCGGCACCCAGAAATACGCCTACGAGTTCAATAAAACCGGCGATACCCTCACCGGCCAGGCGACATTCGAGCACTCCATGGGCAAGGGCACGGTGCAGCTGAAGAATCTAAAGTTGGACGGTGACAAGGTGTCGTTTACCGAGCCGCTCTCGATGGAAGGCAACGAAATCACGATCTCATACAGCGGCACACTGGCCGGCGACGAGCTGAAGCTCACGCGCAACGTGGGCGACTTCGCCACCGAGCAGATCACGGCCAAGCGCGCCCCCGCGGTGAAATAAGGGCTGGTTGCCGGGGTCGCTTCGCGCGTTCCTTTTCCCTCCGCGAGAACGAGGTCCCGCTCGTCGATCGGCGGCGTCCTCGAAAGTGAGGATGCCGGTCATTAAGGGTGCCGCTGACGGCTCCCAGGCGCTGGATGACGAGTTCGCGGTCAGCGGCGAACGGATTCCTTGAGTCGTAGGACGTGACGGGTGTTGGGATGAAGGGCTGCATCCTTGTCATGAACGAAGAACCGCGATTTGGCCTGCAAACGCCGCGATTCCCGACGCGGTTGACGGGCACAGGCCGGCGGCTCGAACGCGGATCAGGCCCGGCGGGGACGCTTTTTAACAATTTTATTCGATTGCAGCCGTTACCCCGGCCGGCCCGGCCGGTCCAATGACTGGCAGGGGCTGTCCGATCGACCGACCGGCCACCGCCTGCATCCGACAACTCCGCTCGTTCTCTCCCCCTCAGCCATAAAAATCATGAATAACCCTCTCGCCCGCTCTACCCTCCTTTTCGCCACCGGTCTGCTCGCGCTATCCCTGGCCGCCTGTTCCAAGTCGACGCGCGATGATATTGCCGACAAGGGCAAGGAAACCTACCAAGACACCAAGGCGGCCGTCGTCCAAGGCTGGGACAACCTCAAGGACTATACCTTTGAAAAGCGCTCCGATTTCACCCTCAAGCTCAAGGCCAAACAGGCCGACTTCGAGGCGGGCGCGAGCAAGCTGCGGGCGGAATATTCCGAGGCCAGCGCCAGCGCGAGCCGCAAGGCCGCCATGGCGGAACTCAGGAATTCCGAGGCCGACTACAACGAGAAATTCGCCGCCGTGGGCAATGCCACCGCCGACACCTGGACCTCCGCTCGCGACAATGCCGCGGCCGCCTGGGACCGTCTGCAAGCCTCCTACGCGAAGGCCCGCGCCGGGAACTGATCCCGCGGCCCTCCCTTTTCCGACCCTGGCCGCACGTCCCCTTGCCGCCGGGGTTGACCTGCGCCATCGTTGGGGCGGGGTGCACGCGCATCCTCCAATTTCGACCGAAATATGATTTAGTTCTTGCTTAATTAAGTTTCGACTTAATCTTATCGGCATGCAAAGCCTCGCTGCCATCGCCGATCCGACCCGCCGCCGCATCGTCGAGTTGCTCGCCGAGCGCGACCGGACCTCGGGCGAACTCGTGGACGAATTCGACCTGAGTGCGCCCGCGATCTCCCAGCACCTGAACGTGCTGCGTGAGGCGGGCCTCGTGACCACCCGCGCCGAGGGCCAGACCCGCATCCAGGCGCTCAACCCCGCCGGCCTCGACGAACTCGGAGCCTGGCTGGAGAAGACCCGCAGCTTCTGGTCCCGCCACCTTGACGCCCTCGAACGCGAACTCCGGGCCGAAGATTCACCCAAAGCCAAAAAGAAACCATGAAGATCAACAACGACGACCACGGTAAGTTCACCGCGCCGGGTGAGGTCCGCCTCATGCGCCTGCTCCCCGGTCCCATCGAACGCGTATGGGAATACCTGACCGACCCCGAGAAACGCAGCCGCTGGTTCGCCGGCGGCGCGATGGAACCGAAGCAAGGCGGCAAGGTGGAGCTGTTCTTTCACCACAAGAACATCGCGC
>CAZZDB010000238.1:0-4316 GCA_964652485.1 uncultured Oleiharenicola sp.
CCTACCACCACTCGACCATCGGCTGGCGCAGCGACATCGAGAAGGTGCCGATCGAGAAGCTCCGCGCGTTCTACGACACCTTCTACTGGCCCGACAACGCCACGGTCTCCGTCATCGGCGACTTCGATCCGGCGACCGCGCTCGGCTTGGTCAAGAAATACTACGGCGCCTACCCCAAGGCCCCGCACCCGATCCCCCAGGTCTACACCGAGGAACCCGAGCAGACCGGCCCGCGCCGCGTGATGGTCCAGCGCGCCGGCGAGGTCGGCGCGGTGGGTGTCAGCTACAAGAGCCCCGCCGGCTCGGATCCCGACTATCCCGCCCTGCAGGTGCTTGGCAGCATCCTCGCCAACGGCAAGACGAGCCGGTTCTACCGCACCCTCACCGACAAGAACCTGACCACCCAGGTATCCGCCGACCCCGGCTTCTTCCACGACCCGTCGCTGTTCCAGATCTACGCCTACCTCGCCCCGGGCGTCGCACCTGAGCAGGTGGAGAAGATCATCAACGAGGAGGTCGCCCGCGTGCGCACCGAGGGCGTGACCGAGGCCGAAGTCGCCACCGCCATCGCCAAGATTTCCGCCAGCGTCGCCTACGGCCGCGACGGCTCCTTTGCCATCGCCAGCGGCCTCAACGAGGACATCGCCGCCGGCGACTGGACCCTCTACGTGACGCTGCCCGATGCGGTCAGAAAGGTCACCGCGGCCGATGTGAAGCGCGTCGCCGGCCTCTACCTCGATACCAACAAGAGCACCACCGGTTGGTTCGTGCCGGTTGTGACTCCCGCCCCGGCCGCCAAGTAAACTTCAACCGCCTTCTGCCATGAAATACTTCTTCCGTTTCCTCCTCCTCGCCCCCTGCTCCCTGCTCCTGGCTTCCGGCCTTGTGGCCGGCGTCGCCGAGAACGCCGCCCGCCAGAGCGTCAACGGCATCGACGTTGTCGCGCTCAAGACCGGCGTCCGGGATGTCGTCACGATCACCGGCACCCTGCCCGCCGGTGACTCCCGCAGCCCCGACACCAACAGCGCCCTCGCCGACCTCGCCGCCGGCATGATCGACAAGGGCACGACCAGCCACGACAAGTTCGCCATCTCAAAACTGCTCGGTGACGTCGGCGCCGCCGTCAGCTTCTCGACCGACGCGGCCGCCCTGCACATCAACGCCAAGTGCCTCCGCGCGGATCTGCCCCTCGTGCTCGGTCTCATCGCCGAACAGCTCCGGACGCCCGCGTTCGCTCCCGACGAGTTCGCCAAGCTGAAGAAACACGTTGTCGGCAACATGCATCGCGAGATGGAGGATCCCGATTTCCGCTCCAACAACGCCTTCAACAACGCCGTGTTTCCCCTCGGTCACCCAAACCGCGAGCCTGCCACCGCCCAGTTTCTCGCCGACGTCGACCGGGCCACGCTCGACGAGGTGAAGGCCTTCTACAAGGAGTTCTACGGCCCGGCCGCCATGAAGCTTGTCATCGTCGGCGATGTCGACCCGGCCGCCGCCCAGACCGAGATCGGCAGGGTCTTCGCCGGCTGGACCGGCGGCTCACCCGCGCCCAAGGCCGCCCGCGCCGGCACCGTCGATGCCGCCAGGGACCAGAACGTGTTCATGGCCGACAAGACGAGTGTCTCCGTGGTCTGGGGCCAGGCCACGCAGCTCCGCTACGGCGATCCCGACGCGCTCGCGTTGCGCATCGGCACCGTCGCCCTCGGCAGCGGCTTCACCGGCCGGCTCATGGCCAACGTCCGCGACAAGGAGGGCCTGACCTATGGCATCTATTCCGCCGTGACCAACGACACCTACGCCGACGGCGACTGGCGCATCGGCGCGCAGTTCGCCCCCGGGCTGCTCGAAAAGGGTCTCGCCTCCACCAAGCGCCAGCTGACCGAGTGGTATGAGCATGGCATCACGGAGGCCGAGCTGGCCAACAACAAGGGCAAGTATGTCGGCGGCTACAAGCTGGGCCTCGCCACCACCGGCGGCATGGCCGGCGCGATCCTCAACACGATGAACCGCGACCTGCCGCTGAGCTTCATCGACGAGTTCGGCCCCAAGATCTATTCGCTCACGCTCGCCCAGGTCAACGGCGCCATCAGGCAGCACCTCGACCCCGACAAAATGGTCCTGGTCAAGGCCGGCACCGTCCCGGGTGCACTCCCCCCACCCAAATAGATTACGCCTCGCCGTAGCCTTGGCGAAGGCGGGCACCGTCCCCGGCGTGATGCCTTCTGGCAAATAGGGGCGCAGACTTGCTGCACCTGTTCGGCACGCCCGCCAACCCGGCGGGCGTTTTTATTGCCGGGTTCACTTCAACTGGTCGTCCGCCAGCCCGAGCTTGCGCATGAAGGCTTCCCAGCGCGAGTCGTCGTGAAGCCTGGAGAGGTCGAAATCCGTCTTGGCGTAAGCCAACCCGGAATCGTGCTGGCGATAGGCGCGCTCCAGCCATTGAAACGCGCGGTCGTTCTCGCGGCGGTGCGCGTAATTCTCAGCAATCTGGTAGGCGCAAACGTCCGCCGCCGAGTCGATCAGGCGATTGAGGGCCTCATCCGCCTTGACGGGATTTTTCAAATCCCACTGGATCTTGGCCAAAGCGGTCAGCCGCGCCCACTCCATCTGCTCCAGCTCCGCTTCCACGAGCGCCTCGGCCAGTCTGCCCTGAGCCGCCAATTCTTGCGCGAGGCTGGCGTGGCAATTCGGAAACGACGGACTTAGCTCGAGGGCGCGGTGGTGCTCCACGGCGGCATCCTGAAACCGCCCGAGAACCGCGAGGTTGCCCGCCAGATAGTGATGAATCTCGGGGTTGATCGGATCGAGATCCTCCGCCTGCCGGCCCAGCACAATGCTCTTTTCCATTTCGCCGAGGAATCCGGCCAGCCGCGCCGCGTTGCCGATCGCCATCGCGTCGGACGGCGCGAGACTGAGGGCGCGGCGCACGGATTCGCGCGCGCCCCGCCAGTCGAAATCGTAGCCGATCTGGATCTCCATCAACGCCGCCTGCGCCTCCGCGAGATTCGGGTCCAACGCGAGGGCCCGGTCAACCGCCTGGCGGGCCTGCGCAAAGCTCTCCGTCCATTCTTTCATGGTGTTCCCATATTCGCCCCGCACCGCGCTCACCCGCGCCAATGCCGCCCATGCCTGGGCAAACGCCGGGTCGAGCGCGACGGCACGCTGGAAAAAGTCGGCGGCCTTCGCGAGGTTCTCCTGGGAGAACTGATTCGCGAAATATTTCCCCTGCAGGTAGCGCTCGTGGGCCTCGGGGTTTTTTGTGCCGCCCTTCTCCGCCGCCGACACCTGCGCCTGGATCTCCCGTTTCGTCGCCGTGCCGCCGAGCTGCCCGCGCAGCTGCCCGACGATGGTTTCGGCGAGCTCGCTCTGCACGGCGAACACGTCCTTCAGGTCGCGCGTGTAGCTCTCGCTCCACAGCTGCTCCCCGGTCGCCGCGCGGCTCAGGCGGGCCGTGATGCGCACGCTGTTGCCGGATTTGCGGACGCTGCCCTCGACCAGGTTGGCCACGCCGAGTTTCTGACCGATCTCCTGCGCCGTCGCCTCCTTGCCCTTGAAGGAAAACGCCGAGGTCCGCGCGGCGACGTGTAGCCCGGGGATTTTCTGGAGGACGGTCAGCAGCTCCTCGCTGATGCCGTCGGAGAAATACTCGTTGGCCTTGTCGTCGGAGAGGTTGGCGAAGGCCAGCACCGCGACGGATCTCTGATCTGCGATCGCCGGAGCCGTCCTCTGCTCCCTGTCCTCCGTTTTCTGATCCGGAAGCGGCTTCGCCCCCGGTGGCAGGTTGTTGCGCAGAAGTCTATCGAAACGCGGGTCGCCGCGCTCCCAGTCGATCAGCGGGGAAAACCGCATCTCCGCGTGGGCTCCCTCCCAGTTCGGTCCCCGGGCGTTGAAAATCGCCTCGCTGCCGGCCAGCAGGGCGTCCTTGCGCCGGAGGCGCAGCAAGACTTGCACGTTGTCCGCATCCATGGTGTCGCCACTCAGCCCGGCGAGGACCTGGCTGCGGGCAAAGAGACGCTCGGCTTCCGCCACATTGTTCAGGGCGGCGTGCAGCCACGCGGACCAGAGCAGCAGGCTGCGGTCGTCCGGCGCCGCCTTCAACCGCGCCTGGACGACCGCGAGGCCGGCACGCCATTCGCCTTCGGCTGCGCCGGTCCGGCCGGCGAGCTCGTGTGCGAGGCCGGTGTAGAACTGGCGCGGACCACGAAAGGCGTTCGAATCGAGGTAATCCAGGGCCAGCCCTTGTGCGATCTCGAGCACCCGGGCCGGATCGCGTCGATACATGGCGATATTCATTGCACCGGCCGCGGGCATCTCGG
>CAZZDB010000239.1:0-4211 GCA_964652485.1 uncultured Oleiharenicola sp.
TTTGGAGGGCCGGCGGCACCGTTATCGTCCGGTTGCCCGGACTGACCGTGGTGGGAGCCTGCGACCAGCAGACTCTCACTAACGCAAGCGGGCATTAACTAAACCGCACCCCCGCCGTGCAAGCGTTATTTTGCAGGATTCGGAGTGTGACAGGACGACTCAACCCGCACGGAGCGCGATGCCCTTGATCGCCGAGCAACCGGGCAGCTTGCGGAGCTTTTCCACGATGGAATCGCGGTGGAGGAAGAGCTCGTTGCGGACGACCCCGTGTGAGACGAGGACGACCAGCAGGCCGTGCTCGACGACGACCGGGTGCGAATACGTGGCATTGGCGACGCCGACGAGTTCGGGCCATTTTTCGCGAATGCTGTGCTCGAGCGAATCGTGGCTGATGCGGTATTTGACGAGCAGCTCGTCGATGAGCGATGTGAGCTCGGTGGTCTTGCGGCGCTTCGAGCGGCTCCGGTCCTCGGGCAACTCGCGAAAACCCGCGATGAGGTTCTCCACGGCGCGGCTGAATTCTTTGGGCTCTACAGACATTAGACCGAATTAACAGAATGGACAAAATAGAACCTGCGAAGCGGGGAGTGGCGGCACGGTCGGTTCATTTTGTTAATTCTGCCACAAAGCATTCTCAGGCCGTCCCGTTCTGGCGGTCGTAGAGTGACTTGTAGAGCGCGTTGCCGGCGTAGAGCGAGGCATGGTCGCCCTGGGCGACGATCTGGCCCTCGTTGAAGACCAAAATCATCGAGGCGTCGCGGATCGTGCTGAAGCGGTGGGCGATGATGAGTACCGTTTTCCCCTGGACGAGCTTGCGCAGGGCGTCCTGCACCGCGGCCTCGCTGTCGGAGTCAAGCGCGCTGGTGGCCTCGTCGAGAATCAGGATGGGCGCCTGCCGCAGAAAAGCGCGGGCGATGGCGATGCGCTGTTTCTGTCCGCCGGAGAGCAGCGAACCGCGCTCGCCGACCATCGTGTCGTAGCCCTGCGGCAGCTGGGTGATGAACTCGTGGGCGTGGGCGCTGCGGGCCGCCGCCATGATCTCGTCGCGCGACGCGACGGCGGTGCCGAGCGCGAGGTTGTTGTAGATGGTGTCGTTGAAGAGCACGGGCTCCTGGGAGACGAGGGCGATGTTGCGCCGCAGGTCGGCGAGCTTCATGGCGCGGACATCAATCCCGTCGATGCTGACACCGCCGGCACCGACCTCGAAGAAGCGCGGCACGAGGTTTGCGAAGGTACTCTTGCCCGCGCCGCTGGGGCCGACCAGCGCGCAGACCGTGCCGGCAGGGATGGACACGGTGACATTCTTCAGGGCGGGCGAGTCGCCGTAGGAAAAGGTCACGTCCTTGAACGTGATCAGGCCTTTCAGCCGGGTGACGGGCGTGGGGTCGGCCGGGTCGGTGATGGTCACCGGCTGGTCGAGCACGTATTCAAGGCGCGAGAGCGAGGCGGCGCCGCGGTTCAGCTCGCTGTTGAGATAGCCGAGTTTCTTGATCGGCTCGTAGCACATGTAGAGCGCAACGATGATGGCGAGAAAGGTCTCCAGCTTCACCCCGACATTGTAGGCAAAGACCAGCGTGACGGCGATGCCGACCGCGGAAAGAAGCTCGATGACGGGAGTCAGGGCCTGCGCATATTTCACCACCTTCATCTGTGCGACCACCAGTCGGTTCGTCGACCGGCCGAAGCGCGCCGTCTCACGCTCCTCGAGACCGAAGGCGCGAACCTCGCGGGCGGCGGACAGATTTTCATTCAACTGGGAAGAAACATCCCCCAACTGATCCTGCACCTGTCGGGCCCGATGCACGACCTTCTTGCCTACGTAATGCACTGGCAACACGGTCAGCGGCACGATCACCAGGCAGACCAGCACCGTCAGGGCGCCCCGGGGGTCGTCCCCGGCTTGGGAAGCGATGCCCAGCCAGTGGGCGACCTTCGGGAACGCCTGCAAAACCAGAAAGCCAATTGCGCCGATCAATACCATGGGCTGCTTGACGCCGTCATTGGCAATCAGCGTGAGGGTGGATTGCAGCTGCGAGGTGTCGGCGATGCCGCGCGAGAGCAGATCGCCGCTGGATTCGCGTTGCAGGAAGGAGAGGGGCAGCAACTGGAGCTTCCGGAAGTAGTCAAGCCGCACGGCTTCGAGCACGCGCACCCCGGTCAACTGCACGTAGTAACTGTTGAGGTAGCTGCTGACGGCGCGCACCAGGAACAGCATCGGCACGGTGCCGGCAATCAGCACCACATCGCCCATCGACATGCGCTCCCCGGCGGTGTCGAAGATCACGGGAAAAACAAACTTGATCAGCGTCGGCAGGCCGAGGCCGCTGGTGGCGCCGAAGAGCAGCCCGTAGAAAATCCCGGCGATGAGCGTGCCGCGGTTGGCCTTAAGGTAGCGCAGGTAGGGTTTGAAGCGGCGGAGCATAGGGCGGGCGAGTGCTTAGTCTTTTGCCGCGCGCACGTCGAGCGCATCCCGGAGGCCGTCACCGAGGAAGTTGAGCGAGAAAAGCGTCAGGGAAAAGACCGTGCCCGGGAACACCAGCAGCCACGGAAATTCCTCCATCTTCTCCGCCCCATCCTTGATCAGCGTGCCCCACGAACTCATGGGCGGTTGCACGCCGAGCCCGAGGAAGCTCAGGAACGCCTCGAGCAGCATCACCGCGGGGATGGTCAGCGTGGTGTAGACAATGATCGGGCCGAGGACGTTGGGCAGCATGTGCCGGAAAATGATGCGGCGGTTGCTCAGGCCGAGTGAACGGGCGGCCTCGATGAACTCCATTTTCTTCAACGCCATGATCTGGCTGCGGACGATGCGCGCCATGGTCAGCCACTCCACCGCGCCGATGGCGACGAAGAGCAGGATGATGTTCCGGCCGAAGAACACCATGAGGAGGATGACGAAGATGGTGAAGGGCAGGGCGTAGATGATGTCGACCAGCCGCATCATCACGGTGTCGGTCTTGCCGCCCACATAGCCGGCGATGGCACCGTAGGCCACCCCGATGGTCAGGGCGACCAACGTCGCGCTGAGCCCGACCCCGAGCGAGATGCGGCCACCGTAAAGCAGGCGCACCAGCAGGTCGCGGCCGAGAGTATCCGTGCCGAGCCAGTGGACTGCCCCCGGGGCGGATGCGCCAAGGTCGAGGTTCTGCTCCTGATAGGTGGCCTGCAAAAACCACGGTCCTGCGATGCACAACACGGCGAGCACGGCCAGCACCACGCCGCCGAAGATGGCCAGCCGGTTCTTTTGCAGCCGGTGCCAGGCGTCGCGGCCGAGCGATGATCCGGGCTCGAGGTTGGCCGGCAGCGAGGGCGGGGTGCTCATTCGAATTTCAATTTCGGATTCAACCACACCTGCGCGACGTCGGCCGCGAGGTTGAGCACCACGATGAGACCCGCGTAGAGTATGACGGTGCCCAGCACGAGGGTGTAGTCGCGGTTAAAGGCACTGTTGACGAATTCACGGCCGAGCCCGGGGATTTGAAAAATCGTTTCGATGACGAACGACCCCGTCAGGATGCCGGCGATGGCCGGGCCGAGAAACGCCACGACGGGCAGCAGGCCGCCGCGCAACGCGTGCCGCAGGACGATACGCGTCTCGGAGGCGCCCTTGGCCCGGGCAGTGCGGATGTAATCCTGGTTGAGCACTTCGAGCATGCCGCCGCGCGTCAGCCGCATGATGTAGGCGGCATAGACGAAACCAAGCGTCAGACACGGCAGGACGCGATCCGGCCAGTCATTCCACCCGGACGCGTTCACCCAACCGAGGTGAATGGCAAAGAACAGGACCAGCAGCGGGCCGAGCACGAAAGTCGGCACGCAGATGCCCAGGAGGCCGATGGAACTGGCCAGATAATCGATCCAACTGTTGCGGCGGACGGCCGCGAGCACACCGAGCGGCAATCCGACCAGCAGGGCCACGAGCAACGAAAGCGAGCCCAGCTCGAGGGACACCGGCAGTTTCTGGGCGATGATCTCGTTCACGGAACGGTTCGCATACTTGAACGACGGACCGAGGTCGCCCCGCGCGACGCTGCCGAGGTAGGCCAGGTATTGGCGCCACAGGGGCTGATCGAGGCCGTAGTGGGCCTCGAGGTTCTTCAGGATCTCGGGCGGGATCGACTTCTCCGCCGTGAACGGCCCGCCGGGGACGAAACGCACCATGAAGAAGGTCGCCGTGATGATGACGAAGAGGACGGGGATGATCTGCAGCA
>CAZZDB010000240.1:0-4066 GCA_964652485.1 uncultured Oleiharenicola sp.
GGCCGCATTGCTTGCCCCAACCTCCGCCACACCCCCCTGGCCCCGCCCGATCATATGTCCGCCGCTGGCGCACCCCACGCCTTGTTTACTGCCCGCTCGTTCGGCGCGCAGAACCGCGCGGAAATGCAGCAGGCCTTCGATCACGCGCTGAAACTTGTCGAGAAAAACCGGCTCCCGCTGCGCGTGCCCCACGAGATGAAGCCCGTGGCGAACCGCCGGGGCATGCACTACCATTACCGGCCGGAATTTTTCCTGCAGCTGCAGGGCACCACCGACTTCAGCTTTCCCCGGGAGGGCTTCCGGCTCAATCCCGACGAGATCTGCATCATACCCGCCGGCGTGCCGCACGGCGAGGTCGTCGCGCCCGGGCCCGGCCAGCCGTTTCGCAACATCGTGGGCGGTTTCTACAACAACACCCTGAGCCTGCACCTGGCGCACGAGGTGCGGCCGGGCAAGCCGGACATCGAGGTTATCGAGTTCTTCGACGCGCCCAACCTTGATCTCTTCCTCATGCTGGCCAACGCCGTCACCCAAACGCATCACACCCGAGGCCCGGCGCGTGGCGCCGTGCTCCATGGCCTGCTGCTCGCGCTGCTCGGGCTGTTCCGGAACATCATCGAGACCGGCACGGGGCAGCTTAACAGCGACATCGGGAAGGTCTTTCAGGCGAAATGCCTCGTCCGCGAGCAATTCGCCAACTCCGAGCTGGGTGTGCAGCACATCGCCGAATCGCTCGGCTGTTCGCCCGATTACCTTTCCCACCTGTTTCATACGGAAACCAAGGAGCGCCTGACCCACTACATCCAGCGTATCCGGATCGGCGGCGCCATCCTTGCGCTCGAGACAACGACCCTGACCATCGCGGAGATCGCCTATGCCAGCGGTTTTGCCGACCCGGCGTATTTCGCCCGCGTGTTCAAGCAGCACAAGGGCACCACCCCGCAGGAATACCGCGTCCAGATCGAGGCGCACCGCCGCCAGCAGGAAGAGAGGCCGAAGACCGTCTATTTCGACCACCTTGACTACACCCACGGCGTGCCACACGAAAAAGAGCCGCCCACCCCCCAAGAATAAGGAGCCCGCGATCAGGTGGCCCACGGAGGAATCCTTCGCGCACCACCTGGAAGCGCGCCGGTGCGGCTACTGCACGTAGATCCGATAGTCCCAAGGCTTCAGTTCGAGTTTGCTCGCCGCGTCGAGCACGACCTTTTTCCCGCTCCTGAAGTCGGTGTAGGTGCCGGCCGACGGTCCGTCGGTCAGCTTCACCGTGTGCGGTTCCTTGGAAAAATTGAAGACGGCGAGGACCTTGTCCCGGTCGTTCATCCGCACGAAGCTGAAGACCGCGGTCGGTGCGTCGTTGACCACCTGGATCATGCGGGCGCCCCATTCGCCGTTCCACAGCGCAGTGTTGGCTTTTTTCAGGGCGAACATCTTCCGATAGAGCTCCCCGTTGGGGTGGGTGCGCCATTCGATCGGATCCTTCTCGAAGAATTTCAGGCGCTTCGGGTTGCCGGCCTCCTGCCCGTTGTAGATCAGCGGCATGCCCTCGCTGACGACCGAGAACACGATGGCGGCCGGTAGGGCGTCGCCGAACTGTTCGAACTCGGTGCCGTCCCACGAGTTCTTGTCGTGGTTGCTGAGGAAATTCATGCGGTAGATGCCCGGTGGATAGAAACCCTCGTTCCACGCGTAGTAGTTGTTGAGCGCGCCGACGTCGCTCTTGCCCTGGGCGATGTTGTGCATCGCCTCATACCAGCTCCAAGCGTAGGTCATGTCGAAGGCCTCGGCGTGCAGGTCGCGCGACTCCCACTCGGCAAGCATGAACACCGGCTTGATCGCATCGAGTTCGTGGCGGAGGTTGTTCCAGAAATCCAGCGGGATGAAGCCCGCCACATCGCAGCGGTAGCCGTCGATGCCGACGTCACGCACCCAGTATTTCATGACGTCGGTCATGTATTTCCTCAGGCCGGGCGACCGGTAGTCGAGATTGATGATGTCGGACCAGTCGAACCACGCGGTCGGACGGAAGTTGCCACGCCAGTCATGTTGATACCAATCCGGGTGCTGCGCGGTGAGCGGGTTGTCCCACGCGGTGTGGTTGGGCACCCAGTCGAGGATGACTTTGAGGCCGAGCCCGTGCGCGGTGGCGACGAGATGCTTCAGGTCGTCGAGCGTTCCGAACTCGGGGTTGACGCCGTAGTAATCCCGCACGGCGTAGGGGCTGCCCAGCGTGCCCTTGCGGTTCTTTTGACCAATGGGATGGATGGGCATGAGCCAGATGATGTCCACGTTGAGCGCCTTGATGCGGGGCAGCTCCTTCTCGACCGCCCGGAATGTGCCCTCGGCGGAGAACTGGCGTACGTTCACCTGGTAGATGGTCGCATTCTTTGACCACTCCGGGTGATGCAGCTTAACGTAGGTCTGTGGCTGGTAGGGATCAACCGCCGGCGCGGCGAACACCGCCGGCAACACCGCCAGTAACAGGCCGAGCAGACAGGGGAGGAGTTTTTTCATGACGAAATCAGGCCGTGGCGGCCGCGTTCTTGTGCAGGGGAACCCAGAAGAGCGTCGCGGCGGCAATGAAGAGGCACACTCCGCCGGCCATCACGGCGTGGACGAGGTTGCCGTGCAGGTAGTTCTTCACGAGGACGCCGAAGAACAGCGAGGCGAGGATCTCGGGCAGTACGATGAAGAAATTGAATATACCCATGTAAACGCCCATGCGTTCCGCCGGCAGCGCCCCGGCGAGGATCGCATAGGGCATCGAGAGGATCGAGGCCCAAGCCACGCCGCCAAGCGCAAGGGCGCCCAACAGAAAATATCTCTGCTCTTCACCGTGGACCAAACCGACCGCGAACAAGCCAAGCGCGCCGATCACGAGACAGATGCCGTGAATGAGACGGCGGTCGTATTTGCGCGCGGCCGCGATCAGACCAAAGGCGGCAAAAAAGGTAACCCCGTCTTTGATCGCATAACACCAACCAGCCCATTCCGCACCCCGTTTAAAAGCATCTGTGGTCGGATCGCTGCTACCGAAAATTACGGGCACCGCGTTCGAGAAATGCACCCACATGCAGAAGAGCCCCAGCCAGGTGAAGAATTGCACCACCGCCAGCCGTCGCATCGTCACGGGCATGTGCACCAAGGCATCAGGGATCTCCTTCAACAAATGGGTGATACCGCGACTCTCTGCTTTCCTGCGGCGAAATTCCTCCAGATTTTCCGGTGGATCTTCTTTGGTGGTAAATATGGTCCACAGAACGGCGCTAATGAAGGCGCCGGCCCCGAGATAGAAGGATATCTTGACGTTGGTCGGCAGCGCGTTCGCCCCGTCAGCCTCGGTGCTCACATGAAACCAGTTGCGGAGCATGAGAGGAAGCATCCCCGCCACGAATGCCCCGATGCCGATGAAGAAACTTTGCATGCCGAAGCCCATGCCGCGCTGCTCCTCCGGCAGCTTGTCGGCGACGAAGGCCCGGAAGGGTTCCATCGAGACGTTGATGGACGCGTCCAATATCCAGAGGAGGCCGGCGGCCATGTAGAACTTCGGCAGGTGCGGCATTAGCCAGCCGGCCAGCGAACCCGCATTCGGCATCAGGAACAACGCGATCGTGCTGAGGATCGCACCGACGAGGAAGTAGGGGCGGCGGCGGCCGAGTGGACCCCACGTGCGGTCGCTCATCGCCCCGATGATCGGCTGCACGATGAACCCGGTGAGGGGTGCCGCGAGCCAGAGCCGGGAAATCTGGTCGTCGGCTGCGCCCAGATACTTGTAGATGGGACTCATGTTGGCCATCTGCAGGCCCCAGCCGAACTGGATGCCAAGAAAGCCGAAGCTCATGTTCCAGATCGCGGGGAGGGAAAGTGGACGCGGCGGGGTCATGGGGCGGGGGGTTCGCTGTAGTCGCGCAGCGGGCGCAGGCCCGTGCGGTCATAGAGTGTGATCCACGCGCGCAACACTGCGAGCTTCTCGTCGCCGAGCCGCCGCAGCTGTGCATCGGTGCAGCGCCATTGCCAGTTGCCCTCGGCGGTGCCGGGGCGGTTGAGGGTGGCGGTGGCGGGCAGG
>CAZZDB010000241.1:0-4063 GCA_964652485.1 uncultured Oleiharenicola sp.
GCAGATTGGCGGCGAAGCTGATCTGGGTCTTCACCTCCTTCTTGCAGTAGCCGAAATAGTTGTCGGAGATGAACGTGACAACCACGCCGGCTGCAGTGCGCGCCGTGAGCTTGAAGGGCGTGCCGTCGTTGTATTTTTCGTCGGGCGATTTCCAGCACATGCCGTCGCGGCGCTGGCGCGGTGTGGCCTCGGCGTGGGCCGGGAGGCCAAGTTCCTTCTTGGTCAGCCCGTTGAGGTGCGGCGCGAGGATGATGCAGCCGGTGTGCCCGGTCCAGTGGGTGGGATCAAGGCCGGCGTCGTTCTCCGGCAGGTGCGGGTCGCCGGCGTTGCCGAAGATGCTCTCGACGAAGTCAAGGTTGGCCACGAGCGCGCCGGGCACGAAGAAACGCGTCTCCATCGCGCGCATCGGACTGAAGCCGGGCACCTCGGGCACGACGACGGGGCGGAGGTGGAGCGAGACGAAGCACTCGGCCGGTTTCGGGGCGGCGGCGGTGAAAGGCAGGCGGAGCAGCTCGGGCGGCGGGTTGAGCGCCGCGGCGAGCAGGCGGCCGAAGACGGCGGCGGGCACGGCCTTCTTGTCGTCAGGGATGGGCAGACCGCCCTCGGCGACGTGAAAAATGCCCTGGGTCGTGCGGCGGTCACTGCGCGGATTGTGCAGCACGCCCTGGCGGACGCGGAGTGAGGCGAGGATGCTGCTGTGGTGCTCGTCGCGGTCGGGTGGTAGCGAGAGGGCGCGGGCCAGGCCGGGCCGGTCAAGCACGAGGGTGGTCGTCGGCAGACGCGGTGCGTCCGGCGAACCGTCGAGGTAGTCGTAGATGAAATTCTGGATGCGCTGGTCGATCGGGCAGAGATGGCTGGCCAGTACGCGGTCCTTTTCGCGGCTGAGTGTGAGGAAATGATCGACGAAGCTCGAGAGGCCGTCGCCTTCGCTTAGCTTCACGCCCGGCTGGCCGATCTCGTGCAGCTTGAGATTCAGGTAGGCCAGCAGTTGCGGGTCGGCCGGATCGGGAACAGGTAGGAGGGTCTGGGTGCGCAAGGGCATGCAGGAAGGTGGACCGCAGCAGGAAAGGAACCAGGCGGTCCGATGGCAACCGAGTAAGCCGCTTTTGGACCAGTCGCGAATGAAATTATGTCACAGACCGTTGCCCTTCGTTTTCGTCTGAATCCGGCAGAGCGTGTTTCCGGACGTAATATAGAGCACACTGCCGTCGGGGCCGCCGAAGCAGCAGTTGGCTGTGGCGCGTCCGGTGAGCAGCGAGCCGAGGTGTTTGCCCGCGGGACTGATGATCAGGATGCCGCCGGGGCCGGTCGCCCAAACGTTTCCGTGCACATCCACCTTCATCCCGTCGAGCGGGCCAGGGCGGCCGGGCACCCATAGCGGCGTGGTGTCGAAGAACACCCGGCTGGTTCCCGCCGCACCGTCGGCCTGCAGCGGGATAGCTAGGATGACCGGCCGCTTCTCGTCCGTGTTGCTGACATAAAGCGTCTTCTCGTCCGGCGAAAGTGCGATGCCGTTGGGCCGCTCGAGTTCGCGGTTCAGCAGGGAGATCGTGCCGTCGGTGGCGCGGCGGTAGACGCCGCTGAAGTCGATCTCGCGGACTCCGACCTGGCCGAGTCCATAGGGCGGGTCGGTGAAATAGATGTTGCCGTGGCGGTCGACACAGAGGTCGTTCGGGCTGCTGAAACGTTTGCCCTCGAAGCGGTCGACCACGGTAGTGAAGGTCTTGCCGTCGTCATTGAGGTGGGAGATGCGGCGGTCGCCGTGCTGGCAGAGCAGCAACCGGCCGTCGCGGTCGAGGGTCAGTCCGTTCGAGCCCTCGCCGAGGTTTTGGCCAGGAACCAGGCCGGTGTAGCCGCTGGGCTGGAGGAACACCGTCACACCGGCGCCTTCGTTCCACTGGTAGGCGGTATTGCGCGGCACGTCGCTGAAAATGAGCCGGTGCTCGCGCGGCTGCCACACGGGACCTTCCGACCACGAGAAGCCCTCCGCGAGTTTCTCCATGTTCACGCTGCGGGAGAGCAGCGCGTCCAGTGCGGGATCCAGGCGCTCGACCGAGCCGGTTGCCGGATAGGGCGCCGGAGCCGAGACGATTACCGGGGCGGCGGTTCCAGCAGCAAGGGATGGAACAGGAGCGGCGAAACAGGCCAGTCCGAGGGGGAGGAGCTTCAGCGTGGATTTCACGGCCCCTGCATAGGCGTCCTCCGCGCGCATGTCCCGCATTTTTTCCCGGCCCGGTGGGGAAACGACATCTAGATGCCTTCGGTGACCGACGGCAGGCCGGCGGCCCGGGGGAGGAATCCGGCGGTGTCCCAGGCTGGCTGGGCCGCCGAGGCATGCTTGAACGCGTCGATCGTGCGCATGAAGATCTCCTCGGGGGTGCCCTGGGCAGGGACGGTGACCAGCAATCCGCGACTCTGGTAGTGCCGGATCAACGGTTGCGGGCTGGTGGCATAGGTGCCCTGGATGAGGCGAATCGAATCGATGCGGTCGGCGCGGCGCTGCTCCAGCTTGCTCTGGCAGTCATCGCAAAGGCCGGCGACCCTAGGCGGGCGGGCCTTGACGTGATAGATGCGTTGGCACGTGGGGCAGACGCGGCGGCCCAGCAGACGTGGCACGATCAGGGTCGCGGGCAGATCGTAGAGCACGACGGCGTCGAGCGAAAGATCATTGGCCTCCATCAGACGGTCCAGCGCCTCGGCGTGCCGCAAGGTCCGGGGAAAACCGTCGAGAATGAAGCCGCCGGCGCAGGTCAGGCAGCGGCAGCGCTCGTTGATCAGGTCGAGCAGGACGTCCTCGGGCACAGTGTCGCCGCGCCGCGCGTAGTTGAGCGCGGTGCGCATGGCTGGCCCCGGTGGGAAGGGCGGGGTCGGGCGGGCGGCGCGGAGGATCTCGCCGGTCGAGAGGTAGCAGGTCCCGAGGGCGGCTCCGAGCAGGGCCGCCTGCGTGCCCTTGCCAATGCCGGGCGGGCCAAGCAGCACAATGCGACGAGGCTGCGGTGGGATGAGCGGCGGAGTCGGGCAGCGGGCTTCGCCACCAAGCAACCAAGCGGTATGATCACGCGGTGCGTTCATATGGGGTGGGCGGTTGGCCGCATTATGCGCCCGGGGACATGCGGTTACGCAGCGCGCTTTGCCATAAACTGCGCATGCCTTGCGCGCGCTTCGCCGGCCGCGGCGGCGGCTGTGAATAACTTTCCGGATTTCGTGACCTTTGTCGCTGTCAGTCTGTCGACCAGTGTGCTACATTCCGGTCATACGGTGAATCCCGCCCCTCGGTCACCGCCCGGTGACCCGGCCGGATCCGCCTCTGCCTCGCTCGAATCATTCCCCTCCGGTTCTGTCTTTTCGCTTCCCGGTGACGCCGGTGCGGTGTCACAAAAATCCACGTTCGCGGCTCTTGAATCAATCCAGCGATCTGGAGCCGCCGGGCAGGGAAGTCCGCTCCGCCGACGCCAGTGTCTGCTAGCCTCAGCTGTTGCCTCCCGCCATGTCCGCCTCGGCCACCGCCGCTGCCATCGAGCCCTTCCGGGTCGTGCTGCTCTACGACCGGTTGCCCGCGGCCGATCGCGCGCTGGTCACCTATTCGCATCTCACGCACGAGCTGGAGCACGAGTTCAAGCCCGACCTGCGCGTCTGGCGCATGGACATCGCCGCTTCGGAGGCGTTTGCGGCGCGGGCCAACGACGACATCTCGGCCGCCGAGCTGATCATCGTTGCCGTCTCCGGCAACGAGCCTTGCCCGGCGGCCTTCCGGCACTGGCAGGGTGGTGCGGTTCCCGGCGGCAGCGCGTCGCCGCATGGCGTCATCGCGCTGGTCGGCGCGGCTGGCGGGCCCGACCATGAAGCGGGTACCTGGAACCGTGTACTGCAGGGCGGTGCGACCCAGATCCACTCCGATGTCTTCGTCTATGAGCCGGCCGCTGAAGCCACCGCCACACTCCCTCCCGGCCGCACCTGACCCGCATTATTCCCATCATGAAAAAGCCCCGGGTTGAAATCCCTCCGCCAGATTTTCCGCTTTCACCGCTCCCCGCCGCCCGCCCGCCGGATCCACGGGCCGTTT
>CAZZDB010000242.1:0-4058 GCA_964652485.1 uncultured Oleiharenicola sp.
CGGCCACGTCGGCTCTTCAATCTACTACCATACCCTGATGGCGGGTGTGTGGTCGTCGCCTCTGCTCTTCGGCGCGTCGGTCTGGCTCCTGGTCGCCGCCCGCGGGGCGAGGCGGGCGCAGTCCGCTCCGCTGGCCTGAAATAGCTGCAACTCGCGCGGCCCGTGCCGTGTGTTCGGACAACGGATGGGTGTTTCCCGTTCGCTCTCCCACCTCCACGCGCCATGACCAACCTCCTTAAGGATCTGCGCCACGCTTTCCGCCTGCTCGCCAAGAGCCCCGGCTTCACCACCACCGCCATCCTCACCCTGGCCCTCGCGATCGGGGTCAACTCGGCGATCTTCTCTCTGGTCAACGGCCTGATCCTCCGACCGGTCGTGCCACTCAAGTCGTCCGAAGTAGTGGGCGTCTTCACCACTCGCAAGAACGCGAGCAAGGACTACCGCCAGTTCTCCCACTCCGAATACACCGCGCTGCGCGAATCCAAGGAGATCTTCAAGGACACCACCGCTGTCACCTTCGCCCTGGCCGGTCTCGGTCGTGACGAGGGCCTGCGCCGCAGCTTTGTCTTCCTCACTTCGGAGAATTTCTTCTCGTTCATGGGCGTGAGGCCCGTCGCGGGCCGGTTCTACACCGCCGAGGAGGCCCGCCCCAACGCCAACGCGCAGGTGGCCGTCGCCAGCTACCCCTACTGGCAGCGCTCCGGCGGCCGAGCGGACTTCATCGGCAGCACTGTCTACGTCAACACCCGCCCTTACACTGTCATCGGCGTGGCGCCCGCTGGCTTCTCCGGTATCAGCTCTCTCATTGCGCCCGACCTTTGGCTGCCGCTCGGGATCTTTTCCCAGCTCAGCTCGGCCTTCAGTGACTCCACCCAGTTCACCGATCTCAGCGAGCCGAAAAACTACACGCTCAATGTCATGGGCCGACTCCAATCCGGACTGACCATCGAGTCGGCCAAGACCCGCCTGCCGGCGATCGAGCAGCGCCTCACGGCCCTTCAACCACCCGATGCCCAGGGGCAGCGGGAACTCCAGATCCACCAGCCCTCACGCTTTAGCATCAGCACCGAGCCGAGTGATGACGGCCCGATCGCTCTCATGAGCGTGTTGCTGCTCAGCATGGCCGGGGTCGTTCTCATCATCGCCTGCCTCAATCTCGCGAACATGCTGCTCGCCCGTGGCACTGCCCGGGCCCGTGAGATGGCCGTGCGTCTGGCCATCGGTGCCACCCGCTGGCAGATCATCCGCCAGTTGCTCGTCGAGGGGCTGGTCCTCGCCGTCGCCGGCGGTTCCCTCGGCCTGCTGCTCAGCATGTGGTCAAATTCGCTCCTGTTGAGTTCGTTCCAGTCCTTGCTGAGCTCGATGAATTTCTCCCTGACTGTCAGCTTCTCGCCCGATCCGGCTGTCCTCACGGTCACCTTTCTTTTCTGCCTGTTCGCCACCTTGCTCTTCAGCCTCGGGCCGGCGCTCAAGGCCTCGCGCGCCGACCTCGTGAACGACCTCAAGCAGCAAACGGGCGATGCCGCCGCGAGCGGCCGGTGGAACCGCTTCTTCGCCGGGCGCCACCTCTTGGTCATGGCGCAGATGACCCTTTCGCTCGTGCTGCTCTTCGCGGCGGGCCTCTTCTTCCGTGGTGCCCTCAAGGCCGGCGACCTGGACCTCGGTTTCGACCCGCGGGGCGTCGTGCTGACGGAACTCGACTTCACTCTCGCCAACACCGAGCCCGCGGAAGGATTGCGCAGCATCTTTGCCATCCGCGATCGGGTTCGCGCACTGCCGGGGGTGCAGGCCGCCGGCTTTTCCACCCTTCTGCCATACAGCAACACGACCAACACGTCCCGCATCATTCCCGCCGATGCCGCGCCGGGCACGGATAAGACCGATGCGAACGCCCCGAAACCGGGCGTCAACGGCATCTACATTTCCGTAACGCCCGGATATTTTGATGCGCTCGGCGTGCGGCTGTTGCGTGGGCGCGACTTTACGGATGTCGAGGCCCGCGAAAAGAACTCGCCCCGCGTCGCCATCCTCGACGAGGGCATGGCCAAGAAACTCTTCCCGGACAAGGACGCGCTCGGCCAGCTCGTGCGCTACACCCAGTCGCCGGCGGATGGGTCCCCCTCCGAGATGGAAGTGGTCGGCATCGTCAACCGCCATCGCCACGATGTCACGGACAAGGATGGCGGACGGCCCCACCTCTTTGTGCCACTGGCGCAAGTTTACAATGGCAGCGTGTTCCTGAGCACCCGCTTCGCCACCCGCGACGCGGCGCAGGTCTCCGGCATGGTCGGCACGCTCCGCACCACCTTGCGCGAGTTGAGTCCCGACCTGCCCGTCCTGCAGATGCGCCCCCTTACCGACATGCTCGAGAAGAGCATCACTCTATGGATCGTCCGCCTGGGCGCGGTGATGTTTGGCGTGTTCGGCAGCATCGCCCTGCTCCTCGCCGTCGTCGGCGTCTACGGCGTCAAATCCTATGCCGTCGAGCGCCGCACGCGCGAGATCGGCATCCGCATGGCCCTCGGCGCCAATCCCGGCGACGTCTTCGCGCTCGTGATGAAACAAGGCGCCCTGCAAACCGCCGTTTCGGTCGGGCTCGGCGTCATGCTCTCCCTGCTCGTCGGGCAGGTCCTGGCGACGATTCTCTTTCAGGTCAGCCCCATGGACCCGGTTGCGCTAGGCGCCTCCGCCCTGATCCTCAGCGTGGCCACCCTGCTCGCCTGTTTCCTGCCGGCCAGGCGTGCAACCCGGGTCTCACCGATGACCGCACTGCGTTCGGAATAAGCGCGGCAGGGCGAATCCTCCGGATGAGCCTCGGGTCGTCGGGGACGACTCGCCCTACCGCCTGATTCGCTGCAACTCCGCGCCGTGAGCCGTGTTTTCGATGGAAGCACCACTGTCCAACCCTATGCATACTTTGATCCAGGATCTGAAATTCTCCCTTCGCCTGCTCGCCAAATCCCCCGGCTTTACCGCTACCGCCATCGTTGTCCTGGCCCTCGGCATTGGCGTCAACACCGCCATCTTCAGCATGGTCCACGAACTGGTCTTCAGCCCGCGCCCGTGGCCGGCCGAAAGGCAGGTTGTCCAGCTTTACACGCAGGACGTGAAGGATCCCAAGAAATTCCGGATGTTCTCCTACCCCGTCTACCAGGAGATGCAGCAACACAGCGACGCGTTCTCCGGCATCCTGGCCCACAACCTGACAATGGTGGGCGTCGGCGAAGGCGAGACCGCCCGCCGCACCTTTGGCGCGCTCATCAGCGCGAACTATTTCTCTACCCTGCAGGTTCCGCTCGTCCAAGGCCGCGGTTTCCTGCACGCCGAGGAAAAACCCGGTGCCGCCGTGCCGGTGGTGATCGTCAGCTATAATTATTGGAAGCGCCTCGGCCTTCCCGCCGACTTCCTCGGACACACCCTCCGGGTCAACGAACATCCCTTTACCGTGGTCGGCATAGCACCGGAGGGTTTCAGCGGCACGATGATGCTCTTCGGACCCGAACTCTACTTCCCGCTGGGCTGCTACGACCTGCTCAACAATAACTTTGCCTCCGAGGAAAACCGCGCGCTCAACCGCGCCGACGCCTACAACCTGGTGCTCGTCGGCCGGCTCAAGCCCGGCCAGACGATGGCGGGCGCCGAACCGGGCCTGAAGACCCTGGCGGCGCAATTGCGCGAACGCTACCCGCACGAGCTGGAAGACCAGACCTTCACCTCCCGTGCCGTGCCACGCCTTAGCACCAGCAACGCTCCCTCCGAGGAGAAAACTCTTTCCGTCCTCGGCGTCACCTTGCTCGGCATGGCCGGCATCGTCCTGCTCATCGCCTGCCTCAACCTCGCCAACATGCTGCTCGCGCGCGGCACCGCGCGCGCCCGCGAAATGGCCGTGCGCCTGGCCATCGGCGCAACGCGCTGGCAGATCGTCCGCCAGTTGCTCGTGGAAGGCCTGGCGCTTGCCATCGCCGGCGGCGCGGCCGGGCTCGTTTTCAGCTTCTGGAGCAATTCGTTTCTTGAGCATTCATTCACGACGTTGCTGAGTTCGATGAATTTCTCGCTCA
>CAZZDB010000243.1:0-3935 GCA_964652485.1 uncultured Oleiharenicola sp.
TTCCTCAAGGAATTCGGCCTCGTCATCCCGCCGGCACTGACCAACGCCCCGCTCAATTTCGTCAACGGCCATTTCGTGGCCACGGGCGCGTTTCTCAACCTGCCGGCGATGGGCATCATCATTTTGCTCACGATTTTGCTCTACATCGGCATCAAGGAGTCCGCCACTTTCAACAACCTGATGGTGATCACCAAGGTCTCCGTGTTGCTCGCGGTCATCGGCTTTGGCATCTGGTATCTGCTCAAGAATCCGGACCTGGCGATCAGGAATTGGACGCCCTTCATCCCGCCCAACACCGGCGTCGACGGCCAGTTCGGCTGGAGCGGCATCTGGCGGGGTGCGGGCGTGATCTTCTTCGCCTTCATCGGATTTGACGCTGTCTCGACCTCGGCGCAGGAGGCGAAGAATCCGCAGAAGGACATGCCGATCGGCATCCTCGGTTCGCTCGCCATCTGCACCGTGCTCTTCATCACGATCTCGCTCGTGCTGACCGGCATGGCGAAATACACCGAGCTGAACAACCCGGCCCCGGTGGTGAACGCCCTGCAGTCGGCCGGCGCCCCCTTTGTGCTTCGCTTCGTGGTCGAGATCGCCGCCATCGCCGGCCTCAGCTCCGTGATCCTGGTCATGCTCATGGGCCAGCCCCGCATCTTCTTCTCCATGGCCAACGACGGCCTCCTCCCCGCCGTTTTCGCCAAGGTCCACCCGCGCTTCAAGACGCCCTACGTCACGACGGTCGTGACCGGTGTCGCCGCCACGTTCATCGGCGGCCTTTTCCCACTCTCACTGCTCGGCGAGCTCGTCTCGATCGGCACGCTCTTTGCCTTTGTCATCGTCTGTGTCGCCATCCCGATCCTGCGCTACAAGCAGCCCGACCTGATCCGCACCTTCCGCACTCCCTGGGTTCCGCTGGTGCCGATCCTCGGCGCCGGCCTGTGCTTCTGGCAGATGAAGTCCCTGCCCCGCGACACCTGGATGCGGCTGATCGTCTGGATGGCCATCGGCTTCGTCATCTACTTCGGCTACAGCCGGCGCAACAGCAAGCTGACCAAGGCGGCGGGCAGGTAACATGGGACTCTTCGGCACCAAGCCCGTCGCCACCCTCATCGCCGAATCCGAGGGCGGTGAACACGGCGGCATGAAGCGCGAACTCGGGCCGCTAAACCTGATCAGCCTGGGCATCGGCTCGGTCGTCGGCGCAGGCATCTTTGTGCTCGCCGGCGTGTCCGCCGCCCAATACGCGGGCCCGGCCATCGTGCTGTCGTTCATCTTCTGCGGCGTATCGTGCCTGTTCGCCGGGCTCTGCTATGCCGAGTTCTCGACGATGATCCCCGTCGCAGGCAGCGCCTACACCTATACGTACGCGACCATGGGCGAGCTCTTCGCCTGGATCATCGGGTGGGACCTGATCCTGGAGTACCTTTTCTCCGGCGCGGCCGTCGCCGTCAGCTGGTCAGGTAGCATCCAGGCACTGCTCGGCGAGTTCGGCATCACCATGCCTTCCGTGATCGGCTCGGCGCCGTTCGCCATCGACCGCGCCCAAATGGTGACGACGAACCTCGGGCTGTTCGCCTTCGAGCACCATCCGCTGGTCACCACGGGCGCCCTGATCAACGTGCCCGCCGTCTTCATTTCACTCGCGCTCACCGTCGTGCTCGTCGTGGGCATCAAGGAGTCCGCCAATTTCAACAACGCGATGGTCTTCATCAAGGTCGGCGTGCTGCTCGTCCTCATGGCCTACGGCGCGTGGTGGATGTTCGGCCACCATGACCTCGTGGCGGCCAACTGGACGCCGTTCATCCCGGCCAACAACGGCACCTTCGGGGAGTTCGGCTGGAGTGGCGTCTTCAAGGGCTCGGCCGTGATCTTCTTCGCGTATGTCGGCTTCGACAACGTCTCGTGCGCCGCGCAGGAGTGCCGCAACCCGCAAAAAGACATGCCGATCGGGCTGCTCGGCTGCCTCGCGGTCTGCTCGTTCCTGTTCGTCGGCGTGTCGCTCGTGCTAACCGGCATGGTCAAATACACCAGCCTCAACGTGGACGCGCCGTTCATCTTTGCCCTGCAGCAGGTCCGCGCGCCGGCCATCCTCCGCTTCAGCATCGAGATCGCGACCATCGCCGGTCTGACCTCGGTGGCGCTCGTGTCGCTCCTCGGCCAGCCGCGCATCTTTTTCTCGATGGCCAAGGACGGCCTCCTGCCGGCGTCGTTCAGCAAGCTGCATCCGCGCTTCCGCACTCCGTACATCACGACGATCATCACGGGGGTGGTCTGTGCCATCGTCGCCGGCCTGCTGCCGCTCGACCTGCTCGGCGAACTCATCTCCATCGGCACGCTGATGGCCTTCGCCCTCGTCTGCATCGGGGTGTGGATCCTGCGCGTCAGGCGCCCCGACCTGCCCCGCCCCTTCCGTACGCCGTGGCTGCCACTTATTTCGATCCTGGGCACCGCCACCTGCCTGCTGCAGATGTACATGCTGCCGCCCGACACCTGGCTGCGGCTGGCCGTCTGGATGGCCCTCGGTTTCGCGGTCTATTTCGGCTACAGCGTCCGCCACAGCACACTGCGCCACGGCCCGAGAAAGTGAGTTCCACCCGGCGGGACGGTCGATCCCGCGGGCCCTACCCGCGCAAGGCCTTGGCCACGTCCTTGGCGAAATAGGTCAGGATCATGTCGGCGCCGGCGCGCTTGATCGCAAGCAGCGACTCGTCGCGGCAACGGGCGAGATCGAGCCAGCCCAGCTTCGCGGCCGCATGGATCTGGGCGTATTCGCCGGAAATCTGGTAGGCCGCCACCGGCGCCTGCGTCGAGTTGCGCACCTCGCGGATGATGTCGAGGTAGAGGCCGGCGGGTTTGACCATCACGATGTCAGCTCCCTCGGAAATATCGAGCTGCACCTCGCGGATTGCCTCGCGGCGGTTGGCCGGGTTCATCTGGTAGGTGGCCTTGCTGAGCAGGCGGGTGCCCGCGGCCTTCGCGCTGCCCACCGCGTCGCGGAACGGGCCATAGTAGGCTGAATTGTATTTCGCCGAGTAGGCCAAGACGCCGGTGTCGGTGTGGCCCGCGGCATCGAGCGCACGGCGCAAAGCGCCGACCCGGCCGTCCATCATGTCCGACGGTGCGACGAAATCCACGCCGGCGTCCGCCTGCAGGACGGCCATCTGGCAGAGGATTATCACGGTGCGGTCATTGTCCACGTCGTCCAGCGCGGCATTCAGCACGCCGTCGTGTCCGTGGCTGGTGTAGGGATCGAGCGCCACGTCGGTGATGACGGTCAGCTCGGGCACGGCCTTCTTCACAGCCCGCACGGCGCGCAGGACCAGCGTGTCCTTGTTGAGGGCCTCGGTGCCCTCGGCATCCTTCAACCTGGCGTCGAGCTTGGGAAACAACGCCACGGCCGGCACGCCGAGCCCAAACAATTCGCGGCACTCCTTGACCAAATCGGCGATGTTGAAGCGACTGACGCCGGGCATGGAGGCGATCGGCTCGGGCTTGCCCTTGCCCTCGATGACAAACAGCGGAGCGATCAGGTCGTCCGCGCGTAGCACGGTCTCGGTGACGAGCGCGCGGCGCGTCGGATACCGGCGCAGCCGGCGGGGGCGATGGGTCAGGTCGAGCTTGAGATTCTTGGACAAGGCCATGGTTACAGTTAAGCACGGCCGGCCAAGCCCGACCATCCAATATTTGCGAGAAACCGGTCATTTCCTGCCCATTCGGCCCCGTGCCGGGAATAAACTGACGCCAGACGGGCACAATCCGTGGTTGATAGTCCCGGCCCTTTTGTGGCTAAGTCCCGTCCGGTTTATGCCCATCCGGCTCCACGATTCCCTCACCCGCACCCCGCGCGAACTCAAGCCCGCCCAGGCGGATGGAGTCTTCCGCTTCTACAACTGCGGCCCGACCGTCTACGCCCCGGCCCACATCGGGAACTTCCGCAC
>CAZZDB010000244.1:0-2499 GCA_964652485.1 uncultured Oleiharenicola sp.
CTGACGGAGCATACGTTTAGCGCCGAGGAACTAGCCGGGCTCCAGCCGCTGTCCCCCACGTGGCTCGGCAAATCCGAGCAAACCACCCTCACCTACGCCACCGCCCTCGAGCTGGCGGCCGAACGCTACCACGCCAGCCCGAATCTTCTCCGCCGGCTCAACCCCGCTGTGACATGGGACGACCTGCTGCCCGGGGTCGTGATCAAGGTGCCGGCGGTCGGGCGCGCGACCCTCGCCGGGCGCGCCGCCAAGCTTCACGTCCGCCTCGCGGAGCACGAGCTGGAGGCCACCGACGACGCCGGCCGCGTCATCGCGCATTTTCCCGTCAGCATCGCCCGCAATGTGGAAAAGCGTCCCGTGGGCGAGCTGCATGTGACGGTCGTCATCCCCGATCCCAACTACACGTTCGATCCCGACGTTTTTCCCGAGTCGCCCGAGGCCCGGGAGCTCGGCCGCAAACTCATCATCCCGCCCGGACCCAACAATCCTGTCGGCATCGCCTGGATCGGACTCGACCGAACCGGCTACGGCATCCATGGCACGCCCGACCCCGAGAAGGTCGGACGCACGGAGTCGCACGGCTGCTTCCGCCTCGCCAACTGGGATGCCCGGACCCTGCTCGACCTCGCGTGGGTGGGCATGCCCGTCATCGTCGAGCCGTGATCCGGCGCGAGGTCCGCGAGGGGCTGCGTCGGGTCCCGGCCCGGAGAAAAATCGGCTGGCCTGACCCCGGGAATTGCCGGAGCATGATGGCACCCATGCGCCTCCTCCCCGCCAGCCTGGTCCTTTCTCTCGCATTGCTCAACGGCTGCGCGACGCCGCCTGCGCCCCCGGCCGGGCCCGACTCCCCCGGAGTCGTCAGCCGGCATGGCCGGCTCCACGTCGCGGGCAACAAGATCGTCGGCTCGGACGGCCAGCCGGTGAGCCTCGCCGGGGTCAGCTTCGGTTGGAGCCAGTGGGAGGCCGCCCGCTTCTACAATGCGGGCACGGTCGACTGGCTGAAACAGGACTGGAACGCCGGCATCGTCCGCGCCGCGCTCGGGGTCCATGAGGAGGACGGCTACCTGCAGGATCCCGCCCGCAACCGGGCGCGCGTGACGCAGGTGGTTGATGCCGCCATCGCCGCCGATCTTTACGTCCTGATCGACTGGCACGACCATCATGCCAACGAGCATACCGCCCAGGCGGTGGTGTTTTTTGAGGAAATGGCGCGCAAATACGGCCACCGGCCAAACGTCATCTACGAGATCTTCAACGAGCCGGTCCGGGGCCTGACCTGGGACCGCGACGTGAAGCCCTACGCCGAAAAGGTTGTCGCCGCCATCCGCGCCATCGACCCGGACAATCTGATCGTTGTCGGCACCCCCACCTTTTCGCAGGACGTCGAGATCGCCGCCGCGGAGCCGATCAAGGACGCGAACCTGGCCTACACGCTGCACTTCTACGCCGGCACGCACAAGCAGCGTCTCCGCGACAAGGCGGTCCAGGCCATGGAAAGCGGCGCTGCGCTTTTTGTCACCGAATGGGGCACCTGCCGGGCCGACGGCGCCGGGGCCGTCGATGTGGCCTCCACCAATGAGTGGATGGCCTTCATGCGCAAGTGGCAGCTGAGCCACTGCAACTGGGGCATCTACGACAAGAATGAAACGGCCGCGATCAACCGCCGCTCCGCTTCCTCGCAGGGTGGGTGGACCGAGGCCGATCTGAGCCCCTCCGGTCGTTTCGCCCGCGAGCTCATTCGCCATTGGTCGGATCAACCCGGGAAATAGTCCCGGCCCGCCGTCCGCGCTTTTCCCTTCCCGGCGGCCGGGCGGGGCCTCCATAGTCGCCGGCCGTCCCTCATGCTCCGCCTGCTGCTTCCGCCCAATCTCGCCGCCGCCGCCCCGCGCAACGCCATCGCCGTGCGGCTGGAACTCAACCTCGCCGCCCCGCCGCCGCCCGCGTTCGTCGCCGGGCTGGCCGTGTTGCAGCGTCTCGGCGCGAAGCCCGCGCCCATTTCGTTCCTCCAGCTGACGCGGGCCCAGCTCGCCGAGCTGACCGATGCCCTCAGCGGCCAACCGGTTTTCTTCTGGCTCAACCGACCGACCGAACCCATCGCGTGGAACGGCGCCGACCTGAACGGCGTCGATGAACATCTTTTGCCCCAGAGGCCGCCAATCGACGGCGCTCCGGGGACCAATACCGGCCCCGCGGCAGCCGGCGGCGGTGTGCCGCCGGTTCTGGCAACAAAACCCAAACCCGCCCGGAAGGAGCCCGACTACAAGCCGATGGTCGTGGACGGCTCGGAGCATTTCCTCGCGATTACCCTGCCTTCGCGCGACGCCGACAACTACCACGATGTCTGGGACCTGCTGAAGCGCCACGGTTTCGTGCTCGAACCGTCTAACGGCAAATTCTGGCTGCGCAACCGCCACAAGACCCTGAATTTTCTCGCGACCTACGGAACCGAGCTGCGCGAGCACCACGGCGCGGAGTTCACCGGTAACTTCGAGCGCAACA
>CAZZDB010000244.1:2599-3909 GCA_964652485.1 uncultured Oleiharenicola sp.
ACCGAGCTGCGCGAGCACCACGGCGCGGAGTTCACCGGTAACTTCGAGCGCAACACCGCGCACCTCCGGCCGGTCGGCCTGGAGGCTGAGATCAAGGAGACCGGCGACAGCTACGACGTCACCCTAGGCCTCAAGGCCGGCGACGCCCCCGAGATTGAAATCCTCAACGCCGTCAACACCAGCCGCAGCTACATCGAGAACGGCGGGAAAATCTACCTGGTCGATCCGGTCCGCCTCGCGCAGCTGCAGGCGGCACACCAGGCGCTGGCCGGCGCGCCCGGGGCGCCGGGCGGACTGCGCCGCTCGCATCGCGTTGTTCGTGCCCGCGTGGCCGAGGTGCAGGACATCCTCGCGGAAGCCGCGCCGCATTTTCAACCACCCGAGACCTGGCGCGAGCGCAGCACGGCCCTGCATCAGCTGGCCACTCTGAGCCCCGCGCCGGTGCCGGCCTCGCTGGAGAACGTGCTGCGTCCCTACCAGAGACTCGGCGTGGCGTGGCTCTGGTATCTCTACGACCAGCAGCTCGGCGGGATCCTGGCCGACGAAATGGGTCTCGGCAAAACCCTGCAGGCCCTCGCCCTGCTCGCCGCCCGGCACGGTCTTCCTCCCTCCCCAAGACCGCGTCGGCCGTCCCTCGTGGTGTGCCCCGCCGCGCTGATGGAGAACTGGCGCCGCGAGGCCGCGCGCTTCACCCCGCAACTCTCCGTGCTGGTCCACCACGGCGACCGCCGCCTGACCGAGACCGCACCCTTCGCCGCGCACGATCTCATCATCACCTCCTATGGCACCCTCACGCGGGACGACGAATTGTTCGCGGCGATGGAATTCGACCTCATCCTCGCCGACGAGGCCCAGCACCTGAAAAACCGCCGCACGCAGGCCGCCCAGTCGCTGCGGACCCTGCGCGGCCTCGGCCGTTTTCTGCTCACCGGCACGCCGCTGGAGAACTCCCTCGATGACCTCCGCTCGCTCTTCGACTTCCTGATGCCCGGTTTCCTCGCCGAAATGCCGTCCGGCACGCGCGGCAGTGACCGCGCCTGGTATGACGAGCGCCTGCGCGTCCAGACCGCACCCTACATCCTGCGCCGGAGCAAGCTCGTGGTCGCGCCCGAGCTGCCGGAAAAGATCGAGCAGGTCATCTACTGCGAGCCGACCCCGGCCCAGGCCGCGCTCTACCGGCGCATGCAGGAGACGACCGAGCAGGAACTCTCCAAGCTCGCCGCCACCGGCGCATCCGAAGGCCGGCTGCACCTCGCCGCGCTGACCCAGTTGCTGCGCCTGCGCCAGATCTGCTGCGACCCGCGGCTCAT
>CAZZDB010000245.1:0-3869 GCA_964652485.1 uncultured Oleiharenicola sp.
CGCAGCCCTGCTGCTTGAGCAGGAGGGCGGCGACGCTGCTGTCGACGCCGCCGGACATGGCGACGAGGATGCGTTCGCGGGACATGGACCGAGAGAAACCATTAATGGCCCCCATGAACACAAATTTTTCGCATGCAATGGTCGCATCCCGCGCTTGCGGTGGCACAGCAATTGCGGGAGAACAGAACTCCGACCATGAACACCCGCGCCCCCTTCAGCCCCGATACCGGCCAACGTATCACCCGGGCCTGGCTGCTGTCGCCTTCCACGGGCGTGATCGAGCTGGATGCGGATTGGACAAGCCCCTCCCTGCCGCTGCTGGCCCCGGGAGACAAGGCGTTTGCCTTTGCCGACCTGAGCCCGGCGGCGCCATCGCTCTACGCGGACGAGGCGTCGTATTACGTGGATGAAGACGGCCTGCTCGTCTTTGTGCTCGATCCGGTGGAGCACAGCTGGGTGGATTTCGCCACCATGGCCGTCTACGTCGCGGGCGAGTTCAACGGCTGGGAGAAGGCCGTGGGGCAACTGGAATGGTCCATGGTGCCGGGCGAGTTGAATGGTCGCGGCGTCATGCTGCTGCGCAAACCCGCCGCGCCGCTGCTGACGGACCCGCCGCAGCATTTCAAGTTTGTCACGGGCGACAATCGCTGGATCGACCTGCCCCGCGACGCCTCGAACCTCGTGCCCGACGGCCTGGGCCGGCTCAACGGCGCGATCTTCCGCCACCGGACCGGGCGCAATCTGTTCCAGTTCACCACGGCGCAGCCGGTGCTGCTCAACCAGACCTACTCGGTCGTCCATGTGATCGACGGCCGGGAGGCGGCGAAGACCCGGGTGCGCCGCGGCAAGTTCTTCCACGCGATGCGCAGCAACCTGCCGCTCGGGGCGCTGGTGTGGAACGACGAGACGAAGTTCCGCCTCTTCGCGCCGCGCGCCAAGCATGTGCGGCTTTTCCTCTGCGAAAAACTGGAGGAACAGGACCTGGCCTTCGGCTACGAGCTGGACCGCTGCGAGGAGGGGGACACGTGGCACGGCGTGTGGGAAGCGCACCTCGATCGCAACCTGCACGGCTGGTATTACTGGTATTCGGTCAGCGGGCCGCACGATGTATTCGGGCATTTCCATCCGGCGCAGAAAATTCTCGACCCTTACGCACAGGCTACGGTGGGTCGCGACGGCCCGGGCATCGTGCTTGATCCGACGTGGGTCGGACGCGCCGACCGCGGCTTCGCCACGCCACCGTGGCAGGATCTGGTCATGGTCGAGGCCCACGTGCGCGACCTGATCGCCCTGGCCCCGGTGAAACTGAAGCCGGAGGAGCGCCTGGGTTTTGCCGGGTTGAAGCAATGGGTGGAAAGCCCGGACTTCTACCTGAAGAAGCTGGGTGTGAACTGCGTCGAGCTGCAGCCGGTGCACGAATTCGACAACCGCACGCGTGAGGAGTACCACTGGGGTTACATGACGGTGAACTTCTTCGCCCCGGCCAGTGCCTACGGGCGGGATCCGACCAAGGCCACGCAGGTCAAGGAACTGCAGGAGCTCGTGGCGGCATTCCACCGGCAGGGCATCGCGGTGGTGATCGATGTCGTTTACAACCACGTGGGGGAGCCGGCCCACCTGATGTTCATCGACAAACTCTATTACTTCGAGCTCAACGACGACGGCACGCTGACCAACGGTAGCGGCTGCGGCAATGACCTTCGCTGCCGCTCGGCCATGACGACCCGCCTGATCATCGACAGCCTTCTTCACCTGATCGAGGTGTACGGCGTCGACGGCTTCCGGTTTGACCTGGCGGAGCTCATCGGGGTGAACGTGCTGCGCGAGATCGAGACGGCCGTGAAGCTGGTGAAGCCGGACGTGATCCTGATCGCCGAGCCGTGGAGCTTCCGCGGGCACATCGCCGCGGCGCTGCGACCGACCGGTTACGCCTCGTGGAACGACGGCTACCGGAACTTCCTGCGCGATTACGTACGGGGCGGCGGGGCCGCGGACAAGCTGGAGTATTTCCTGAAGGGATCGCCCTGGCACTTCGCCTATTGGCCGGCGCAGACCGTCAACTACACGGAGTCGCACGACGACCGCACGTGGCTGGACATGATCACCGAGAACGGCGACTTCAACGGCTATCGTCCCACGCTGAACGACCGGCGGCGCACGCACATGATGGCGGCCATCCTGTTCGCCTCGGTGGGCATCCCGCTGATGGCGGAGGGACAGGATTTCCTGCGTTCGAAGGGCGGGGTGAACAACACCTACCAGCGGGGCGACCTGAACGCCCTCGATTACCACCGCTTGGCGAGTTTTCCGGCGACCCACGCCTATTTCGCCGGCTGGATCGCCTTCCGCCGCTCCGTGCGGGGGAGCCTCCTGCGTCAGTGGTCGCGACCCTCGGAGGGTTTTTTCCGGTGTTTCACGCTGCCCGGCCGGCCGGGACTGGTCGCCGTCTACAATGCTGATGGCAGCCAGGGAGCGTCGCGGCTGATGTTCGCCGCCAATCCGCAAGCGGAGGATGTCGCCATCCCGATCGGCGAATTCGGAGAATGGGACTGGGAACTCGTGGCCGACCATGAGTGCTTTTACCAGCCGGGTGGGCACCCGCCTGGCGAGACGGTGACACCAGACCTGTTCATCCCGGGTCTCGGATGCAGCCTGTGGCGCACCGAGTGGTAAAACGGCCACTGTGCCGTGCGCATTTATTGCGGATTAATCACCGGCCCTTGATATGGCACGCATCTCGCTTGCCAAGACCCGGGGCGTGCATTTCCCTTCCGCATAACTGCCGGCATTTCCTGCGGGCAGCCTAAACCGACCACAACCCATCACTAACATGGCAGTCAAAGTTGCAATCAATGGTTTCGGCCGCATCGGCCGCCTCGTTTTCCGCGCCCTCGTTGAGCAGGGCCTTCTGGGCACCAAGCTCGATGTCGTCGCCGTCGGCGATATCGTGCCGGCCGACAACCTGGCCTATCTGCTCAAATACGACTCCACCCAGGGCCGCTTCGCCGGCACGGTATCGTCCAAGAAGTCCGCGCCGGACAAGACCGAGGACGACGTGCTCGTGGTCAACGGCAAGGATATCCTGGTGGTCTCCGCCAAGACTCCCGCCGAGCTCCCGTGGGCCAAGCTGGGTGTCCAGCTGGTGATCGAGTCCACCGGCCTCTTCACCGAGTGCAAGAAGGACGATCCGAAGAGCGCCTACGGCCACATCAAGGCCGGGGCCAAGAAGGTCATCATCTCCGCACCGGCCAAGAACGAGGACATCACCGTCGTGCTCGGCGTGAATGACGACAAGCTCGACCTGTCCAAGCACGAACTCATTTCCAATGCCTCCTGCACCACGAACTGCCTCGCGCCGGTCGTGCATGTACTCCTGAAGGAAGGCTTCGGTATCGAGGAAGGCCTCATGACCACCATCCACTCCTACACCGCCACCCAGAAGACGGTCGACGGCCCGTCCAAGAAGGACTGGAAGGGCGGCCGCACCGCGGCCCAGAATATCATTCCCGCCAGCACTGGCGCCGCGAAGGCCACCGCCCTCGTGTGCCCCGAGGTCAAGGGCAAGCTCACCGGCATGTCCTTCCGCGTGCCGACCCCCACCGTCTCCGTCGTCGACCTCACGGTCAAGACCGTGAAGGCGACCTCCTACAAGGAGATCTGCGCGGCCATGAAAAAGGCCTCCGAGACCTACCTGAAGGGCATCCTCGAATACACCGAGGACGAGGTGGTCTCCACCGACTTCATCCATTGCAAGTCTTCGTCGATTTTCGACGCTGGCTCCGGCATCGAGCTCAACAGCAAGTTCTTCAAGCTGGTCAGCTGGTATGACAACGAGTGGGGCTATTCCAACCGCGTCGTCGAGCTGACCC
>CAZZDB010000246.1:0-3772 GCA_964652485.1 uncultured Oleiharenicola sp.
CCCGCCCGCCGGTGCCGGCGTGGGGGCCCCGGGGGCACGCGCGGGGGGGGGCGGGGCCCCCCCCCCCCCCGCGGCGGGGCGCTTTTGCCGTCTTGCCAGACGCTTTGGACATAAATGGAGGAGGCATACTCGGGGGCGCCGCGTTCGGTGGTCTTCAACTGCGCGACGACGATGGAGATCGCGCGCTCGCCGAGCAGATGGAGGTAAGGGCGAATCCCGGCGAGCTCGGGCCGGTTTGGACCGCACAGACAGAGGCACGCGCAGGCGACGTCGTGCGGCACCCGCAGACTCTGGCTCTCGAGCATTTCCCGGACGCTAAGCCAATTGCAGAGCACAACGTCCACCTGATGCCGGAGGACCCAGCGGGCGATCATGCCGGCGACGGACTCGCGGTCGATGTTGTAGGGAAAGAGCAGGGGTGGAACATGGCGGTCGGGCGGAATGGAGGCTTCCTCCATCAGATATCCGGCAGTGTGCCGGTGGCCACAGGCGTCTTCGTCGGCGCGGCCGACGGCGAGCCCGATTCGCTTGTAGCCGAGCGCGGTAAGCCGGCTGAACGCGAGGCGCACTTCGCGGATGTGGTCGTTGCCGACAACGGTGGCTTCCGGCTCCGTGTGCCGGGAGTGGATCTTGGCCACCGCGTAGTCGTCCCAGTTGAGCGCGATCTCGGCGAATCCCGGCAAAAACGAGCCCAGTACGATACCGGTTATGCCCTTTTCCCGGAGATGACGGGTGAGGCTGCGAGTGTCGTGGTCATCCTCCCCGACCGCAAGGGGCTCGAGTTGATAGCCGAGCAATTCGGCCTGGCGCATCGCGCCGTCCAGCATGGCCTGCAGGTGCCGGGGGCGAACGCGACCGGAGCCCGCGCCGAAATTCTCCAGGTAGGCGATGCGCGGGGCCGGGCCGCGCACGCAGCCCTGCTCGCGGAACCGGCTGAGTGCGTGAAAAACGGGATTCCGCTGGTACCCAAGGCGGTCCGCAACACCCTTGATCAGCTGCCGGGTCCCCTCGGGTATGCTCGGGTGCCCGCGCAGGGCCAGCGAGATGGTCGTGATGTGGTAGCCCGCCTCCCGCGCCACATCCTTCAGGGTGGGCCGACGGAACGGGGAGGCGCTGTCGGGTTTGGGGAGGAGCTTCATCGGGCTTGGCGGCCGGACCGGTGCTGGAAATCCTGCTGCAACTCGAGGAGCTGCGGCCCCGGCGTGCCCGCGTCGAGGGCGCGGCGCAACCAGCCGGCCGTGCGCGGATCGGCCGTCGCGAGGCCGTGCTGCACGAGCAGGACCTGCGTTGCCTGGTCCCGTGGCTCGACGATCAGGAGCCGCTCGAGCACGGCGACGCCGTCCTCCCCTCGGTCGGAGCGAAAATAGACCTTGGCGAGCTCGCGCGCGGCGTCCGGCTCGTCGGGGCGGTTCTTCCAGGTGAACCGGAAGTGTTCCGCGGCTTCATCCAGTCGCCCCGCCTCTGCGGCGAGCAGCCCGGCCTCGAAGTGCAGCGCCGCGCTCGACGGGCAGGCTGCGACACCGGCCGCCACTGCGCGCTCGAGGGCTTCCCGCTCCTTCCCGGCCCGCAGGAGGGCGACCAGATCGAGCCGCATGTTCTCGTCGTCCGGGGCCAGTGCCACGGTTTTCTCCAGCTCCATGCGGGCGCCCGCCATGTCGCCGAGGTTGGACAGGGTCTTGGCCATCTGCCGGTGGATCCGTGGATCGTCCGGGGCCAGCGCCAGGGCACGCTGCAACGGAGGCAGGGCCTTGGCCGGAGTGCCTTCCGCGGTGGCTGCGGAGGCAGTGACCAGGAGCGTGTAGGGATTGTGGCAGTAGGCTGTGAGCTCGTCGGCCCACGAGTCGACCGGTTCGGTGTAATGACCATCGTCCGCCACGCGGCTGCGCGCCACGGCGGCGGCCTCCGGGTTGCCCAGGCGCTCGAACACGCTCGCGAGCAGGTTTTGCGCGCCGGCGAAGCGTGGGTCCGCGGCCACCGCCTGCTGCAGGTGGCTGCGCGCCGCAGTCCATCGTTCCAGCTGCAGGTCGCACCGGGCGAGGCCGAGAAGAGCGTAGGGATTGGCGGAGGAGCGCTGCAGAGCCTCGCGGTAGGCGGCCTCGGCCTCGGTCGTGGCGTTGGCCTTGAACAGCGCCTCGCCGAGCCGCAGCCAGCCGACCACGTGGTCCGGGGCGAGCACCGTGGCGCGGCGGAGCAGGGGCATCGCCTCGTCGAGCCGGCCATAGCCAGCCAGAATCGACGCCAGGAAATGCGGCCAGCGCGCTTCGTTGGGCTCCAGTACGATGAGGGCCCGATAACCAGTCATGGCCGGCTCGAGCAGGCCATTGGCATGACAAAGCCGGCTGAACTCGGCAAGAGCCTCGCGGTCAGGCGGCCAAGTCTGGAGGCGTTGGACGCATCCGGCGAGACGGGCGTCAAGTCCCGGAGCCGAGGTTCCTACAAGATCCGGCAGGCCCGGGCGCATGGACTCCCACGTGCGCCGCGCCGCGTAGGCCCGCCACCCCCAGCAAGCCGCCGCGACCGTCGCGGCCAAAGCGGCCGCGACCAGCAGGGACCTGCGCAACGGTTTCATCGTGGGGCGGACAGAAAAATGTGGGGTGGGAGTCTTGCCGCGTGGGAAGGGTGGGGTCGCGGCAAAGTGTCGGCGCCGGCTGGTCCTGACGCCAGACCGGCATTTACTCTAACGTTTAGTGTAATCGCCGGTTTCTTCGGCTGGCGAACTTTGCTTTGCGCTAACATGAGAAACAAGCTTTCCCTCTCCCGCTTCGCCCTCCACAGCGCCCATAATGTCCGTTTTCACGTCCTATTTACCGTGCCGGTCTCCCGGCCTTTGGCTGGCGCTGGTGGTTTGCGCCGGCTCCTTCTGCGGCCTTCTGCCGGCGCTGGCGCAGACCCCCCCCGGTATCTCGTCGGTGCCGCTGGCGCCCAAGTCCGGCCCGCGCGGCCCGACGCTGTTCACCACGCTGCCACCGGAGCAGACCGGCGTGAAGGCCTTCAACGCCTACGACGACCCGAAGATGTGGTGGGAACTCTACCGCGAATTCACGCTCGGCGGCATCGGCACGGGGATCGCCATCGGCGACTATGATGGCGACGGCCGGCCCGACATCTTTGTCGTGAGCAAGACCGGGCCCAACCACCTTTTCCGCAACCTGGGCAACTTCAAGTTCGAGGATGTGACCGAGCGGGCGGGCGTGGCGGGCCCGCTCGGCGCCTGGAAGCAGGGCGCCGCCTTTGCCGACGTTAACAATGACGGTTTGCTCGACCTCTACGTCTGCCGTTTCGGTGCACCAAACCTGCTCTACATCAACCAGGGGGACGGCACGTTCAAGGAGGAGGCCGCCGCCCGCGGCCTCGCGCTCGTGGACGCCAGCGGTTCGGCCGCGTTCTGCGACTACGACCGCGACGGCTGGCTCGACGTCTACGTCCAGACGAACGTGCTCGATGCCGAGCGTCACCCCAACGGCCAGCGCGACCACCTTTTCCACAACAACCGCGACGGCACCTTCACCGAGGTCACCGACGCCGCCGGCATCTCGGGCGAGACGCAGGGGCACTCAGCCACCTGGTGGGATTACGACGAGGACGGCTGGCCCGATCTCTACGTCGCGAACGATTTCAAGGATCCCGACCAGCTCTACCATAACAACCACGACGGCACCTTCACCAACGTGCTTTCCCTCGTCGTGCCCCACACGCCGCATTCCTCGATGGGCGCCGACCTCGGCGACGTGAACAACGACGGCCACCTCGACCTGCTGGTCGCCGACATGGC
>CAZZDB010000247.1:0-3608 GCA_964652485.1 uncultured Oleiharenicola sp.
AAACTTCTCTGGCACATCGCGGCATTGCTGCTCGTTGCGAAGCTCCTGGCAACGGCCGTGTGCTATGGCCTCGGCGGCTGCGGCGGCATCTTTGCCCCGACCCTTTTCTTCGGAGGCATGGCGGGCGCCTCATTTGCCGGGCTCGTTGGCCTCGTGCTGCCACTGTCCGGGGCCGACCACGTCACCCTTGCCGTGGTCGGCATGTGCGCCTGCCTCGGTGCCGTCGTGCGCGCACCGGTGACCGGCATTCTCATCGTGTTTGAGATGACCCACGAATTCGCTCTGGTGCCGGTGCTTATGATCGGGGCCCTGGTCAGCCAGGTCATCAGCCGTCGCATGGACCGGGAGAACTTCTACGAGGCGGTGTTGGCGCAGGATGGACAGCATGTCGAACGGCTCGTGCCTCCGCGCAGTCTCCGCACCTGGATGGAACCGCCCTCGGTGCGAATCGCCAATTTCACCCCATTCGTCGTTACGGATCTCGCCCCCGAGGCCTTGCGCAGTTTCCTAGCCACCCATGCCCACGAGCGTTTCCCCGTCGTCGTGGACGGCCTCCTCACCGGCGTGCTCACGCGCAAGGAAGCGGATGCAGCCCTGGCGCAGGGCCGGGCCCCGGTGCAGGAGCCGGCTGTCACCTGCACCCTGGCCACCCCAGTACGTGAGGTCGCCACCAAGATCGTGGATTCGCCGAGCGGACTGATCATCCTCCTTGGCAAGAATGGCGGGGTGAATGCGGTCGTCACCTTGCACGACATCCTGCGCAGCGAGATGAATTTCGCCAAGGATCAGCAGGACTGACCCCCTTTGCCATCAAACCGCTCCGCCCCGACCCAGACTCCAGTTTTCATGCGGATCTCACCCTGAAGCTTCGGCTCACGGTGGGCGCGGCTACTTGCCCATGCCGTTCTTGTCCAGGAACTCGTAGCGGGCACGATGCGCGTCCGGGGCCGCGACCGGCTCGGCCTTGAGGTGCATGACCTCGTAGCCGTCCTGCTTTGTGTACTGCGGCCAATGCGGCAGGCCCGGGCCGTTCGGGTTCCCCGTTTTGGCGAAATTCGTCCAGTAGGACGCCATCATTTCGGAAACGTCGTGGTGCCGGGGCTCAAACGAAAGGTTTTTCGTCGCCAGCATCCGGAAGACAAATTCGATCTCCGCCGAGTGATACGCCGTCGGCGCGGCGTCCGGCTTCGCATCGGACGGCAGGGGCATCAACTCCTCGAACTTGTAGCGGTAGACGGGCGATCCTCCCGTGGCGAGGTGCTGGTCAAGCCACTTCCAGGTCGAATAGCCGATGAACAGGTCGCCGCCGAAATCCGCTGCCGCGCGCTTCGCCTCCGCGTCCGTGGTCGCCGCGTAGGCTTCCAGAAATCCGTCCGCTTGTTCGCCAAACCGTTTCCTCGCCTGAGCGGTGTAGTTGGCCAGCGTCGGCGCGTCGGTGCCGAGGAGCGCCTGATAGCCGCCTTCGTCGAGATTCCAGCCGGCGAGCAGCGGGATGTGGCTCTGTTTTCCCGCTGCGTATAGGGCGGGACAATCCCCGGGCAGGAACCAGCCGTCGACATCCGGCCCGTAGCTGTCGCGCCCGGCTTTCAGCGAGGCATCGAGGATCTGCTGCGCGGACCTGGCCCGCAGCTGATCCACAGCGGCGGTGCCGAAAGCCCCCTCCATGAACTTGACGCCGGCCGCCTCGGCGGCGGCGAGCGAGCGCGCGGGGATCGTCCGGCCGAACATCGCGCCGCTCTCACCGATCGCTTTGTGAAACAATCCTTGCGCGAGCGGCGACGCCATCAGAGAGCTGACGGCGAACGAACCTGCGGACTCCCCGAAGATTGTGACGTTGTCGGGGTCGCCGCCGAATGCGGCGATGTTGTCGTGCACCCAGCGCAGCGCCGCAACCATGTCGAGAAGCCCGTAGTTGCCCGAAGCGTGGTGCGTCGACTCCTGGGTCAATCCCGGCAGTGCCAGAAAACCGAACGCGCCGAGCCGGTAGTTCATGCTGACCACCAGCACACCCTTCTGGCACAGGCTGGCACCGTCCTGGCGTCCCTCGGAAGTGGCCCCGGCGACAAAGCCCCCGCCATAGATCCAGACCATCACGGGCAGCCTGTCGCCCGCGGGCTTGGCAGGTGCCCAGACGTTGAGGTAGAGGCAATCCTCGCTCGGCCCTTGGTCGTGAAAAACCATGTCGCCGAAGATGCGCCCCTGCATCGCGCGCGGACCGAAGGCGGTGGCCTGGCGTACGCCCGACCACGGAACGACGGGTTGCGGCGCTTGCCAGCGAAGCGATCCGACCGGCGGCGCGGCGTAGGGAATGCCCTTGAAGGCGCGCACCAGGCCGTCGCCGCTGACAGCTCCCTCGAGGTCGCCATTGCGCGTGTGCACCGTGACGGAGGCCACCGGCTGGGCGGCGAGGAGCACGGGAAACAAGGCGCCCGCGGCCACCCATTTATTAAGACAAAGTTTCAACGCAGCACCCGGGGTAGTAGGCCTCATACGGCCAAGATGCGCGCTTCGCGCCAACGGGCAAAATAAAAAGCCGCCCGGTGGGGCGGCTTGCAAGCCTCGGTCCGGCGACGAACGCCGTCCCGGCCGGCTCAGCTTTCGTAGGCGGGCAGGGTCTTGTCGACGCTTTCCTTGGCGAGCCGCGCGTAGGCGGGCAGGCCGTTATCGTAGGGCACGGCGATCTCGCCCTGGATCAGCGGCGTGGCGTAGCGGAAGAACTGGAAGTTCAGGCTGACACCGTCCTCGTTGACCCACTCCTTTGGCAGCTTCTTCAGGTTGCCGACGACATCGGCGAGCGCCGAGAGCCCGGTCTCGCAGGTGTAGTTGTCACCGTCGCCGCGCACGAGCGTGACGAGCTTGTCGGTCTCGCCATTGACGGCGGCCTTGACGGCCGCCTGGCCGACGAGGAACGCCTCATCGGCGTCCGTCTTCGAGGCGAGGTGCGCGGCCGCGCGCTGGGCCACGCCGAGGCGGGCCACGCGGGCCTTCGCACCGAGCTGGGCCTCGACCAAGTCCTTCATGAATTCGCCGACCCCGCCGAGCTGGGCCTCGGTCGTGCCGTTCTCGACGGCGACGTAATTGCCGTCCTTGTCCACGAGCCCCTCGGCCGTGACAACGACGCAGTGCTTCTCGCGCTTCAGCACGCGGCGCACATCGTCGAGGAACTTCTCGTTGGTGAAGGGCACCTCGGGCAGGTAAACCAGGTGCGGGGGATCGTTCGGGTGGTCGCGGCGCTTGGCCAGCGAGGCGCCGGCAGCGAGCCAGCCGGTGTTGCGACCCATGACCTCGACGATGGTGACCAGGTCGCCCTGGCCCATGGAGTCGGCGTCGAGCGCCAGCTCCTTCACCGTGGCGCCGATGAACTTGATCGCGCTGCCATAGCCGGGACAGTGGTCGGTCGCGGACAGGTCGTTCTCGACCGTCTTCGGGATGCCAATGACGCGGAGGTCGTAACCTTGGGTCTTGGCGAGTTCGCCGATCTTGACGGCCGCCTCCTGGGAGTCGGTGTCGCCGATGTGGAAGTAATAGCGGATGTTGTGCGCCTTGAACACCGCGAGCACGCGCTCGAAGTCCTGGGCCTTCTTCAGCTTGGTGCGGCAGGTGCCGAG
>CAZZDB010000248.1:0-3404 GCA_964652485.1 uncultured Oleiharenicola sp.
CTTGGCGGCCTTGCCGAGGATGTCGTGGGGGACGGTGACGATCTTGCAGCCGCATTCCTCGGCCTGGAAGATGTTGAGGACCTCGCGCACGCTGGCCCAGAGGAGCTCGGCCTTGGGCTGGTCCGCGAGCAGGGCGCCGCAGGCGCGCATCATCGGCACCGGGTCGACGCCGGTGTCGGCGATGCGACCGGCGAACACCGAAACCACGGCGGGCACGGCGGGATTGAGGGCGGCGGCGACATCGCGCACCTGTGCGAGCGTGAGCAGGGCGGTGACGTTGAGCTTCACGCCGGCGGCGGAGAGCTCCTTGATGAGCGGGAGGCAGGAAACGCCGACGGAGTTGGTGATCGGGATCTTGGTGTAGACGTTGCTGCCCCAGGAGGTGATCTTGAGCGCCTGACGCTTCATGTCGACGAGGTCGTCGGTGAAGACTTCCAGCGAGATGGGCTTGGTCTTGACGGTCTGCAGGATGTCCTTGGAGAAGGCCTCGTAATCCTTGATGCCCGCTTTGTTCATCAAGGAAGGATTCGTGGTCAGGCCCTTGATGTAGGGTTTGGCGTAAAGATCCAGGATGCCGGCCTTGTCGGCGCCGTCAGCGTAGATCTGTATCTTTAGGTCGTTAAGTGATTTCATGGGATGTTTTAAGGGCGCAATGAATGAGTCACGCAAGGGGCTGGGCAAGGATAATTCCCACGGCCCCGGCGAGGCTTTTCACCGTGAATTCAGGAGGGCGGGCGGGAGCGCGTTCGGTATAGCCGTGGTCGATAAAGATGGTGCGACAGCCGGCGGCATGACCGGCGTCGATATCGCCCCAGCGGTCGCCTACCATCCAGCTGCGGGTGAGGTCGATGCCGAGCGCGGCGGCGGCGTCCCGCAGCATGCCCGGCGCGGGTTTGCGGTGGGTCGAGGGCACCTCGCGGCCCGGATGGTAGCAAACCTCGATCCGGTCGAGGGTGGGGATGAGTTCGAGCAGGCGGGCATGCATGGCCTCGACGACGGCCTGCGCTTGGGTGCCGCGGCCGACATCGGGCTGGTTGGTCGCGACGACCAGCAGGTAGCCGGCGGCTTTGAGGCGGGCGCACTCCCCGGCGGCACCCGGGAAGAGCTGGAATTCGGCCAGCGTGTCCGGCGGGTAGGGCTTGCCCCCGCGGATGATTTGGACGTTCAGGGTGCCGTCGCGATCGAGAAAAACAGCCGGACGCAGTATCATGGGTTAAAATGAAATAGCCGCACCGGGACGGCACGGCTACGCAAAAAACGAGGGAAGCTCGTTCAGGGTTTCGAGGTGACGCTTTCCCACTTGGTCTGGTTGACCTTCAGGTCGGGGTGCGAGACGAACAGGTGCCAGACCACGGCTTGGAAGGCCTCGGAGTGCGGTGTGACGTTGTTGGCGTTGACGGTGGGAACGATGACGCAGGCATCGGCCTGCTTGCCGGTGTAGCCGCCGTCCTTGCCGACGATGCCGATGACGCGGGCACCGACCTGCTTCGCGAGCTGGATCGCGGAAATGAAGCCGGGGGAGACGTTTTTCTCGAGGTTGCCACCGCCGACGGAAAGGATGAAGAGGCAATCCTTGCCGTTGAGCTTGGAGCCGCGGAGCCACTCGACGAACACGCTGGCCCAGCCGTCGTCGTTGGTGCGGGCGGTGAGCTCGGAGACGTTGTCGGTGGGTGCGTAGCACTCGATGCCGGCGATCTTGCGGAAGTCGTTCACGGCGTGCGAGGCGTTGGCCGCGCTGCCACCGACGCCGAGGATGAAGAGGCGGCCGCCGCGGGCGCGCACGGCCACGAGTTCGGCGACGCACTTCTCACAGTCGGCGGCGTTGAGTTGGGCGACGATTTCAGCCGTCTCCTTCAAGTGCTGGATGGAATAGGACATGAATACAGATGGAGGTTGGGGTTGACGATTTAGATCGGAGGTTGGGAACTGCGCAGCAGTACGTCCAGCTCGTTCAAGCCGGCATGCGAGCCGATCTCGTAGAAGCGCTGGTGCATCTCGTAGCCGGCGAGCTGTTTTTCACGGAGAATCTTCTGGTAGACGGCCGCGAGGTCGACGACCTCGTCGCGCGGCCAGCCAGCGAAGGCGGCGGGGCGCATGAGGCCGAGGCCGTAGTCGATGTGGTGCATCTGCGGCACCTTGTTCTTTTTGTCGTAAACACGGATCTCGCCGTCCTGGAACCACACGTTGCTGGCGTCGTAGAGCTCGCGATTCTCATAAACGGTCATGAGGCCAAGCCGGCCCGAGCGCAGAAAGAAATCACCGATGCCGAGATAGTCGACGGGCAGGTAGGAGTCGCCGTAGAGGATGTAGAACGCGTCGCCGAGCTGGGGGAGGGCGCGGATGAGGGCGCCGCCGGTGCCGAGGAGCTTTGGGCCGTCGAAGGAATATTCGATCGACATGCCCCACTTGGAGCCGTCGCCGTATTGGTCGACGATCATCTCGCCCAGATAGCCGACGCAGAGGACAACGCGGGTGAGACCCTGTTTCTTCAGCAGGCGCAGCTGGTGCGAGAAAAACGGCTCGCCCGCCACCTCGACGAGCAGCTTGGGGATCTTCTCGGTGATGGGCCGCAGGCGCGTGGCCATGCCTCCGGCCAGGATGGCGACGGGGAGGGAAGAAACGTCCGAAATCATGAAATAGAAAATATTGAAACCGCTGGCACGATTACTTTGAAACTTTGTGGCGGATGGTGGTCAGAATAGCAATCAACTCGCCCACTTCGTCGCGAAGGGTTTGGGCTGATCCGGTGTCGCCCACCGGCGTGGCCGCCCAGAGCTGGAGTCAATATTCGGTTTCCGCCGCCTCCTTGAGCGCGAGACCCACTTTGTGGACAAAGTCAGCTTTTGATTCGGCCCGGTTGGCTTCACGGTAATTTGCGCCAATGCTGGTGGCTGCGCGCAGCAATTGTGAAGTCACCACCCGTGCGGCGATGGCGGCGGGGAGCGTTTCGGCAAAACGGAGCACGGCAACGGCCAACATCAACGTGCGTTCCTCAAGTTCAACGCCAACACGGACCGGCCTTTCATCTTTCACCGATTTCGCGGTTTCAGGCTTTTCCGTCTAGTTCTGGGCGACTACCTTGGTGCCCTCGAAGTCGAAGCGGAAGCGCACCTCCTGCAGGCCCTTCTCGCGCATGGCGTGGCGGAGCTTCCGCTTGTCACCGGCGTAGAACATCAGGAACCCGCCGCCGCCGGCGCCGATGAGTTTGCCGCCGAGGGCGCCGTGCGCCATGGCGTAATCGTACCACTCGTTGATGCGGGCATTGCTCATGCCGGAGCTGCGGGCCTTCTTGCGCTGCCAGTGGACGTCCATCAGGCGCGCGAACTCCTCCAGGTTGTCGGTCTCGAGGCACTCGAGGGACTTGTAGCCGAGTTCCTTCGTGAAATGCAGGTTGTCGAGCATGG
>CAZZDB010000249.1:0-3283 GCA_964652485.1 uncultured Oleiharenicola sp.
CCTCAAGGCCAACCAGAACATGATGCAGCTCACCGAGGAGATGACCTCCACGGAAAATAAGATCTCGTTCGCCCGCCAAGCCTACAATGACTCCGTCATGACTTACAACACGACCCGCGAGTCCTTTCCGACGAATGTCCTCGCCGGCATGTTCAACTTCGCCGAGGCCCAGCTCTTCCAGATTGAGAACACCGCCGAGCGGGCCGCGCCGCAGGTCAAGTTCACCTGAAGCCGCCCTGCCCGATCACCGAAAAGGAGGCCATCATGGAAACCACCGTCCAGCCGACCGCGCTGCCCGTGCCCGGAGGCAACGAGAAGATCTGGAGCATCCTCAGCCATCTCTCGGCCTTCATTGGCGTTCCCTTCCTCCTGCCGCTGGTGGTCTACCTGGCAATGAGAAACGATTCCGCTTATGTCGCCGGCAACGCGAAGGAAGCGCTCAACTTCCACCTCTCGCTGCTCATCTACTGCCTTTGCTGCATTCCGCTGACGTTTGTCTTCATCGGGATTCCCCTGCTCATCCTCATCGGCCTCGCATCGCTCATCCTCTCCATTGTGGCGGCGATCAAGGCCTCCGATGGCGGTTGCTACCGCTACCCGTTTACCCTCCGTCTCGTGTCTTGAGCCGGGCCTTCTCAATCCCCGCCATGCAAAACACCACCGCCTTCACCCTTACCGGCCAGCGCATCGCCAAGGAACTCGGCACGGTGCGCGGCATCGTCGTCCGCTCTCGCTCCGTCATCGGCAACATCGGCGCCGGCCTGCAGACGCTCTTCGGCGGTGACATCACCCTCTACACCGAACTCTGCGAACGCGCCCGGCAAGATGCTTACGAACGCATGTGCGCCCACGCCGCAGCCCTGGGGGCCAATGCCGTCATCGGCCTGCGCTACGATGCGACCGAGGTCATGGGTGGCGTGACCGAGGTGATTTGCTACGGCACCGCCGTGGTCGTCGAGCCGGCCTGAGCCGGCTTCCCCCGGTCCCCGACTCATGGATTTTTTCGAAGCCCAGGAGCGCGCCCGCAAACGAACCCACCGGCTCGTCCTGCTCTTCGTGCTCGCCGTGGCCGGGACCATCCTGGCCAGCTATGCGGTGGCGATTGTCGTCCTGCAACAATCTCCGTCCCGGGCCCGGTGGCGCGGCCGCCACGCGGTTTATGAACAGGTCGATCCGGCTCCGTTCAGTTACTGGAACCCGCAGGTCTTCACTGGCATCGTTGTCGGCACCCTAGTGATCGTCGGTGGCGCCTCCCTCTACAAATGGTCGCAGATGCGCCAGGGCGGATCGGCTGTCGCCGAGATGGTCGGCGCCCGGCCCGTCGACCCCAAGACCACTGACCTGCGCGAGCGCAAGCTGCTCAACGTCGTCGAGGAGATGTCCATCGCGTCCGGCATACCCATGCCCGCCGTCTACGTGCTCGACGAAGAGCCCGGCCTCAACGCCTTTGCCGCCGGCCTGACCACCAGCGACGCCGCGGTGACCGTCACCCGCGGCACGCTGGAAAAACTCACACGCGACGAGCTGCAGGGCGTGATCGGCCACGAGTTCAGCCATATTCTCAACGGCGACATGCGGCTCAACGTCCGCATCACGGCCATCGTGTTCGGCATCCTTGTCATCGGCCTGCTCGGCCGTGGCATCCTCCAGACCATGGGCCGTGGTCGCGTGAGCGGCGGAGACGGCAAGAAAGGCGGCGGCATCGCCGTCGTCCTCATCATCGGTCTCGCCCTGCTGGTCATCGGCTACATCGGCTACTTTTTCGGACGGCTCATCCAGGCCGCCGTGTCTCGCCAGCGGGAGTTCCTCGCCGACGCCTCCGCGGTGCAGTTCACCCGCAATCCGGGCGGCATCACCGGCGCGCTCAAGAAGATCGGCGGCTATGCCCTCGGCGGCAATATCGTCGACCACAACAGCGCCCAGATCGGCCACTTCTTCTTCGCCCAGGCCTTCAAGTCGAACTTCGGCGGCCTCTGGGCCACGCACCCGCCGCTCGAAGAACGTATCCGCGCCGTCGACCCGCGCTGGGACGGCAAGCTCTACGAGCCCGAGGAGGTCGTGGACATCGCGCACGAATCCTCCGCCATTGCCGGTTTTGGCGGTGGCCAGCGCTTCACCCCGGAAGAAACCCTGCGCCGCGTGCATGAGGCCCAACCCGACCTGCCGCCCCCGCGCACCTCTGTCAGCGTCCCGTTCAAGCCGGTGGCGGTGGTCGCGGACCTCGGCGCCCTCACCGAGACGCATTTCCGCCACGCCCAACAGCTCCTCGAGTCGATCCCCGCGCGGCTGCGCGAGGCGGCACGCGACACCGCCACCGCGCAGGTACTCGTCTACGGCCTGCTGCTCAGCGGCACCCGGGAAGAACGGGACGCCCAACAGGCGCTGGTCGAAAAGCACGCGGGGCCCGAGGCCGCCGCGGCCCTCGCCGGCCTGCGCTCGGCCTTGAGCCTGCTCGATCCGGTTTCGCGGCTGCCACTGCTGCAGCTCGCGCTGCCCGCGCTGCGCTCTCTCCAGGATACCGCGCTTGACCGGTTCTTCACGACCCTGGACGAACTCGTCCATGCCGATGGCAAGGTCACATGCTTCGAATACGCCGTGCAAAAAATGCTTTTGCGCCAGCTCGCACTGGCCCGGCAACCTTCCCAGCGCCTGCAATTCGACTCCTTCGATGCGGTTCGCGGCGAAATTGCCGTCGTGCTCTCTGCGCTCGCCCACCTCAGCCCTAAGGACTCCGCCGCGGCTTTCGCGGAGGGCTCGGCGCAGATCCCGGTCATCCGCGATCAAATCGCCTTGCTCCCGCCTGACGCCAGCGGGCTTGAGCAGGTGGACGCCGCGCTCGACAAGCTTGCGGCCAGCACCCTGCCCATCAAGCAGCGCGTGCTCGTCGCCGCCGGTCACGTCATCGCCGCCGACGGCACGGTGACCGTGGAGGAGGGCGAGCTTTACCGCGCCCTTGCCGCCACGCTGGACTGCCCGATGCCCGCCTTGGGCATGGCGGCCTAGTGGCGGATCTGGTTGATCGCGATCGCGAGCAAGATCGAGCCCGCGATGAGACCACGGGCATAGAGCTTGCGCTTTGACTCATCGGGCAGCCACAGCAGCTCCTTTTTGCTGAGCCACGAGAACAGCAAGATCGGGATCAACAGGACATAGAGCCAGTGCACGCCGAGCGCTGTGAGCAGGTGTTTGAAACCGCCGGCAATGGACGCGCCCAGCAGCACGGACGCCACGAGCGCTGCGAACGTCACGCTGTTGCCTTTCAGTCCTCGCCAAAGCCAGAGCG
>CAZZDB010000250.1:0-3254 GCA_964652485.1 uncultured Oleiharenicola sp.
AATACCAGTGGGAGGAGCTCTGCCGGAAGATCAAGCAGCAGATCGACCATGCCACGAAGCGCGACCTCATCAAGCCCCGCGAAGGCGTCCGGCTCGTCGAATTCTACGAATCGCAGATGTTGGCCAAGACCTACCTCAACATCGAGCCGAAGAATGGGAAGAAGAAGCGGTAGGCTTCTGTCGGGGTGCAGACTGGCTGCGCCCTTCGAAGATGGCCTTGCCCACGAAGGCGCAGCAGGACTGTGCCCCTACTCGACCATACCGGTCCTCGCCGCCACTCGCTTGTCCGCCATAGCCCGAAGTGCGATGGCGGATAGTGCGGTTATCTCCACTCGTGCCTAGGGTAACGTCGTGAGAGCTCGGTCTTGATCTTGGGATATTGTTCGCGCCAGAAATTGCTCAGGTCGTCGGTCACCTGGATGGGACGCTGGTTGGGCGCGAGCACCTCGATCTTCACCGGCACGCGGCCGTGGCCGAGCGTGAACTTTGAGTTGATGCCATAGAGCTCCTGGATGCGCGCACTCAGCACCGGCGGACCATCCTTCGAATAGGTCAGCCGCGCCTTGCGTCCGTTGGCCATGACCAGCCGCTCGGGCAGGTACTCGTCGAGCACGGCCAGTTGCTCGGCCAGCAGCCAGTCGCGCAGGACGGGCATGACCGGCTTGTCCTTCAACTCGCGGGCCCCGAGGCTGCCATAGCAGATCTGCTCGATCAGCGTGGCCCGGTCGGCGTTGGTGATTGGGTTGACCTCCAGTTCCGGCCACCACTTGGCGAGGCAGTTCACCCGGACGATCCATTGCTCCACGGCCTCGTTCCATTCGGTCAGCACGATGTTCCCGGCGATGACCTCACGGGCCAGCAACGCGGCTGCCTCCCCTGCCGCCGGTTCCTCCGCGGTCTGTTTGGATTCGAGCACGAGATCGCGAAAGCGACGCTCCTTGCGCGCCAGCACCCGTCGGGCCGTCTCGTCGTAGGTGACACCACCGGCGTCGACAAAATCCCCCGGAAACAATTCCTTCAGCCACGCCTCTTCGATGGCGGTGCAGAGATTGAGCAGCGTGTTCACCTCGCCCCGGCTTTCGATCTCGGTGATTTCCGCCGCAACGAGCAGCGGCGCCTGGTCGATGCCGCTCTCGCGGGCCAGCACGCCCTTGCGCTGGTGGATGAGTTCGCAGCGCAGTGTGCCCTTGTCGAGCCGCTTGGCCAGATGGTCGCTGAAGCCGACCAAGACGCATTTGCGGACAGCCACGCCATCGATGCGCCTTTCGGCGGTGTCGAGTCCCTCGCCTTCCGCGATCTCCAGAAATTGCTGGAACAGCGGGCCGACCTGCTTGACCCCCTGCACGTGGATGCCGAGCCGTCGGCAGGCGTCCTGATTATAGCCGGCCTTGTCGGCGTAGCGCCACGCCCGCATGAGGAGAAAGAAATCCGACTCGTGCTCCTCGCCAAAGAGCTCCTCCCGGGCCTCGGCGGTACGCTTGTCCACATTGCGCAGGAGAAAATTCCGACCCTGCGTCAACGCCGCCATGAACGCGACCGAGCGGACGCAGCCGTAATCCTGGGCGGCTAGAAACATCCGGGCGTAACGCGGATGCATCGGGAAACGCAGCATGCGCCGGCCGGTTTCCGTGAGCGCCTTCTTCGGACCATGCAGAGCGCCGAGATCTTCCAGCAAAGTCTCGGCCCGTTCTAATGCCTTGGGCTCGGGTTTTTCCAGCCAAGGAAAGTTGAAGATGTCGTCGATGCCGGCCGCCTTGAGGGTGAGCACCACCTCAGCGAGATCCAGCCGCTTGACCTCGGGCAGTTCCTGCAGCGGACGCTGCGCGTGCTCGCGCTCCGTCCAAAGCCGCACGCAAATGCCGGTCGCGGTGCGGCCCGCCCGGCCGGCCCGCTGGTCGGAGGAGGCGACACTTATCTTCTCGATGAGCAGCGTGTTGATGCCTCGGTGCGGGTCGTAACGGGCGACCCGGGACAGGCCGCAATCCACGACCGCCATCACGCCATCGATGGTCAGCGAGGTCTCGGCGACATTGGTCGAGACGATGATCTTGCGGGTGTCGTAGCGGGCGACGGCCCGGTCCTGTTGTTCCGGCGGCAGTTCGCCGTGCAACGGGTAGCAGACGAAACCCCGCAGCGCGTGAGAACCTTGGACGTCCTGCACAGTGCGGCTGATCTCAAACGCGCCCGGCATGAAGACCAAGATGTCACCGGCGCTCGTCGCGGCGATGCGCTCGCATTCGCGGGTGGCGACCACCCAGACCGGGTCGTGCTCAAAATCGACCGCCTTGGCCAGGTATTCGATCCGCACCGGGAACGTGCGGCCTTGGGAGGTAAGCACGTCACATGGGGCAAGATAGTTCCTCAGCATCGCCGCATCCAACGTCGCGGACATGACGATGATCTTCAGATCCGGGCGCGTCGATTGCTGGATTTGCAGCGCCCGGGCGAGGGAGATGTCACCGTAGAGATGGCGCTCGTGAAATTCGTCGAAGATGATGGCGCTGATGCCGCGCAACGACTGATCAAATGACATCTGCCGGAGCAGGATCCCCTCGGTCACAAAGCGGATCCGCGTCGCCTTCGAGACCTTCGAGTCCAGCCGGATCTGGTAGCCGACGATGTCGCCCAGTTTCGTGCCTACCTCTTCGGCCACGCGTTTGGCCAGCATGCGGGCCGCCAACCGGCGTGGCTGGAGCACGACGACTTCTCCGGAACCGAGCAGCCCATGGTTGAGCAGCATCTGCGGCACCTGGGTGGATTTGCCCGAACCGGTGGGCGCCTGCACGATGAGCCGCCCCTGCCCTCTGACCGCCGCGATCAGGCGGTCTTCGAGTTCGTAGATGGGCAGTTCGCGCGGACGAGGCATTGGACTTGGGACAGAATCAACCGAGTGGACGAAAGGAGGAGGCAAGAGCCCAAGCCCGCAGGCTTCTGTCAATTCTGTTCATGCGGTCCAACTCTGGATCTTGTGAATAACCGGCGAGCAAGCCGGTCGGCACAAGTTATTCACGGCGCCAAATGCAAAGACCCGGCGCCTGCGGGTGAATAAGATGGGAGGAACAAACCCGTGACTTTCCCCCGGCGCAGGAGCATTTGTTTACTGTTCCTTGATAGAACAGTCGCAGCGCGGCGGCATGAAAAACCCGCCGAGAGCGCGACTGGGATAATCCCGGGCAACCGGGGAAAGGAGAGTGGCAACTGGTGCCGCCCTCCCCTCCATGGCGTGAGCCAGCGGCAGGCAAATATCACCAGTT
>CAZZDB010000251.1:0-2899 GCA_964652485.1 uncultured Oleiharenicola sp.
GCGTGAAGCACAAGCGCGTGAACAAGTTCACCGAGGACACCGGCCTGACCAACTCGGGCAAGCGCATCACCTACGAGTATCTGATCACGATCCAGAATAACAAGAAGTCCGCGGAGCGCGTGATCGTCGCCGACCAGATGCCGGTCTCTCGCAACGAGAAGATCGTCGTCAAGCAGCTCTCGCCCGACGCCAAGGACGTCAAGCCGACCGACGAGGGTACGCTCAAGTGGACCGTTGAGCTCAAGCCCGGCGAGAAGCGCGAGCTGACCGTGAAGTTCGCCGTCGAGTTTGACAACGGCGTGAACGTCGCCGGCCTAGAGTAGATGCCGCCCACCACGTTCCTAGTCGACAACGGCTCGCTCGAGCCCACCGCCACCCTGGCGCTCCGCGGGCTTGCCACGAAGCTTTCGCACCGGCTCGGCCACACGGTCGAGCCGGTCTCGTTGCTCCATTCCTCCAGCATCGATCCGACGCTGCTCGGCGGCCGGCCGGCGGAGATCCTGGTCCCGGCGCTGGAGCAGCGCCTGGCCGCGGGACAGCATGACTTCATCGTCGTGCCGCTTTTTTTTGGGCCGAGTCGGGCACTGACCGCTTATGTGCCGGAGACCGTGGCCCGGCTACGCACGAAATATCCGGCGCTGGAACTGCGTCTCGCCCCCCCGCTGCACGCGGCCGGCGACGTCCGGTTGGCGCTCATCCTCGCCGACCAAGTGATGGTTGAACTGGACCGCGCAGAAGATGCGCGCGTGGCGCTGGTGGACCATGGCAGCCCGGTGCCCGCGGTCACGGCCGTGCGCAACGAACTCGCGGCCCAAGTCGGCGCATTGTTGGGTGCCCGCGCGGCCGCCGTGGCGCCCTGCAGCATGGAGCGCCGGCCGGAGCCGGCTTATGATTTCACCGCGCCGTTGCTCGCCGATCTGCTGGCTTCCCCGCCGTGGGCGGAAGGCCCGGTGATCATCGCGATGCAGTTTCTCCTGCCGGGACGCCATGCCGGGTTGACCGGTGACGTGGCGAAGATTTGCCGTCAGGCTGGGGCGGCGCATCCGGGCCTGAGGACGCGGATGACCCAGCTGGTCGGCGCCCATCCCTTGCTCGTGGAGATCCTCGCAGACCGGTGGCGGAGCGCGGCGCCCTAGCTCCTCTACGCTTTTGTGACCGCCTGGGCGTGGAGTTGTGGGACCTCCACGACGAAACTCGACAGCCGCACCACCTCGCCGATGACGACCAAGGCGGGCTGGCCGGCCAATTCGGTGGAAAATTCGTCTGCATCACGCAGGGTGCCGATCTGGATCTTCTGCGCCGGCAGCGTGGCTTCGCTGACCAGCGCGAGCGGCATGTCGGCAGCCATGCCGTGCGCGCGCAGATTGCGGGCGATCTCCGGCAGACGGCGCACCCCCATGTAAAAGCACAGCGTGGCGCGCAACCGCGCGAGCGCACCCCAATCGAGCGCAGAGGTGTTCGCCGCACATTGGTGCCCTGTGATAAAGACCACGGCCGAGGAATGATCGCGGTGGGTCAGCGGCAGCCTCGCGACGGAACTGGCCGCGGTCGCGGCCGTGACCCCGGGGACGATCTCAAAGGGGATTCCTGCATCGCGCAGCACCTGCATTTCCTCGCCCGCCCGGCCGAAAATGAGCGGGTCCCCGCCCTTCAGCCGCACCGTCTTTTTCCCGGCACCAGCCAGCTTCACGAGCAGGGCGTTGATCTCGGGTTGGGTCGCACTGTGATTGCCTGCGCGCTTGCCGACAAAATGCACTTCGCAGGGCTGCGGGCAGTGCTGCAGCAGCTCTTTATTGACCAACTCATCGCACACCACGGCCTCGGCTGATTGCAGGAGCTTCAGGCCGCGCAGGGTGATGAGGTCAGCCGCACCCGGACCGGCTCCGACGAGCCAGACAAAACCCTTTGCACAGGAGCGATTTGAGACTAACATGACAACTTTAGTCGATATGACTTCTTTTCAACTTTACCCGTTGGTCAACAAGTGCAACCTTCTTCCTCTCATGTCCGTAACTCTGGCGACGCCACTTAGCAAGAACGAGGTCCTGAAGCAAAACGACCCCACCCTGGCCGGCAATATCGCCGCCACCATGGCCGATCCGGCGGCTGACCGCTTTTCGGAGGATGACCAGCAGTTCATCAAGTTCCATGGCATCTACCAACAGGACGACCGGGATCTCCGCAAGGCCGCCAAGAAATACATGCTGATGATCCGCGGCCGCATCCCGGGAGGCGTCATGACCGCGGCGCAGTGGATCGTCTTTGACGACCTCGCCACCCAATACGGCAACAACACCCTGCGCCTGACCACACGGCAAAGCATCCAGTTTCACGGCGTGCTCATGGCTGGCCTCGGACCGCTGATCAGAAAGATCAACGAGTCGCTGCTCTCCACCCTCGCCGCCTGCGGCGACGTCAACCGCAACGTCACGGCCTCGCCGACCCCTGCCTACACGAAGGCGCGCGAGCAGGTCTTCGCCGACAGCGTCAAGGTGGCCGACGCGCTCGCGCCGAAGACGCCAGCCTACCATTCCATCTGGGTCGAGGGCGTGCAGCTCAAACTCGACGATCCGGCCCAGCAGAATTTCGAGGATCCCCTGTACGGCCGCACCTATCTTCCGCGCAAATTCAAGGTCGGCTTCGTCATCCCGCCGGTGAACGACATCGACATCTTCACCAACGATCTCGGCTTCATTGCCGTCATCGCGGGCGACCGCCTCGTGGGCTACAATGTCGCGGTTGGCGGCGGCATGGGCCGCAGTCATGGCAACGTCCAGACCTATCCGCGCGTCGCCGACGTGCTCGGCTTCCTCCCGCGCGAGCGCCTGATCGACGTCGCCAAGGCCGTGCTGACCATCCACCGCGACTTTGGCGACCGCACCAACCGCAAGCACGCCCG
>CAZZDB010000252.1:0-2896 GCA_964652485.1 uncultured Oleiharenicola sp.
GACCGGATCGCTGACCTCCGCGACCCACCAGTTGTGGTCGTCGCCGAGCCGGACAATGCACCATTCGAGTTGATGAGTTCCTTTCGCCATGTGTTCTAAATTCGCTGCACGAAAAGGGGGCGGTTCCGCCCTTGTCAAATCTTGAAACGCCAAAAGTTGAAATATCTTTTTCCCCCTGTTGCGGGACAGTGAAATTCGGCGGCAGGGTGGGCCGGAAGGGGCAAAAAACAAGTACAAAAGATGCGCTATCGGTCGGGTCCGGCGGTGCTTGTAAGTTGGCGACCGGGTGGCACAGTCCGCGGCATATGGGCTGGCTCTACCAACACGCAATCAAACCGCTGCTGTTCCGCCTCGATCCGGAGTCGGCCCACGAGCTGGCCGTGCACGGCCTGGCGCTGCTGGGACGCGTGGGACCGCTCTGCACGGTGCTCGAAAGGGTCTATCAACTCCCGCCCGGCCAGCACCGGCCGGTCGAGTGCTTCGGGTTGACGTTTCCCAATGCGGTCGGGTTGGGCGCGGGCTTCGACAAGAACGGCTTCGCCTGGCCGGCGGCGGCCGCCCTGGGCTTTGGGCACGTCGAGATCGGCACAGTGACGCTCCACGCCCAGCCGGGCAACCCGAGGCCCCGGGCGTTTCGCTACCCGGCGGAGCAGGCGGTGATCAACCGGATGGGCTTCAACAATCTCGGGTCTGCGGCGCTGGCTGCCCGGCTCGCCCGGCTGCCGGGACCGGGCCGGCGGTCGATCCCGCTCGGCATCAACCTCGGCAAGAGCAAGGTCACATCCCTGGACCAGGCGACCGGGGATTACCTCGGCAGCTTCCGGCTGTTGGCCGATTACGCCGACTATCTCGTGGTGAATGTCAGCAGCCCGAATACGCCGGGCCTGCGCGAGCTGCAGGACGCCGCGTGGCTCCAGCCGCTGCTCGCCGCGCTGGTGGCGGAAAACGCGGCGCGCACCGCCGCCGGCAAACCGCGCCGGCCGCTGCTGCTGAAGATCGCGCCCGACCTGAATTTTCCCCAGATCGACGCGGTGCTGGGCGTCATCGCCGACCTCAAGCTCGACGGCATCATCGCGACGAACACAACACTCGCCCGGCCCGGCGCGCTCGCGCAGGTGGCGGAAGCAGGCGGCCTCAGCGGCCGGCCGCTGCGGCGCCGCGCGACGGAAATCATCAATTACATCGCCCGGGCGACGAACGGCCGGCTGCCGATCATCGGGGTGGGTGGTATCATGGATGAGGAGTCGGCGGGCGAGAAACTCGACGCCGGGGCGACGCTGGTGCAGGTCTACACCGGGCTGATCTACCGCGGGCCGCTCTTCGCCAGCGAGCTGGCGCACGCGCTGGCGCAGCGGCAGCGGGTGTGAAGGGCAGTTGAGGGTTGAGGGATGAGGGTTGAGAGACGGAACCCGGACCAAGGCCTACGCAATTCAGGTTCGGTGGACATGGTCTCTTTTCCGGTCACTCAACATTCAACTCTCAATCGATTCAGATCACCCAGTCGGCCGCCTCGGCGACGAGCAGTTCCCTGAGCTGGCGTTCGCGAACGATGAGATCGTCACCCTTGTAGTAGGCAATGCTGTGGGGTGGCATCGAATTGAGCAGCCAGACATTGCCGCCGATGACCGAGTGCGCGCCGATGCGCGTGTCACCGCCGAGGATCGTGGCGTGCGCATAGATGGTCACGTGGTCGCCGATGTCGGGGTGGCGCTTCATGCCTTTCACGGGGTTGCCGGCGTTGTCGACCTCGAAGGACTTGGCCCCGAGCGTCACGCCCTGGTAGAGCTTTACGTGGTTGCCGATGGTCGCGGTCTCGCCGATGACGACGCCGGTGCCGTGATCGATGAAGAAATAGGTGCCGATGGTCGCGCCCGGGTGGATGTCAATCCCGGTGCGCTCATGGCCGTATTCGGTCAGCATGCGCGGCAACAGCGGCACGCTCAGCCCGTAGAGGCCGTGGGCGATGCGCTGGAGGGAGATGGCGAGCACGCACGGGTAGGCGAGGATGATCTCCTCGATGCTGCGCGCCGCCGGATCGCCGGTGTAGGCGGCGTTGACGTCGGTCTGCACGACGCGGCGGATTTCCGGCAGCTGGTTGAAAAGGGTGGCGATGATCCGTCGGGTGCTTGCGACCGGATCGGGATCCCGGGCGAAGCGCAGGCTTTTCTCGATCTCCGTGGCCAGGCGCTGGTCGATCTTGGCCAGCAGTCCTTCCAGCCAGGCGGGCACGTCCTTCTTGGCCAGGCTGGAGCTTTCAAAATAGCCGGGGAAAAGCATGTGCATGAGGTCGCGCGCCAACTCGCTGACGGTGTCCTGCGAGGGAAGATTGACGCCGTCGAGGTGGTTGATCCCGCCGTCGCGGGCATAGGATTCCAGCAGGGCCTGCTTGATGGCGTCGGAATTCATCGCGTTGAACCATCGCCAAAAACACCCCATGGTCAAACGTGTTGGTCGGCTTTCTCGTCATATGGGGCGGGCGCGGAGGTCGGTTTGGAGAAAGTGGCGCTTCACGAATGTTTTGCCGGATCCGCTTTTGAGGTAGTGCTCAGACGCTTGGGCGACTTTTTCGTCGGCAAACGGTGTGTAACTGACCAAATGCCATGGTTTGAATTTAGCCGTGTGCGGCGATTTACCCTCGTTATGCTCGGCCAGACGGTGTTTCAGATCATGAGTTAACCCGACGTAGTGCTGCTTTCTTTGGTGGACGCTTTCCGATGAGGTAGACGTAGCGCGTGCGCAGAACGTGAGTGAAAAGCCGTCCTCCGCTAAGCCTGCGGCCGGCGGCCTTCGCCTTTGTAATTCGCCGGTTCGCCCCGCGTCGCCTGCCCGCCGGTTTGCGCCGGCTGGTGCTCGGGACAGGACTCGAACCTGCACGCCTTACGGCACACGCACCTCA
>CAZZDB010000253.1:0-2813 GCA_964652485.1 uncultured Oleiharenicola sp.
GAAGCTCGTAACGATTCCGGGTGCGAACCACTTTTTTTTCAGCGACGACGGTGCGCGGCTGAAAAGCCACCTCGTCATCGGTGTTCTGCGGCGCTTAGGAATGGTAGAGATCGACGGCCCGAGGCAGCTCGCGCTAACTGCAGGCAACCTTCGGTCATTTTTCGATGACGCTTTGCCGTCATCCGCTCCACCGTCGCCGTAAAGTATTCGCACTGGGACCTGTCGACCGCGCGCAATCGCTCGTCGGGGAGATGAACACCGAAAGACGCCTTTCACAAAATGAGACAACGAACGAGGGCGCCTTCGTCGCCGTCCCCAAGCCCTGCTGTATCCGTCCGGCGACCGACCTCGCGCAACGTCATTGCTGTGACGTCGTCCTCCTAAGATCACACACGAGGCGCAGAACTCGATTTCGGGCTGTTGCAAAATCCAAGGATTGGGAAACGCCAACCGCGAATTCCGCGTAGACCGGTGCCTTAGGCCGCGGGAGATCCGTTAATCAAGATGCCCCGGCGGCCGGCGGGGGCGGTCGCCGCGGCCAAAATGGGGGTAGAGCGCAAACTTCGGATTCGCCAAACCGCGGCCCATAGATCAACTTAAAACTCGCAGAGATTGCCCGACTCCCGACGGCGGTCCGGTTCTCCGCCGAAACACGAACCCCCGCCTTCCCCATGTCGCCCCTCCGTCGCGCTCGTCGTTCCTTCTGCCTGTTTCTGATTGCCGCCGTGACGCCGCTGGGTGCAACGGCCGCCGCTGACAGCCCGGCAACCCCGCCGCCCCGTACCCACGTGCTCTTCATGGGGACCGACCTGTCAGTGCAGCACGAAAAGAAGATCTATCGAGTCGAGGATGTCGTGGGCAGCGATTTTAAGATCCGGGTTGCGGGGGAGGACGTACTCGTGCCGACACAGCGGAACTCGGTCAATCTCCACATCGACGCGGCACTCAAGCTCGCCGGCTTGTCCGTGCAGCTGGATGAGCTGAAGGCCGGCGCTGGCTACACCTACGGCAACGATCCGGTCCGGAAGCTCGAGGAAGCCAACCGAAGCCAGATGGTGACCCAGGACCGGCAGGATTACGCCACAGCCGGCATCGAGCATTCCAATGCGAACTTGGTCGGCATCAAGGAAATGGCCGCCCATGGAGGGTTTGGCACCCCTGAGCGGGCCGAACACGAGATAGCCAACGCCGAGGCGCAGGTGCGGGACAGCAATAACTATTCTGATTACGCGAATATTGCCGCGTCGTCCGACTCGAGCAGCATCGCGTTGGGCGCCCAGCGCATGGCGCTCGCCCAGGGCAACTTCGACGCGATGGACGTTTCATTCAAGATTTCCTCCCCAGTCGAGCTGAAGCAGCCATACATGGTCATCCTGTTCCACTTCCACGACCCGGCCGCCAAGCCCGGCGTGAATGGCCTGGCCATCCACGCGCAGGCGCTCGATCCCATCGAAGCCAAGCCGCGCTATGTTCGCGTGCTGCGCGGCGGTTTGCCGACGGGGTTCAAGTTCGTCGATTGCTCGGTGCACATTTTCAACGGCCACTGGGAAATCGCCACCAACCAGTCGGACAAACGGGTGGAACTGACGCGCAGCGAGGCGCAACTCTACCTCGTGATGAACCACGTTGGCGCACACAAGGGCGAGACCCTGGCGGCGGCGGCCGTGCCCGGCACGCTGCCCCTCGTCCAGCGCGAGGGGCTGAACCCGACGCAGTTGACCCGGACCATCTACGCCAAGGTGGGCAGCGACGGCGCCTTGCAGGGAGTTTTCAAGGACCGGGATTGCAACACCCCGCTCGATGACACCCGGGCAAAGGCGGCGCTGGGCGAGGTCTTCTTCACGCCCGCGCTCGAACGAGGCAAGGCCGTGGACGGCGTCGCCCGCGTGCGCATTTCCGAGATCTGAATCCCGCCGAATGAATGTCGCCGCCCGCGAGACGGCGGCCTAGGGTTGCCGCGCGAGGTAGTCGCCAATCCAGAACTGGACCTCGTCGCAGGCCTTGCCCGCTGGTTCACCGCCGGCATTCGCCATCACACAGACGGCAAAATCGCGCTGCACGCCGATCGTGCAGGCCGCTTGGTTGAGGCCGGTGCTGCCGTTATGCCAGAGGGTGTTCGCGCCGGACCAGGTCATGGCCTCGACCATCCAGCCGGGTGAGGTGCGGTCGCCGGGTAGCGGTGTATGCATTACCGCAAAATCCCCAGGCAGCAGTAAATGCGCGCGGCCGTGCGCACCGTCGAGATGCAGTTGCGCGAACCGCGCGAGGTCGATGACGGAGCAGACGACGTTGCGACCGACCGGGGCGCGGGCCTGGACCGCCTGCAGGGTGCGCGGGGCGACGGGGATGAACCGGCCGTCCTTCCACTCGTGCTCCCACGGACCATCGGTCGTGCCGACGGAGGCCATGTTGCCGAACGCCGCCGTGGTCATGCCCAGCGGGGTGAACAGGCGTTCGCGCATCAGGGTCTCGTAGGGCGTGCCCAGCTTGCGCTCGAGAAAGCTGGCGACAATCACGGGCCCTCCGCCGTAGATGAACTTCGTGCCGGGCGGCGCCTCGGGCGGATCGAGCAGCGCGGCCTTCACGTATTCATAGCGGCGGCTTGGGGCATCATGACCGCGCCGGTCGGTGACGGCCTCGCTCGTGACGGGCTGGTAGGGCATGCCGGAACGATGGGCAAGGAGCTGGGCGACGGTCACGCCGCGGTAGGCCGGCTGCATCGTGCCGGCCAGTTCGGGAAACATCTCGCCCATGGTCGTCTGCCAGCCGAGGTCGCCGGATTGCACGCAGAGCGCCACCAGCGTGGCGGTCAT
>CAZZDB010000254.1:0-2781 GCA_964652485.1 uncultured Oleiharenicola sp.
GCGGCAAGGACGACCTGGGCGCCCACGCCACCACCCGCCGCCAGCTCCGCTTCCTGTGCCGCGCGGTCGGTGCCGACCCGGAACCGATCCTCGCGGTGTTGGCCCAGCCGGATGTGGTGCATTACTGCGGCCACATGACGGCGCCGCCGGGGGCGACGGCCCGGTTCCCGCATGAACAGCAGGCCGCGGTAACCGAGCAGGTGCGCGAGCGCCTCAAGGCGCGGCGGGTCGGTTTCGTCCATGGTTCGCTCGCAAGCGGAGCCGACATCATCATCGCGGAGATCGCGCTGGAACTCGGAGCCGAGCTCCACCTGGTGCTGCCCTTTGCCATCGACGAATTCATCTCGATCAGCGTCGCGCCGGCCGGCCCGGGGTGGCCCGAACGGTTCCGGCGCTGCCTGGGCGCGGCGACGTCGGTCACGATCGCCAGCGACAGCGCCTACAACGGGGACGACGTGCTGTTCGCCTACGCGTCGCGTATCGCCATGGGCCAGGCCATGAACCGCGCGGCGAGCATCGACGCCCGCATCTGGCAGCTCGCCGTGTTTGACGGGGACGACGGCTATGAAAATGCCGGCACGGCCCACGACATCCGGCAGTGGCGGCAGGCCGGCGGCACGACCGACATCATCCGGGTCAACGCCACCCGCGGACGCACCGTGGCCCCGTTCACCGTGACGTCCAAGCGGGTGATCCGGTCGGTGCTCTTCGGCGACTTCAAGGGCTTCAGCCGGCTGCACGACGAACACATCCCGCTTTTCCTCTCCACGGTCATGCAACCGGTGGCGGAGGTGCTCGATCGCCACGCCGAGCATGTGATCGTACGCAACACCTGGGGCGACGGGTTGTTCCTGATCCTGACCGACGCCGTGGCCGGGGCGCGATGCGCCCTCGACCTCCAGGAACGCCTGCACAAGGTCGACCTCGCGGCGGCGGGGCTGCCCGCCGATCTCTCCCTGCGCCTGGGCGGGCACACGGCGCCGCTGGTCCCCGTGTATGACCCGGTGCTGCGGATCAACATGGTGATGGGGCGGGGCCTCACCCGGGCAGCCCGGATCGAGCCGCGCACGCCTCCCGGCGAGGTCTACGTGACGACCGGATTCGCCGCGTTGCTGCGCCTCGAGCCGGACAGCGGCGTGACCTCCGAATATGTCGGACACCTCACGACGGCGAAGAATTTCGAAACCACACCGATGTATCTCCTGCGGCGCCACGATCCCTCGAGCGCGCGGTAAGACGAGCCCACACCAAGGCCATCCCGGCTGGCCGACCATCCCCTCGTTCTTCCCGTGCCCTCTATCCTCTACACCGTCCGGGCCACCCTGCCCACCCTGCAACTGCGCGGCCGCTATCTCGCATGGCTGGTGCCCGACCATGTGGTTGCGGTCAAGGCCGGCGGGGCCGAGGGCGTGCGCGTGGTGCTGCCCGACCGGGCGAACGAGGCGGCCCCGGCCGTGGTCGAGGTGCAATACGTGTTCCCGACGCGCAAGGCCTTCGACACCTACCTGCGCGAGCACGCGCCGGCGCTGCGCGCCGATAGCCTGAAACGGTTTCCACCGGAGTCGGGCATCAGTTACGAACGCCAGATCGCCGAAATCGCGACCGAAATGACATAAGGCCCCGGCTGCGGCCCCGGGGGTGGCCGCGATTTCATTCTAATGTTGTGATTAAATCCCCGGACCGAATTGCGTAATTTCCTCGAAGCGACCGGGATGCTTTTCGTTTAATGTCCGGATGCCGGACAAACCCCTGATAACCCACCTCTATACGGCCGACCCCTCCGCCCACCAGTTCGAAGGACGGATCTACATCTATCCGTCCCATGACCGCGATTCGGGCATTCCGTCGAACGACTTGGGCGACCAATACGACATGGTGGACTACCATGTGTTCTCGCTCGCCGAGGTCGGTGGTGAGGTGACGGACCATGGCGTGGCCCTCGACCTGAAGGACGTGCCTTGGGCCAGCAAGCAACTCTGGGCGCCCGACGCCGCGTACAAGGATGGCAAATATTATCTCTACTTCCCCGCCCGGGACAGACAGGGCGTCTTCCGCATCGGCGTCGCGACAGGCACCCGGCCCGGCGGCCCCTTCAAGGCCGAACCCGAGCCGATCCACGACACCTACAGCATCGACCCGTGCAGCTTCGTGGACGACGACGGCAAGGCCTACCTGTATTACGGCGGCATCTGGGGCGGCCAGCTCCAGAAATGGCGCACGGGAAAATTCGACCCGAATGGCCAGGAGCCCGGGGACGACGAGCCTGCCATCGGGCCGCGGTTCGCGCCGCTCGGCGCGGATATGAAATCGCTGTCAGACGACATCGCCGAGCTCCAGATTCTGGACGAGAAGGGCCGGCCGTTGCGCGCCGGCGACCACGACCGCCGTTTTTTCGAGGCCCCGTGGATGCACAAGCGGAACGGCGTCTACTATTTTTCGTATTCCACCGGCGACACGCACTACCTCGTCTACGCCACGGGCACGAGCCCGCGCGGACCGTTCACCTACCAGGGCCGCATCCTGGAGCCAGTCTTGGGTTGGACGACCCACCACTCTTTCGTGGAGTTCAAGGGCAAGTGGTACCTCTTCCACCACGACGCGAGCCTTTCGGGCGGGGTGGACCACCTGCGTTCCGTCAAGGTGAAGGAGATCGCCTACGACCACGCCGGCCGGATCCGGGTGCTCGGCTGAGATCCGGCCTTAGAACCGGTATTTGAGATAGGCCTCGGAGCGGAGCGGCAGCTCCGGCAGGACGAGGATGCTCGACGTGTAGGCGTCGCC
>CAZZDB010000255.1:0-2621 GCA_964652485.1 uncultured Oleiharenicola sp.
GAGACCGCCACGCGGTGAGTGCCGATATGGCCGGTCCAGAAGCTGAATCGACCGGCTTCAATTTTCTTGGCGTCCTTCAGCGCGGCGATGATCTCGCCCACCTCAAGTTTTTCGGCGCCCTGCACGAGCACGTCCACCGGCTCCGCCGCTTCGGAGCTCAGGATCAGGATGAAAAGCAGAACGGAAGCCCTCATCTGATCGCCTCCAGCAGCCGGGCGGCCAGGGCGGCGGCCTCAGCCGGAGTGCCGTCCACGACGCGGAGGCCGATCACGGGCACGCCGAAAAGCCGCGCGCAACCGGCGATATGACCCGACTCACCATCCTCCGTGGCGGTGTGCCAATGCGTGCGAATCCACGCGATCCGGTCGGCCTCGCGGTTGACCTGGTTGGCGGAGCCGAGAACGCCCTTTACCAGCCGGCCACGCGGCGCGGGGAGTTTTTCCGCCACGGCCAGCGCCACCGGATCCGCCGGAAACTCCCGCTCCTCGGTTTCCTTTTCGCCGGCGGTCATCAAGGGATGCAACAGCGGCTCCCACTCAAGCGGGGAGAGGCCTTCGCCCGATTTACGCGAATGGGAAAACATGCCGTCGAAGGCGGTGAAGCCGCGGCTGACCACGACGTCGCCGGCGTGCAAGGCGGGGTCGTGAGCGCGGGCGGTCCCGAAGGTGATGATCAGCTTTGGCGCATAACGCCGGATGGCCAGCGTGGTGGCGGCCACGGCGTTGAGCGGGTCGCCTTCCGTGCGGGTGAGGACGACCGGCTGGCCGTCGAGCGTGCCGAGCCAGAACTGCCACGCCGCCCGCGATTCGTTGCGCGGATGGTCCAGGCGGGCGATCAGCGGCTGCAACTCGTCGTCGCTGGCGGCGGCCAGAAGGATGGCGACGTTCTCGGCGCGCAGGCCGCCGGCGAGGACGAACAGCAGCAACAGAGCCTTCTTCACGGTGTCGCCTTTTCCCTAGGGATCACCGTTTCGAACCCGGTCCAACCGTCAACCAGCGCGTGGACGACGCGGCTGCCGACGGCATGGGCGGCCTCGAGCGCCGGCAGGTAGGCGGTGTAGAGCCCGAGCTTTTCGCCGCCCAGGCTCTCCGCGGCGGTGGCTCCCGGCCATTGCATGTCGTAGTTGCTGGCCGTGCGCAGGACGAGTGTCCGTCGTACGTCGGTGCGGCCGGCGCGCGTCAGATTGGTCAGCGCCCGGAGCGTGCCGGTGTCCTCCATGGCCGTCGTCACATAGTTGCCTCGTCCCGCGGTCTGGTAGGAAACCCAGTCGTTGGCCCAGCGGTTGAGCAACCGACCATGCCAGTAGGTCGAGGACGAAAGCGTGTCGCCGATCAAGACCCGGGGCGGTTGCTGTGCCGCGGGAGTGTCGGTGTAGGTGGCGCGCCTTTTCTTCATCTGCTCGTTGTCGGTGAGGACCGTGTCGCGCGTGAGCTGGTAGGCCCAGTTGACCAGGCCGGCATCCAATTCGAAGCAGGAGTCGGCGCGCTCGGCGGCGGGCAGCAGGGGCTGCTCGTAGGGCACCCATCTGCGCAGAGGCACGTAGCCGGTCGGCCAGCTCACGGGGATTTCCCGGGCGTCGATTTCATGGGCGAGGTCACCGTCGACGACAAAGTGTGCCCAGACGGCGGAGCCGATGGACGCATCGGCCGGATCGATGCCCGCGATGCCGGCGACCAGCCAGTAGCTTCTGGTCAGGTCAAAGCGCGGATCCACCCCCAGGGCCATGATCGAGGCGGCGGCATTGGTGTTGCCCACGCCCGTCACGATACCGATCACCGAAGCGTCGACATTGGCGCGCACGTCATGATAAGCGGCGGGCAGGGGGATCACGCGATCGAGTTTCTCGCGCTCGACCCAAAACTGGAATTCTCCCGGCGCATCCCCTGTATCTTGGCCCGGTTCGAACATGGTGACAATGACGACCTTGGGGTGGAAGATTTCCGCGGCGCCCGGCAGGGTGGGGGCAAGGACGGCCAGGCCGGCGGCAAGGCGCAGAGCAGAGTTGGACGTCAGCATGTCGGTCCACAATCAGCAGGCTTCATACCGGGCGGACAAATTAAAATCCGCACAAACCGACCGGGGCGTGGCACATACCGTGCTTGTGGGGCGCTGGTCCAACCTACCGACCTCCTCACACCTAACCATGAAAACCAACCTGCTACGCATGTCCCTGGCCGTGCTTTCCCTAGCCAGCATATCCCGACCATTGTCCGCCCAAGATGCCCCTACCGTCCAGACTGACCCGGAGATTCTCCAGCTGGAGAAACTCAGCGTCAACGGGGTGGCGCCCGACCAGCAGATCTTGCCGACGGCCCGCCCGTTCAACTCGGTGTTCGGCATGGACGATAACATCGTCGATGTGCCGCGCAACGTCACCATCATCTCACGACAGCAGCTGAGCGACATCAACATCTCGAGCGTGCTCGACTTCACCAAGCTCACCTCCAGCTCCTACACCACGACCAATTTCGGCGCGCCGTCCAACCCGTCCATTCGCGGCCAGACTGCCGACCTGTTCATCAACGGCGTGCGCGGCCGCATCACCTCCAACGGCAACGGCCTGCCGCTCGACTTCAACTCGGTCGAGTCGGTCAACATCGTCAAGGGCCCGGCCACCGCGG
>CAZZDB010000256.1:0-2600 GCA_964652485.1 uncultured Oleiharenicola sp.
CCGTGCTGACCATCCACCGCGACTTTGGCGACCGCACCAACCGCAAGCACGCCCGCCTCAAATACGTCGTCGAGGAACGCGGCCCGGCCTGGGTCACGGCGGAGATCAATCGTCGCACGGACGACGCCCTCGCCGGCGTCCGCCGCTACGAGTTCACCACGATGGGTGACCTTTACGGCTGGCACCGGGCCGTGGACGGCAGCCTGTTCCTCACCCTGTTCGTCGAGACCGGCCGCGTGAAGGACGTGGACGGCCACGCCCAGAAGACCGCCCTGCGGCAGGTCGCGGAAAGGTTTCCCCACGTCGAGTTCCGCCTTTCCGCCAACCAGAACGTAATCCTCGCCAACGTCCCGCCCGCGGACCGCGACCCGATCACGGCGCTGCTCGCCACGCACGGCGTCAAGGTCGACAACCAGACCTCCTTGCTCCACGCCGCCTCGATGGCCTGCCCGTCGCTGCCCACCTGCGGCCTCGGCCTTGCCGAGTCGGAGCGCATGCTGCCGGGCCTCATCGACCGCATCGAGAAACTGGGCGGCGAACTCGGCCTCGGCGGCGAGGAAATCATCATCCGCTCGACCGGATGCCCCAACGGCTGCGCCCGGCCTTACATGGCCGAGATCGCCTTCGTCGGCAAGGCCCCCGGCCGTTACCAGCTTTGGCTTGGCGGCAATGCCGCCGGTACACGCCTCAACCAAGTCTACAAAGACACGGTGAAGGACGCCGAGATCGAGGCGGAACTGCGCCCGCTGTTCACCCGCTGGAAGAACGACCGCCGGCCGGGCGAACGCTTCGGAGACTTTTGTTCACGGTGTGTGTTGCCGGAACAAAGCAAAGCGGGGGCGGCAGGGGATGCCGCTCCCGCCCCAATTTCCAACTGACATGACCACCGCTGAAATCCACCGCTGGAATGCCGAGCTGCGCACCCAGTCACCGCTCGACATCGTTCGCTGGGCCGTCGCCCGGTCCGGCGGCCGAGCGATTGTTTCGACCAACTTCCGGCCCTACGAGGCCGCCATCCTCCACCTGGCGGTGCAGGTGCAACCCGACATCCCGGTGCTCTGGGTCGACCACGGCTACAATCGTCCGGCAACCTACAAGCACGCCGAGGAGTTGCGCGCCCGCCTCAAACTCAACCTCAAGCCCTACCTGCCGAAGCTCACGCCCGCGCACCGTGACGCCCTCTTTGGGCCGATTCCGACGACCGAGGACGAGCTCGGCCTGAAGAAATTCAGCGCCCTGATGAAGCTCGAGCCTTTCCAGCGCGGTATGAAGGAACTGGCTCCGGCGGTCTGGATCACTGCGCTGCGCAAGGTGCAGAACCCCAACCGCGCCGGTCTCGACATCGTGTCGCTCGATGAGAACTTCGGCGCGCTCAAGGTCAGCCCGATGTTCTATCTCACCGACGCCGACCTCGATGCCTACTTGGCGCAGCACCAGCTCCCGAATGAATGGGATTACTTCGATCCCGCCAAGGCCGACGAGAAGCGCGAGTGCGGCCTGCACGCCGCGTGGGGTAAACAAGCAGTCAACGGCTGACCTGATCCGCCGCGCCTGGCTACCGGTACCGCCGGTGGACGCCGCCGCATCATCGACCATGAACAGCTACCATCTCGACCATCTCCAGCATCTCGAAACCGAGGCCATCCACATCATGCGGGAGGTCGCCGGCGAGTTCGAGCGACCCGCCCTTCTTTTCTCCGGCGGCAAGGACTCCATCTGCCTGCTCCGGCTTGCCGAGAAGGCGTTTCGACCCTCGGACATCCCGATGCCCTTCCTCAACGTCGACACCGGACACCATTTTCCCGAACTCAACGAGTTCCGCGACCGCCGCGCCGCCCAGCTCGGCGGCAAGCTCATCATCCGCCGGGTCGAGGACGCCATCGCCCAGGGCATCGCCACGCCGGCCCCGGGCGAGATCAGCCGCAACCGCCTCCAGATCCCGACCTTGCTCGCCGCCATCGAGGAGTTCCGCTTCGACTGCTGCATCGGCGGCGCGCGCCGCGACGAGGAGAAGGCCCGGGCCAAGGAGCGCTTCTTCAGCTTCCGCGACAGCTTCGGCCAATGGGATCCCAAGAACCAGCGGCCCGAGATCTGGAATCTCTACAACGGCCGGCTGAATCCTGGCGAAAACATGCGGGTCTTTCCGCTCAGCAACTGGACGGAGATGGATGTGTGGGAATACATCCAGCGCGAAAAACTGGAGGTGCCGAGCATCTATTTCAGCCACCGCCGCACGTGCGTGCGCCGCGGTGGCCAGTGGCTGCCGGTCAACGCCTTGGTTCCGCCGAAGCCCAACGAGGAGGTCCGCGAGCTGGTCGTGCGCGTGCGCACCATCGGCGACATTATCAGCACCGGTTGCGTCGAGTCGCCCGCCGCCACCGTGGACGACATCATCGCCGAGATCGCCGCCGCTCGCGTGACCGAGCGCGGCACGCGCGCGGACGACAAGGCTTCCGAGGCTGCGATGGAGGACCGGAAGAAGGCGGGTTATTTCTAGATGTTCACCGAAGAAACCCTGCCGCCCCCGTCCCCCGTGCACGTCCCCGTCGACATCCTCCGCTTCAACACCTGCGGCAGCGTCGACGACGGCAAGTCCACGC
>CAZZDB010000257.1:0-2585 GCA_964652485.1 uncultured Oleiharenicola sp.
GAACTACTATTGGACCAAGGGCGAGGTGTTCGACAAACTCTACCGCATGCTCGCGAAGGCGAAGGCCTCGGTGGACGAGACGCAGAAAAAATACCAGTGCAGCCGCCGCACGGCCGCCCTCGTGCTCGGCATTTCGCGCGTCGCCGAGGCCAAGGCCAAGCGCGGGTTGTTCCCCTGAGACCCGGAGGCTGGCCGTCAGTCCCGCCCTTTTCACCTCAGAACAGCAGGAACGAGCCGACCGCGATCAGCGTCGGAATTGCGGCGCCGAGGAGCAGCCCGAGGGGTGATACGCCCCCGGGAAAGTAGCGTTGCAGGATCGACTGTCCGGCGGGATTCGGGGCGTTGGCGATGACAGTCAGGCCGCCGCCGGTGACCGCGCCCGCCACGACGGCGAGCTTCAGCTCCTCGGTAAAGCCCGGCACCAGCGTGGCCAGGTAGGTGATGAGGGCATTGTCGTTGAAGGCCGTGAGTATCGTGGCCCCGGCGAACAACGCCACCGCACCGAAACTGCCGAGCACCGGCTCGATCCACCACGCCTGCAGCCCACCGTGGATCACCAGCCCGGCGAGGAAGAATCCGACGAGCAGCGGACTGCGCAGGTCCACCTTGGTCTGGTGTTGCGCCGTGGCCTGGGCGAAGGCGAGGAAGAACAAGAACGCCCCGATGAAGAGCACCGGGTGATGAGCCATCCAGACCGTGAAGCCGAGAAACGCGAGGTGGACCAGGGTCACCCACGCGGGCACCGGCTCATCCCGTTTCGGATCGCCCCGCGTCGCCGGCTGGAGCGCCAGCAGTTCCTTCCGAAAAAGGAGAAAATAGGCGGAGTTTGACATCAGGATGCCGGCCACGGCTTGCCAGCCGAAATGGGTGAACATGTAAGCGCTATCCCAACCCCAGGCGTGGGCGACCATCAGCACGGGCGGAGCGGCGAAATGGGTGAGCGTCCCGCCGATGGAGATGTTCACGAACAGCAGACCGAGCGTCGCATACATCAGCCGGGCACCGGGCTTCAGTTCGTAGAATTGCCTCGCCAGCAGCAGCGCGGCGATTGTCATCGCGGCGGGCTCGGTGATGAGCGAGCCGAGCAACGGAGCCATCGTCAGGATGGAAAACCACCACGCCACCGGCCGGCCGCCGCCGAGGGACGCCAGGAGTCGCAGGCTCTGCTCCGCCAGCCGCATCACCGGGCGGGTCGACGCCAGGGCCATGATGATCACCACGAACATCGGCTCCGTGAAATCCACCGTCTCACCGAGGTAGGCGACCGCCGTGTCGAGCCCCTTGAACCACACGATCGCCCCGCCCAGCACGACCGCCCAGATGCCGAACACCGCCTCCACCTCACCAAGGAAATGCAGCATCTGCCCGGCAAAACTGACCTCCGCGGGCGGGCCGTCGTCCGCTTGGTCCGGCACCGGTCGCCGGGCTCCGGTGAGCCGGTGGCGTTCCTCGACCACGTGCGCCCAACGCCGGATCCGGGCCGTGGCAAAGGTGTGCAACACCGCCAGCCCAAATACGACCGTCGCAACCAGATTGAACGGCTCGGCGGTCGCCCGGGACTTAAGCACGGCCCAGACGCCCGCTCCGGCCGCATCGGCGTAGCCGGAAATGGGGCGCGGAAATGACTCGTTGGACGATCCGGCCGCGGCCTGCAGTGCACCAGCGGACAAGAGCACCAGCGCGGCGGCAATTTGGCGGAACAATCGCATGCCACGAACCTTGGTTCGCGGCGAAGAATGACAAGGAGAACCGAACCGACGGCGCCCTGACCCCGGCTCTCAGGTGAACGTGTGGATGAACAGACCGGAGCGAAGCTTCGGCTCGAACCACGTGCTCTTCGGCGGCATGATCTGCCCGGCGTCGGCGATGTCCATCAGCTGCCCGATGGTGACCGGATAGAGCGAAAATGCCACGCCGCCCTGTGCATCGACGCGGCGCACGAGCTCATGCGCGCCGCGGATGCCGCCGATGAAGTCAATGCGCTTGCTCGTGCGCGGATCGGCCACGCCGAGGAGCGGCGCCAGCAGCTTGTCCTGCAGCACGCTCACGTCGAGCCGGCCCACCGGGTCCGCCTGGGGATCCACCGGACAATGCAGCCCGTACCATTTGCCCCCGACATACATGCTGATGCGGCCCGTCGCGGTTGGTGTCGGTGCGGCGTCTTCCTCCAGCCCGAAAATCGAGCGGACTTTCCCGAGAAAAGCCTCCGGCGTGAGGCCGTTGAGGGTGAACACATGGCGGTTGTAGGGCAGGATCTTGAGCTCACTGGCGGGAAAAATGACGCACAGGAACCAGTTGTAGTCCTCGGTTCCGGTGTGGCCGGGATTTTCCTCGCGGCGGAGGCGGGCGACGCGGGCCGCACTCGCGGCGCGGTGATGGCCGTCAGCGATGTAGGTCAGGGGCACCCGGCCGAACGCCGCGATGAAGTCGGCCCCGCCGGCGATGCGCCACACGGTGTGCCTGATGCCATCCGGCGCGGTGAAGTCGTGCAGCGGCTGTTCCCGCACCTTCGCCGCCACGAGGGCGCTGACGGCCGCCTCGTCGCGGCAGGTCAGAAAGATCGGGCCGGTGTTCGCGCCGAGCGT
>CAZZDB010000258.1:0-2467 GCA_964652485.1 uncultured Oleiharenicola sp.
TGGAGTGTTCAGCCCCCTTCATTGAAGTAAAGTATTAAAGAGCAAAGTGCCGGACGGCCCAGGCAGTGATGCCGACAAGAAGGATAACCACCATTACAGCAGTAAGTTGCATGACCGACTTGTCGCTGGCGGCCTCGCCGATTGCGACGTTGGCGGAGGTGCTGCGACCACGGATGCGGCCCTTCTTCAGGAAGCCGTCATAGTGGCGCTGCAAAAGGAAGGTTTCGATCTGACGCATCGTATCGAGAATGACGCCGACGGTGATGAGCATGCCGGTACCGCCGAAGAAATAGGCGACCCGCGGCGGAACCGAAAACTGGTTCAGGAGAACGTCCGGGATGACGGCGATGACGGTCAGGAAGATCGCACCGGCGAGCGTCAGGCGCGTCATGATGAAGTCGAGGAAGCCGGCCGTCGGTTCGCCCGGGCGGACGCCGGGGATGTAGCCGCCGTATTTCTTGAGGTCATCAGCGATCTGAATCGGTTTGAACATCACCGACACCCAGAAATAGCTGAAGAAAAGGATCAACGAGGTATAGCAAACATAGTAAGTCCAGTGGCCCCGCGTAAGATTGCTGGCAAATTCGACCAGGAACGGCAGGTTGAAGCCCGCGCCGACCTGCGACATGATCTGCTGCGGGAAGAGCAAAATGGCGCTGGCGAAGATGACGGGCATGACGCCGGAGTAATTAACCTTGAGCGGCAGGAAGGAACTCTGGCCGCCGTAGACCTTCTGGCCGACGACCCGCTTGGCGTACTGTACCGGGATTTTACGCTGACCCTGGGTGACGGCGATGATACCCATCGTCACGATGACAAAGAGGGCGAGCATCAAGGCACCCTGCAGCGGCCCGAGCTTGGCGACGCCGATTGGCGCGAAGAAGAGGTGGTAGGTCGCGAAAGCCGCACCCGGAATGTCGGCCAGAATGCCGATCGTGATGAGGAGCGACACGCCGTTGCCGATGCCCCGCTGCGTGATCTGTTCACCGAGCCACATGAGCAGCATCGTGCCAGCCGTCATGAAGACCGTGGACTGGACCATGAACCAATATTTGCTGACGATCACGATCTGGCCGTAGTGGTTGACATCGTAGCCCTGGAAGAGCCGGGACGGATTCTCGAGGGCGAGAATCAGGAGAACGCCCTGCACCAAGCAGATCATGACGGTCGCATAGCGGGTGTATTGCGTGAGCTTCTGGCGGCCGACGTCGCCTTCCTGCTGGAGGCGGCTGAGCATCGGCACCACCGCCGTCAGGAGTTGGAAGATGATGGAAGCGCTGATGTAAGGCATGATGCCCAGGGCGCAGACCGCACCTTTCAACAGCGCACCACCGGTGAACATGTTGTAGAGCCCCACGAGGGCGCCGCCACCGCTTGCCGTCTGGTCGGCGAAAAACTGCTGCAGCGGCTTGGGGTCGAGGCCGGGCAGCGGGATATGCGCACCGACGCGCGCCACGAAGAGCAGGCCAAGGGTGTAGAGAATCCGCGAGCGGAGCTCGGGGATTTTCATGGAGTTCGTGAAGGCGGAGAACACGGGAGTAGTTTGGATTTTTTTGACTCTCGATTTTCGATGTTTGGCCGGGACCGTCTTGGTGCGTGGGCGGTTGGTCCCGATGCGGCGATCGAAAATCCAAATTGGGCCGTCAGGCCGTGATGGCCTGGCCGCCGGCCTTCTCGAGCTTGGCCTTGGCGGACCCGGTAAATTTCTGGGCGGTGACCTTGAGCGCGCGGCTGATTTCGCCGTCGCCGAGGACCTTGAGCATCGTGATGCCACCCCGGACGAGGCCGGCCTTCGCCAGCACCTCGGCGTTCACCTCGGTGATGGCGGCGTCGAGCCGGGCCAGGTCGCCGACATTGACGACGGCGTAGAACAAACGATGCTCGTAGTTGTTGAAGCCGCGATGCGGGAGCTTGCGGTAAAGGGGCATCTGGCCGCCTTCGAAGCCGGGGCGGATCGAGCCGCCGGAGCGGGCCGTTTGGCCCTTGCCGCCGCGACCGGAGGTCTTGCCGTGGCCGCTGCCTTCGCCGCAGCCGACGCGCTTCTTGCGGTGCGTGGCACCCTTGACGTTGACGAGATTGTGGAGACGCATGTCAGTGATTCCTAAGTTGAGGGTCGCCACCCGGCGACGGGCGCCGGGCGACTCGGAGTTTGGTGGGATCAGGCGCGGATCGCCTTGAAATCTTCCTCGAGGCGCAGCTTGCGCAGGCCGTTGAGGGTCGCGTGCACGACGGCAATGTGGTTCTTGGACCCCATCGACTTCGTGAGCACGTTGTGGACACCGGCCGCCTCGAGGACGGCGCGGACGCCGCCACCGGCGATGAGGCCGGTGCCGTTGGAGGCCGGGCGAAGAAACACCTTGCCGCCGTCGAATTCGCCGAGGACCTCGTGCGGGATGGTGCTGCCCTTGAGCTTGACGGAGACCATGCGCTTCTTGGCGGACTCGGTGGACTTCTTGATGGCGTCGGG
>CAZZDB010000259.1:0-2450 GCA_964652485.1 uncultured Oleiharenicola sp.
GGCCGTCGATGTTCTGGAACTCGGTGGACTTGCCGGAGCGGATGACGGCGGCGAGCAGCGAAGCGTCGGCCGACACCGTCTGTTGCTGGAGGGTCAAACCGGCTGCCGCGAGGTCGCCGATGGCTGACCAGGCGTGCAGCCGGAGCTCGCGCCGGGCACTGTCGTAGTCGTGCAGCAGGCACAGCCGGGCGTTGAAGAGAGCGCGCCCGCTCTGCGTGAGGGTCGAAAGCAGTTCCTCGGGGGCCAGTTGGGCGACGAGGGCGTGGCCGAGTTCGACCAGGGTGGTCAGTTGGGTGGAATTGGTGCGGAGGCGCTCGAACTGCCAGAGGCGGTGCAGCACGGTGCCGGCCTCGGCCGCGAAGCGCGTCAGCCGGGCGAGGTCGGCCTGATCGTAAGCGCCGACCCGGTCGGCGTCGAGATTCACGACCCCGACGGTGCGGCCGCCGACGATCAGCGGCGCCGCCATTTCACAGCGCACACCCTGGCGGGCGGAGATGTAGCGCGGCTCGGCGAGCACATCGGCCACGAGCAGGGATTTGCCGTGGAGGGCCACCCAGCCCGTGACTCCCTGGCCGGGACGCAGGGCAAAGTCGCCGAGATCGGGCGGCAGGCCTTGTTCGACGCAGATCTCGAGCCGGCCACTCTCGGCGCTGAGCAGGGAAAGCGAGCCGCTGTCCGCCCGGAAGGCCCCGACGATGACGGAGAGGATCTGGCCCTGGGCGGACGCAGCGTCGGCCGCACGGTTCGCCAGCGAGGCAATCCGGTAGAGTACCTCTGAATCATTCGTCTCGTCAGCGCTCATCGCCGCCGAGATGAACAGGTATGGACCGGGTTGGGGAGAGAAAATTGGCCGCAACGGCCGATGGCATCAACGGGTTGGCGCTCGCGACGCCGGCCGTGGCGATCCATTCGGGCGGATGGCTTCGGCACCCTGAAAACGGGTGCCGCACGATGGCACAACGAGCGTGAGGCCGTCTCAGGCGCTGGCGGCCTCGGTCGCGGCAGGCGTGATCAGGGCGCGGAGAGCTTCCTTCAACGCCAGCAGCCGGGCGGTGTCCACCGTCGCATCTGGCTTGTTCGGCTCGATGTAGAAGGTGTCGAGGGCGATGCTCCGCTCGGTGTTGATACGGGCGAAGGTGGTGTCGTAGCCGTGATCAGAGATCGTCTTCACGAGGCGGAAGAGCAGGCCGATCTGGTCGTGGGCCTGCACCTCGACGATGATGCGGTTGAGGGAAAGTTCATGATAGACGTCCACGGTCGGCGGGAAGGTCGCCGGCAGGGCCTGGCTGGTCGCGCTGTAGCGCGTGGCGGCGGCGTATTTCTTCGCTTGGGCGGTGATGTCAGGCATCAGGTCCTTGTTGCCGACGAGGCCGTCCTCGACCGTGCGGGCGAAGGTCTCCATGGCCTGCTGGTTCTGCACCACGCCGCGGCCGGGCACGACGACGTGGAACGTGTCGATCGCGATGTGGTCGGAGCGCGTCGTGATGCGCGCCGAAAGGATGCTGAGGCCCGCCACGCTGAAGGCTCCGGCCAGCTTGTAGAACAGGCCGGCTCGGTCCCACGTGACGACGTGCACGGTGGTGTAGCTGCGGTTGATATCGTCTTTCCACTCGATGATTGGGCGCAGGGAGCCGAGCGAGTCGGCGGCGGAGATGGAGTGCAGCAGCCGGTTAACCATCTGGATGTGCAGCGTGATCTCGGGCTCCTCAGTCTGGATGAAATAGCGCTCGGGGAGCAGATTGAAGTGTGCCGTGATCTCGTCCGGGCTGATGCCGGGGATGCTTTGGGCGATGAGATTCTGGCGGGTCATTTCCTTGTTCTCGAGGAGGCGGGTGTCGACTTTGTCGCCGAGGGTCAGGCGCTCCAGGGTGGTGTCGAAGAGCCGGCGGTGCAGGGAATCCTTGTAGCCGTTCCACAGGCTGGTCGAGGTGCCGTTGGCGTCGCAATAAGTGTGGACGTAAAGATACCGCAACCGGTCCGGGTCGCCAACGATTTCAGCAAATGCAGCGGCAGTCTTGGGATCATCAAGGTCGTGCTTCTGCCAGAACCGTGCCATGATCAAATGATTTTTGATGATAAAGTTGACGATGGCCTGGCGCGCGGCGTCGATCTGGAGGCGGTTCAACACGGGGGCGGCAATGGTCACGCCAGCCTCGGCGTGACCTTGGATGCCCTGGCCCTTGCCGATGTCGTGCAGCAGGAGGATGAGATAGAGCAGCGTGGGACTGGCGGTCTGGTGCAGCTCCGTCCGGTATCGTTCCGCGCCCGTCCCGGCCAGGGTGAAGATGGTGTCGAGTTCCCGGATGGCGTTCAGGGTGTGGATGTCCGCGGTGTACCGGTGATAGTACTCGTGCTGCACCAGACAGGTCAGCGGCTGGAACTCGGGGATGAACCGGCCCAGCACACCAAGCTCGTGCATCAGCATGAGCGCCGGGTAGACCCGGCCGGCC
>CAZZDB010000260.1:0-2406 GCA_964652485.1 uncultured Oleiharenicola sp.
TCTACACCGGCCGCGCCAACCTGCAGCCCCTGGTCCTGGAGGGCGTCCTGCCGGGTGGACAACTCACCACGACCTCCGAGGTCGAGAATTTCCCGGGCTTCCCGGAGGGCATCGACGGCTTCCAGTTGATGCAGAACCTGCGCAAGCAGGCGGAGAAATTCGGCACGCGCTACGAGAGCGGTTCGGTCACTGGCCTCGACACCTCTGCTTGGCCTTACACGCTCAAGCTCGCCGACCGCGAGATCAAGGCGAAGACCGTGATCGTCGCCACGGGCGCCTCCCCGCGCCTCACCGGCATCCCCGGCGAGGCGGAACTCTACGGTGGCAAGGGTGTGACCACGTGCGCGACCTGTGACGGCGCCTTCTACCGCAAGATGGACGTCGCCGTCATCGGTGGAGGCGACAGCGCGGCCGAGGAGGCGCTGTTCCTCACGCGTTTCGCCAGCAAGGTCTACCTCGTTCACCGCCGTGATTCGCTCCGCGCCTCGAAGATCATGGCCGACCGCGCCCTCGCCCACCCGAAGATCTCGCCGGTGTGGGACAGCGTGCCGGTCGCCGTCGAGGGCGTCGTCGAGGGCGCCGTCAGCGGCTTGAAGGTGAAGAACGTCAAGACCGGCGCCGAGAGCGTGCTGCCGGTCAAGGGCATCTTCGTCGCGATCGGCCACGTGCCGAACACCGCGCCGTTCAAGCAGGCGGTCGATACCGACGACCAGGGCTATTTTGTGCCGGCCGGCCACAGCCAGGTGAAGACGAGGACGCCCGGCGTCTACGTCGCGGGCGATTGCGCCGACCACCATTACCGCCAAGCGATCACGGCCGCGGGCATGGGCTGCCAGGCCGCGATCGAGGCCGAGCGCTGGCTCGCGGGGAAAGGTGGCTGACAATCTCCAGGCACTGTGGCGGCAGCTCGGCATTCCGGCTCAATACGCCCGCCGGGCGGCTCGGCGTATTCAGCCCGAGGCCAAGCGGCTGGTCTGCATCGGACGCGCCGAGGATGACGGCCGTATGCTCCGCCTGACTCCGGCCACCGCGAGGGCGTGGCGGAAAATGCAGGCGGCCGCGGCCGCGGAGGACATGACCTTGCTGCCTTTGTCAGCGTTTCGCAGCGTGGCGCGCCAGGCGGCCATCATCCGCCGCAAACTCGCGGGCGGCCAGCGCATCGAACAAATCCTCCGCGTAAGCGCGGTGCCTGGATGCAGTGAACATCACACGGGGCGCGCGCTCGATCTCGGCGCACCGGGACATCTTGAACTGGAGGCCACGTTCGCGCGGACGCGGGAGTTCCGGTGGTTGAAGCGCCATGCCGCGAGCTTCGGATTTTATCTTTCCTATACGCGAAATAATCCTCAGGGCATCAGCTATGAGCCTTGGCATTGGTGTTTCCGGCCGGCTCAAAACACTAGGCCGTAGCTGTTTAACGGGATGATATATTTAGTTTAGAATAGTTCTAAATCCTTGTTGCTATCCGGTCTTATTCCAATTCGTTTGGGGCATCCATCCCATGAACTCTACCGCCAAAAGTTGTGCTGACCTTGCGAAACGGCTGACCGACAGCGGGCTCCGGCCCACCCCGCAGCGGGAAGTGGTGTTCAAGGTCATCCTGGAAAAACGCGATCACCCGACTGCCGACGAGATTTTCGCCCGGGTGAAATCCGAGATGCCAACCATCTCGCTGGCCACGGTCTACAACTGCCTCGAAACCCTCGTCCAGTGCGGCCTCATCCGGCAGGTCAACCTCGAGCGCGCCCCGACCCGCTACTGCCCGAACCTGCACCAGCACGCCCACTTTCACGACGAGACCACCGGCCAGATCCATGACGTGGACCTGCCGGCCGACCTTATGGCGCGCCTGCACCAAGTGCTCCCGGCGGGATTCGATGCCCGCACCATCGAGCTCACGTTCCGCGGCCGCGCCGCGAACAACCCGCACGGCACCAACTGACGCCTCTCGTCATCGGCCACGTGCTCCTCGTCACTTTCTTTCATGAGCCAACTCGAAATCAAAGACCTTCACATCAGCATCGGCGACAAGCCCATCGTCAAGGGCCTGAACCTGGCCATCAAGCAGGGCGAAGTGCACGCCATCATGGGTCCGAACGGCACCGGCAAGAGCACCCTCGCCAAGGCCATCGCCGGCCACCCGGATTATACCATCACGGGCGGTGACGTGCTGCTCGACGGCAAATCCGTCCTTGCCATGGAACCCGACGAGCGCGCGCGTAGTGGCCTTTTCCTCGCCTTCCAATACCCGAGCGAGATCCCCGGCGTCTCCATCGCCAACTTCCTACGGGCCGCCGTGCAGGCCCGCATGGCCGAGGGCGAGGAGCTCGACGCCACCGGCTACTACAAGAAACTCTACAGCAAGATGGACCTGCTGAAGATCGACCGGAAGTTCACCTCCCGCGC
>CAZZDB010000261.1:0-2237 GCA_964652485.1 uncultured Oleiharenicola sp.
TATGAGTCGAAGAGTGTGATCAACGACGCCGACGGCACCTATCGCGACATGAACGGAAAGGTGCAGAAACTGGCCGCGCCCGGTGCGGCGGTCTACAGCAGCGACGCGCTTTGGGGCACGCAGTGGACGCTCTTCCCGCTTTGGACACTCAACAGCCCCGCGCTCGCCAGCTCGTGGATACATTTCTTTTTGGAGGCCGCCGACCGCGGCGGCTGGATCCCCCAGGCCCCGGTCAACGGCGCCTACTCGTCGGTCATGGTCGCCCAGCACCAGCAGTCGCTCATCGTGAGCAGCTGGCAGAAAGGCATCCGTGATTTCGACGCCGAGCGTGCGTGGCGCGCCATCAAGCACGACCTGACCACGCCCGGCGTCGCCGTCGCCAACCGCGGCTTTGCCGGCAACCGCCACCTTGCCCCGTATATGGAACACGGCTACGTGCCCGAAGAGGCCGGCCCGACGTCCAACACATTCGAATATGCCTACGACGACTGGGCGGCCGCCCAATTCGCGCGCGCCCTCGGTCATGCTGACGACGCAAAGAATTTTCAGGCCCGCTCAGAAAACTGGCGCAACAGCATTAATCCCGTCACGAAGTACGCGCAGCGCCGGCACGCCGACGGCCGTTGGGTCGAGCCGGCCGACCTCTTTCACTTCGGCACCGAGGGCGGCTGGAACGGCCCGGGGTTCGTCGAGGGCACCGCGTGGATCTACACCCTCTTCGTCCCGCAAAACCCTCGCGGCCTCATCGACCTCGTGGGCCGCGAAGAGTTCAACCGACGCCTCGAGGAGGGTTTCGCCAAGGGTTATGTCGATCTCACCAACGAGCCGAATCTGCAGTCGCCGTTTCTGTTCAACTACTCCGGCCGGCCGTGGCTCACGCAGAAGTTTACTCGGCAATGCCTCGAGCAGGACTACAACACCTCGCCGCTACGCGGCTGGATCGGCGAGGAGGACGAGGGTCAGCTCAGCGCGCTCTATGTGCTTTGGGCCATGGGCCTCTTTGAACTCGACGGCGGCTGCGCCGTGAAGCCGACCTACGATCTGAGCAGTCCGCTCTTTGCGCGCATCGTATTTCATCTCGATCCGCACTATTATAGCGGTAAGGACTTCGTGATCGAGGCGCATCACAATTCGCCCGCCAACCTCTACATCCAGTCGGCCCGGCTCAACGGCCGGCCGCTGAACCGCGCGTGGATCTATCACTCCGAAATCGTCGGAGGCGGCAAACTTGAGTTCGAAATGGGCCCGCAACCCAACCGTGCCTGGGCGACGGGCCCCGCCGCCGCACAACCATGACCGCTTTCATGTCATCGCCCCGCATCCTCCTTCTGGCCTTCTCCGTGCTGTGGACCTTGCCGGCTTGGGCCGCCGAACCGGCTCCTCTGCCGACATCGTCTGCGCCATCCAAGACTATCGTGATGATCGGCGACTCCATCACCAACGGTGGCAAATGGGACGAGCTCCTCGTCCGGCCCGAGGTGCTGAGCTGGGGCATCCCCGGCTACACGACCGGCCAGCTCGCCTGGACTTTCAAGGACATCATGCGCGAGCATCCGACGGTGAAAATCGTCTTCCTCAACGGCGGCATCAACGACCTGTCCCTCGGCGTGCCGGCCGAACGAGTCTACGACAATCAGGTAAAGGCCATTGCCTGGTGGCAGGAGCACCAAGTCGTACCTGTGATCGAGTCCACCATTCTTCAAGTGGCCGGGCCGGAGATCAACGCCCAGATTTCCACGCTCAATGCCCGCCTGCTTGCCTATTGCGAGGCGAACAAGGTCTTGTTCCTCGACCTCAACGCCGTGCTGGCCCACGAGGGGCACTTGCGACCTGAACTGAGCAGTGACGGCACCCACCTGCGGCCCGAAGCGTATCCCTTATGGGCCCGATTGGTTGGCGATTGCCTGGCGCGACTCAGCTACTGACCGCCGGACCTTTCCCCCATGCGACTTCTTGCCGGATTACTCGCGCTCTCCAGTCCATGGCGCGGTGCTGCCGGTTCAAGAATTCACCCCGCTGCAGCAAGGTGTTGATTTGGACGATTTCAGACTCCTGAATCCCCTTCCCTTTCCCATGGCTGAGAAACTAACGCCGATGATGGTCCAATACTTCGAGGTCAAACGCGGCCTCCCGGCGAACACACTGCTGCTTTTCCGCCTGGGCGACTTCTACGAGATGTTCTTCGAGGATGCCGAGGTCGGGGCGCGCCTGCTCGGCATCACCCTCACCAAGCGCCA
>CAZZDB010000262.1:0-2005 GCA_964652485.1 uncultured Oleiharenicola sp.
GCCGTAGGTCTGGAGGAAGATGTGCACCTCGCGCAGGGTCTTCTGCTCCTCCCACGCCTGCTTGATGGACGTGGCGCGGACCTTGCCGATGCCGGGAACCTTGCGCAGCTTGCCGGATTCCTCGCTGAGGACGCGGAAGGTGTCGGTGCCGAAGGTGTCGACGATCTTGTTGGCGTAGACCTTGCCGATGCCGGGCACGAGGCCGCTGCCGAGGTATTTGCGGATGCCGTAGACGGAGGAGGGAAGCTCGGACTGGTAGGAGAGGATCTTGAATTGCGCACCGTGCTGCGCGTGGCGGGTCCATTCGCCCGTGAGCCGCAGGGTCTCGCCGCATTGCACGCCCGGCAGCGCGCCGACGATGGTGACGCGGTCGGTCTCGGCTGCGGCCGCCGGAGCCTTCTCGGGCTTCAACTCCGCGATGGTGTAGTGGTTCTCCTCGTTGAAGAAGATGATGCGCTCGAGGACGCCGGTCAGCGAAGCGGAGGAAGGAGCAGCCACGGGTTACACGGATAAGCACTGATGAAGGGAAGGAAAGCGCGGAACACCTCCCGTGGGGCGCAAAAAAGGCCCGCCGGGTGACGGCGGGCTTGCGCTTGGATCGGGAGGAGGCGGCGCGAACGAACCGACTATTTGCCGCTGGCCGGGGCTGCGGGAGCCTTCGCGTCCGGCGCCGGGGCCTGGGCGGGCTTGTCAGCCGCCTTGGCTTCATCGACCAGTTGCTTGATCTTCGGCATGAGGTCGCGCTGCATCTGCTGCACCAAGGGCATGATCTGGGCCATGATTTGCGACTGTTTGGACATCATCGACTGGCCTTCGGGCGAGGTGAAGAAGGTTTTCATGGCCCTCAACTCGGCCTCGCTGTAGACGCTCGCGTAAACCTCATCCATCTTCGCGACCATGCCCTTGGCGGCGGTCATGGACAGGTCCATGATCTTACCTTGGAGCTCCTCGGCCTTCTTGCGCTGTTCGGGTGTGGTCTCGCGGGGGAGCTGGACCATCTGGCCGGCCATCTGTTTCATCTGGGCAGCCATATTGTCGAACATCGTGTCGGCGTGCATGGCGGAGATCGTCTCGCGGGCGAGGGCCAGCTTGGCGGCGTTGGCCGGGGCGGCGGGGTTCTGGTCTTGCGCCAACACGCCCGTGGTAAGGGCGAGCAGCGCGAGGAGGAGTTGGGATTTTTTCATGGGGTTGATTGCCGGGCACACAGGCCGGAGGGCGGAGGAATCGAGGGTGCACCGGGGTCGGGGATGGCGCAACTTTGAACTGACATCGCGGGGTCGTCACCGCGGCGCAACGACTGCGGCGTTGCATCGATGCGATTGGCCCGGCTGACTGGGCGCATGAAGCCCCTCGCGGACGGACTCGTTGTCCTGGTCGCCCTGCTGCACCTGTATTTTCTCGTATTGGAAATGTTCCTCTGGACGAAGCCGTATGGCCGGCGGGTGTTTGCCCTGACCGAGCAGCAGGCGCAACTGACCAGGTCGCTCGCGGCCAATCAGGGCTTGTACAACGGTTTCCTAGCGGCGGGGCTCGCCTGGGGTCTGCTGGCCGGGGCGGACGGCCACACCGTCAAGGTATTTTTCCTGTCGTGCGTGATCATCGCGGGTATCTTCGGGGCGGCGACGGCGAGCCGGAAGATTTTGTGGGTGCAGGCCGTGCCCGGGGCCGTGGCGCTGGCCCTGGTGTGTGCCGCGGCCCGGTGAACGAGCAGGGTTGCCCTGAGGCTCCGCGCGTCTACGGTCGGGGCGATGGAACCCGTCCTGCCCAGCTCGATCCTCCCCGTCATCCAGCTTTCGATCACCCCCGTCATCCTGCTGTCGGGCGTGGGCGCCCTGCTCATCACCCTGACGAACCGCATGGGCCGCATCGTGGACCGCACGCGGATTCTCGCGGGCCAGCTGAACGGTGCGCAAGTGGAACAGCGCGCGCATTATGAAGGCCAGCTGGAGATCATGTGGCAGCGGGCCAAGCTGGTGCGGATGGCCGTGACCCTCGCGGGCTCGAG